>JAHFQX010000028.1 GCA_023259135.1 Betaproteobacteria bacterium | reverse complement strand
CTCCCGATGCGTCTCCAGCCTGCATTTGGGGGAACCCCAAAGAGCCTCTCTGGATTACTTCGGCGGAATCGTCACCTACCGGGAAGAAGTGCCCTCTCGGCGCCGATCCTGTGACCTGCTGCTGGTTCAGGGGGAAGCGAAAATCGAACGAGGCCCGGGCCCAGGCTGGAAGAAAATCTGGGAAGGCGCCCGTCCCGGCGACGACGTGGAGCGGTATCGGCTATACCGACGAGCCGCCGAGAAGTGAACTTATCCCCAGCGAGGAAAAGGGCGGCGGATCTTGCTACCCAGAGGATCCCAGATCCTCCAGGCTGGCCTCAGTCAGCCTGTTTTCTCAGGAAAGCCGGGATATCCAGCATCTCCACCCCGGACCGGCGCATAGCTTCGACCGTCACTTCCCGGCGACGGCTGCGCATCACTGCCGGGGTATCCGATTCTCCGGCGTAGCCTACTTCCATCGGTAGGGCATCGGTGCCGCTGCGGATCACCACCTTGAGGGGTTTGATCTCCTGGCGGGTCACCGGAGCACCCAGTCCGGTAGCCACCATGGTCACCCGCAGATCATCCTCCAAGTTCTCGTCGATCACCGTCCCGACGATCACGGTGGCATCTTCGGCGGTAAAGCCGCGGATGGTCTGCATCACTTCATGAACCTCGCGCATTTTCAGGCCGGTGCTGGCGGTGATGTTCACCAACACGCCCCGGGCGCCGGAAAGATCCACATGCTCCAGCAGCGGGCTGGCCACCGCCTGCTGAGCGGCGATGCAGGCCCGATCAGCCCCGTTGGCGCGGGCCGAGCCCATCATGGCCATGCCCATTTCCGACATCACGGTACGCACGTCGGCAAAGTCCACGTTCACCAGTCCGGGGCAATTGATCACCTCGGCAATCCCCGCCACGGCGCCATGCAGCACTTCGTTCGCCGCGGCATAGGCATCCAGCAGGCTGATGTCCTCGCCTAGCACTTGCATCAGCTTGTCGTTGGGAATCACGATGAGGGAATCCACATGCTGCGACAGCGCCTCCAGGCCGGAGGCGGCGATTTTTAGCCGCTTGCCCTCGAAGGAAAAGGGCTTGGTCACCACGGCCACGGTGAGGATGCCCAGCTCCTTGGCGACTTGAGCGATCACCGGCGCCGCACCCGTCCCGGTCCCGCCTCCCATGCCGGCGGTCAAAAACAACATGTCGGCGCCCTCGATCATTTCGGCGATCCGCTCCCGGTCCTCGAGGGCCGATTCCCGGCCCACCTCCGGGTTGGCTCCCGCCCCCAGACCCTTGGTGATCCCGCTCCCCAACTGGATCTGGAGCTTCGCTTGACTGCGCTTGAGCGCCTGCACGTCGGTGTTGGCACAGACAAATTCCACCCCTTGCACCCCCTTGCCAATCATGTGGTCCACCGCATTCCCTCCGCAGCCCCCCACGCCGATTACCTTGATGACCGCTTCCTGGGATTGAGCATCCATGATTTCGAACATGCCGATCTCCTTTCTGTTTCAAGTTACCCGCGGCTCGTGACATGCCACGAACCACAGCTTCGGTTTAACATCACCTTGCAAAACTTCAACCCTGACAAACCACGCTAAAAATTTCCCTGGAACCATGCCCGCATGCGCTCCAAAACCTGCTTGAAAGAGCCTCCCTTGAGCTTGCCCAACTGTCTGCGTTGTTGCTGTTCCAGCCCGGATAACAGCAGCCCCATGGCGGTGGAATAACGCGGGTGCCGCACCACCTCGGCCAACGCCCCCGAATACTGAGGTAGCCCCAGGCGCACCGGCATATGGAAGATTTCCTCTCCCAATTCCACCATCCCTTGCATGGCGCTGCTGCCGCCGGTGAGCACGATCCCCGAGGACAGCAACTCCTCGAATCCGCTGCGCCGCAATTCGCCCTGTACCAGGGAGAATAATTCCTCGGCCCGCGGCTCGATGACTTCCGCCAAGGTTTGGCGGGAAAGCTGGCGGGGCGGCCGATCCCCCACCCCCGGCACTTCCACCATATCCCGTGGGTCGGCCAGTTGCCGCAGGGCACAGCCATACTTACGCTTGATTTCTTCCGCCTCCTTGGTGGGAGTGCGCAGCGCCATGGCGATGTCGTTGGTCACCTGATCACCCGCGATGGGAATCACCGCGGTATGGCGTATGGCGCCCTGGGTGAACACCGCGATATCGGTCGTCCCGCCGCCGATATCCACCAGGCACACCCCCAGATCCTTTTCATCCTCCGACAATACCGCCATGGCCGAGGCCAGCGGCTGAAGAATCAAATCCCGCACTTCCACCCCGGCGCGGCGCACGCACTTCATGATGTTCTGGGCAGCGGACACGGCTCCGGTCACGATATGCACCTTGACCTCGAGCCGGACCCCGCTCATGCCCACCGGTTCCTGCACATCCCCTTGCCCGTCGATGATGAATTCCTGGTTGAGGATGTGGAGAATCTGCTGGTCGGTGGGAATATTCACCGCCTTGGCGGTCTCCACCACGCGCTCCACATCGAACTGGGACACCTCCTTGTCCTTGATGGCCACCATGCCGGGGGAATTGAAGCTCTTGATATGGCTGCCGGCGATCCCCGTGTACACCTCGCGGATCCGGCAATCGGCCATCAGTTCGGCTTCCTCCAAGGCGCGCTGAATGGCGCTGACGGTGGATTCGATATTCACCACTACGCCTTTCTTCAGCCCCCGCGAAGGATGGCCCCCCATGCCGATGATCTCCAGCCGCCCTTCGGGCTTCACCTCCGCCACGATGGCGGCGATCTTGGAAGTCCCGATATCCAGGCCGACGATCAACTGACTGCTGTCTCGCGGCCTTCCCATTCCCTTGGTCGTCCTCATCTTTTTGCGGCGCCTCCGCTCCCTTTGCCTTCCGGCCATTTCATGCCGGCCACCCGAACCGAAAAGCCGTTTGGATAGCGCAGATCGACATAACCGGCGCCGCGGGCCAGGCGCCCGACGGTGCGGGGATAAGCCGCCACGAATCTCTCCAGCCGGGCATCCACTTGATCCCGCCCGAGTTCCAATACCGTTCCATCATCCAAACGCAGCTGCCAGGCCCGGCGGGAAGACAGCCGCACTTCGGCCGGCTGCCGCCGAATCGCCGCGAGCGCCGCGGCAAATGTCCGATAACGATGCATGACTTCCTGCGCGCTTCCCGCCGGACCGGAAAACAGCGGCAGGGCTGGGTCGGAAGCGGCCTCGAACACCTCTCCGAAATAATTCACCAGGCCCGAGTCCCCCCAGCGCGCCAGGGCCGTGTGCTCCTCCAGCCCGACCACCAAGCGGTCCGGCCATTTGCGGCGCAGGTCCACGCTGCGCACCCACGGCAGCTTTTCGAAAACGCGGCGGGCGCCGTCCAATCGCACCGTGAAAAAGCCCCCTTTCAATTCGCGCTTGACGATCGCTTCCACCTGCTCCCGAGTCACATGATTCAAGGCGCCCACTACCTGCACCTCCCGCAGCGGGAACAGCGGCAGGTGCACGGCCAGGAACAGCAGGCCGTAAAGCAGTAATACCGCCGCCAAGGCATAAAGCAGATTGGCGAGCAGCAACATGGCTTGCGGCTTGGCTTCCATCGGTCATCCGGCGCCGCGGCCGGTAGCGGCCGATTCCAAAATTCGCACCACCAGATCCTCGAAGGACCAGCCGACCGCCTTGGCCGCCATCGGCACCAAACTGTGATCGGTCATCCCCGGCACGGTATTCACTTCCAGAAAATAGGGCTGCCCTTGTGGGTCCAGCATCAAATCCACTCGGCCCCATCCCGTGCATCCCAGCACCCGGTAAGCCGCCAGGGCCTGCTGCCGAATCGCCGTCTCGGCGGCCGCATCCAGCCCGCAGGGGCACAGATAGCGGGTCGAATCGGAGAAATACTTCGCTTCGTAGTCGTAAAACACCCGCGGAGTTTCCAATCGGATCAGCGGCAGCGCCGTATCGCCAACGATAGCGGAGGTCAGTTCGGGGCCCGCGACAAAAGCTTCCGCCAGCACCAGGGGATCGCACCGCGCCGCTTGCCGATAAGCCTCCGGCAGATCCTCGGCCCGCTCCACCTTGGTCATGCCGATGCTGGAACCCTCCCGGGCCGGCTTCACCATGATGGGCAGCCCCAGATCCCGGACCGCTTCGGCAAAATCCGTGGCCTCACCGAGCAGCCGGAAAGGGGGCGTGGGGATTCCGGCCGCTCGCCAGATCAGCTTGGTCCGCCATTTATCCAAGGCCAGGGCGCTGGCCAGCACGCCGCTGCCGGTATAGGGCAGCCCCAGCCACTCCAGCGCTCCTTGCACCGTGCCGTCTTCGCCGAAGCGGCCATGCAGCGCGATGAACACCCGATCGAACCCGGCTTGGGCCAGCGCTTCGAGATGCCGCTGAGCCGGGTCGAAGGGATGCGCATCGATCCCCCCGTTCCTTAGCCCTGCCAACACGGCATTACCGCTTTTCAAGGAAATCTCCCGCTCGGCGGAACGCCCGCCCAGCAACACCGCGACTTTTCCGAACCTATCGCTCACCGGCCGCGCCCCCTGTTTCCGGCGAGGTCGGCGCTCCGCTCTCGCCCACCACCCGCACTTCCCGCTCCAGCCGGATGCCGAACCGCTCGGCCACGCTGCGCTCCGCCCAATCCATGAGAGCCTCGATATCCGCCGCCCGGGCGCCGCCCAGATTGACGATGAAGTTGGCGTGCTTGGCGGAGATTTGGGCATTTCCCAGCCGCTGCCCCTTCAGTCCGCAGGCTTCGATCAACCGCGCCGCGAAATCCCCCGGCGGATTGCGAAACACCGAACCGGCGTTGGGCCGATCAAGGGGCTGGGTCGCCACCCGGCGAGTCAGCAAGGCGCGGATTCTTTCTCTTGCCGCTTCCCGCTCCCCCGATCTCAGCCGCAACCAGGCGGCAACAAACCACTCGCCCCCCAATGAATCCCGCTCCCGGCCCTCCACCGAGGTTTCCCAATACCGCGGTTTGAGCGCCACTTCGCGGTAGCCGACGGCGAATTGCCGGCCGGGGCGCTTGCGCAGTTCCCCGTCCCGATCCACGGTCAGCACTTCTTCGACGATCTCCCAGGTCTGCTGGCCGTAGCACCCGGCATTCATGGCCAACGCCCCCCCCACGGTTCCGGGAATGCCCGAAAGGAACTCGGCTCCTTGCAGACCACACATCGCGGTAAAGCGCGCCACCTTGGGGCTCGCCACGCCGGCTTCGGCGTAAAGCACCCCCTTGCGGTCGGGATCCAAGCCCAGGGTTTTCAAGATACCGTGGGTAAAAATCACCGTTCCCTGAATTCCGCCGTCCCGTACCAGCAAATTGCTGCCGAGGCCGACGAACAGCACCGGCTCATCGGCCGGCAAGCCTGCCAGAAACGCTGCCAGATCCTGCAAATCCGCCGGCCGATAAGCCCGCTGGGCCGGCCCGCCGACTCGCCAACTGGTATGGCGGCTCATGGACTCGCCCAGGCTCAATTGCCCCCGCAACGTCGTCCAACCGGAGGCAAAATCATCCAAGCTTCCGGAGCCGCGAGCTTCCACGATCATCCTCGCGCCTCCGCCAACCGCCCGGCCACCGCGCTGACGGAACCGGCCCCCATGGTGATCACCACATCCCCATCCCGGACCACGCCGCGAATCGCCGCGGGCAGATCGGCGGCGTTTTCCACGAACAGGGGTTCCACCTTGCCGTGGACCCGCACCGCCCGAGCCAGCGCACGGCCGTCGGCGGCGACGATGGGCGCCTCCCCGGCGGGATACACCTCGGTGAGCAGCAGCGCATCCACGGTGGACAGCACCCTGACGAAATCCTCGAAGGCATCCCGGGTCCGGGTATAGCGATGGGGCTGGAACGCCAGTACCAGCCGCCGCTCCGGGAAAGCTTCCCGGGCCGCGTTTAAGGTGGCGGCCATTTCCACCGGATGATGGCCATAGTCGTCCACCAGGGCATAGCTTCCGCCCTCGGCTAAAGGAATCTCCCCATAGCGCTGGAACCGCCGGCCCACGCCCTTGAATTCGGCCAAGGCGCGGGCGATGGCCGCCTCGCCCACGCCCAATTCCAACCCGACCGCGATGGCGGCGAGAGCGTTTTGCACGTTGTGCACCCCAGGCAAATTGAGGGTGACCGCCAGATCCAGTCCCCGCTCGCTCCCCAGGACGCCCCCCACCACCCGGAAATTCATCCGGCCGGCGGCATGGCGAATATCCACCGCCCGCAACTGCACCCCTTCGCCGATGCCGTAGCTCACCGTGGGCTTGGCGATGAAAGGCATGATGCTGCGCACGTTGGGATCGTCTCCGCACAGCACCGCCACGCCGTAGAACGGCAAGCGCTGGAGGAAATCCACGAAAGCTTGGCGCAGCTTGGCGAAGTCATGGCCGTAAGTCTCCATGTGGTCGGCATCGATGTTGGTCACCACCGCCATCACCGGCTGTAGGTAGAGGAACGAGGCATCGGATTCGTCGGCTTCCGCCACGATGAACTCCCCCTTCCCCAAGCGGGCGTGGGAGCCGGCCGCCTCCAGCCGACCGCCGATGACGAAGGTCGGGTCCATCCCGCCTTCCGCCAACACGCTGG
The DNA here is from genome assembly GCA_023259135.1 of Betaproteobacteria bacterium. Taxonomy (GTDB): domain Bacteria; phylum Pseudomonadota; class Gammaproteobacteria; order Burkholderiales; family JAHFQX01; genus JAHFQX01. Next base: position 30,799 of record JAHFQX010000028.1, on the reverse strand, counting down.
CAATGAGGCTGGTGGTGGTGGTCTTGCCATGGGTGCCGGCCACCGCGATGCCCTGCCGCAAGCGCATCAGCTCCGCCAGCATCAGCGCCCGGGGGACCACCGGAATGTTCCGCTGGCGGGCCTCGATGAGCTCCGGGTTGTCGGCCCTGACCGCCGAGGAAGTCACCACCACGTCGGCCCCCGCCACTTGGCCGGCGTCGTGACCGGCGAATACCTGCGCTCCCAGGGTCCGGAGCCGGCGGATCACGGCGTTGTCGGCCAGATCCGAGCCGCTCACCCGGAATTCCAGGTTAAGCAGCACTTCGGCGATACCGCTCATCCCGGCGCCGCCGATGCCGACGAAATGCACGTGTTTGACTTTGTGTTTCATGTCCCTTGCGCCCTCATCCGGCCGCCGCCGCGCAGACTTCCGCCACTCTGAGGGCGGCATCGGGCCGAGTCAGCGCCCGCGCCTTGCTGGCCATGGCCAGCAAGCTCTCGCGCCGCGCCTCTTGAAGCAACGCGGTCAGGCGCAGGGGAGTGAGTTCCGCTTGCGGGATCAGCCAAGCCGCTCCGCCTTCGGCCAGGAACCGGGCATTGGCGGTCTGGTGATCGTCCACGGCATGGGGGTAAGGGACCAGTACGCTGGCCACTCCCGCCGCCGCCAGCTCCGCGACGGTCAAGGCTCCCGCCCGGCACACCACCAGATCGGCCTCGGCGTAGGCCGCCGCCATGTCCTCGATGAACGCCACGGTCTCGGCCGACACGAAGGCGGCGGCGTAGGCTTGCCGCAACGTCTCCAGGTGGGCCGCCCCGGACTGGTGGAGCACTTGGGGCCGCTCTTGCTCAGGCAGCAGAGCCAAGGCTTGGGGCACCACCTGGTTCAAGGCCGCCGCCCCCAGGCTGCCGCCCACCACCAGCAGCCGCACCGGCCCGCTCCGCCGCCGATAGCGGGTAGCCGGATCGGGCAGCGCCGCGATCTCCCGCCGCACCGGATTGCCGCACCACTCGCCGCGGGGCAAGACCCCGGGAAATCCGGTCAACACCCGCCGGGCCAGACGCGCCAGTAATTTGTTGGTCAGTCCGGAGACGGCGTTCTGTTCGTGGATCACCAAGGGCCGGCGCAACAGCGCGGCCATCAGGCCGCCGGGAAATGACACATAGCCCCCCATGCCCAAAGCGACGTCGGGCCGATGGCGAAACAGCGCCGCCCCACACTGCCAGCAGGCTATCGCCAAGCGCAGGGGCAGCAATAGCAGCGCCCCCGGCCCCTTGCCCCGCAGCCCGGCGAAACGCACCCAGGCCATGGGATAACCGTGACGGGGAACGATGCCGGCCTCCATGCCGTCGCGAGTGCCCAGCCATACCACCCGCCAGCCGCGCCGCCGCAGGCAGTCCGCCACCGCAAGCCCGGGAAACACGTGGCCGCCGGTACCGCCGGCCATCACCAACAGGGTGCGCGGCAGCCCGGCAAGGGAGGACGTCAGCCCTTCGGCGGCGCCGGGGACGGGCCCTTCGACGGCGCTCAAGACAGGCCTCATACGGCATATCCCTGCAGCAATTTTTTATTCTCCCAATCCACTCGCAGCAAAATCGCCAGAGCACAGCAATTGGCGACGATGCCGCTGCCGCCGAAACTCATGAGGGGCAGGGTCAAGCCCTTGGTAGGGAGCAATCCCATGTTCACCCCCATGTTCACCACCCCTTGGACTCCCAACCAGAGGCCCACGCCCTGGGCGATGAGGGCGGCGAAATAGCGCTCCAATTTGGCGGCGCGCCGGCCGATGGCGAAAGCCCGCGCCACCAGCCAGGCAAACAACCCCACCACCACCGCCACGCCGGCGAAGCCCAGCTCTTCGGCGATGACCGCCAGCAGAAAATCGGTATGGGCCTCCGGCAGATAGAACAATTTTTCGACGCTGGCCCCCAAGCCGACTCCCAGCCACTCGCCGCGGCCGAAGGCGATGAGGGCATGACTTAATTGATAGCCTTTGCCGAAGGCATCCGCCCAGGGGTCCATGAAGCCCACCACCCGCTGCATGCGATACGGCGAGCTCAGGATCATCAGCAGGAAGCCCGCCATGGAGGCGATGATGAGGCCGGCAAACAGCTTGGCATTCATGCCCCCCAGGAACAACACCCCCATGGCGATGGCGGCGATGACCACGAAAGCCCCCATGTCGGGCTCCAGCAGCAACAATCCGCCGATGAACAGCATCACCGCCAGCATCGGCAGAAAACCCTTGCGGAAACTGTCCACGTAGGCGGCCTTGCGCACCGTGTAGTCGGCGGCATAGATCATTACAAACAGCTTCATAAATTCGGAAGGCTGCAAGTTGGCCACGTACAGCGGCAGCCAGCGCTGACTGCCGTTCACCTCCCGGCCGATGCCGGGAATCAGCACCAGCACCAGCAGCGCGGCGCCGGCCAGAAACAAGTAAGGCGCTGCCTTCTGCCAGACCCGCAAGGGCACCTGGAAAGCGATGAGCCCGCCTATTCCCCCCACCAGCAGGAACGCCGTCTGGCGCACCAGGTAGTAGGAAGCTTGATAGCCGGTGTAGCGCCCCGCCTCGGCGATGGCGATGGAGGCGGAATACACCATCACCAGTCCCATTCCGAGCAGCGCCAGGCTGACCCACAGGAACGGCCGGTCATATTCCGGCAGGGAGGCGGCACGGTTGAAGGGGCTATACAGCATGCCGTTGCTCCCCTTGCAGCTCCCGCACCGCCGCCACGAACACCTCGGCCCGGTGCCGATAATCCCGGAACATGTCGAAACTGGCGCAGGCCGGCGACAGCACCACCGCATCTCCGGGACGGGCCAGCCGGAACCCTTGCCGCACCGCCGTCTCCAGGCTGTCGGCGCGGTGCAGCGGCACGCCGGACTCGGCCAGAGCGGCGGCGAGGTGCTCCCGGTCGCGGCCGATCAACACCACGGCCCGGGCGTGGGTGGCGATGGGCGTTTTGAGGGGGGCGAAATCCTGTCCCTTACCGTCGCCGCCGGCGATCAGCACCACCGGCACGGTCATCCCCGACAAGGCCGCCGCCGTGGCGCCCACGTTGGTGCCCTTGGAATCGTCGTAGAAGGCCACGCCGCCGATCTCGGCGACAAGCTCCAAGCGGTGCGGCAAACCCCGAAAACCGCGCAGCGCCGCCAACAGCGGCGCATAGGGCAAATCCACGGCTCGGCACAGGGCCAGGGCCGCCAGGGCGTTAAGGGCATTGTGCGCGCCCACCAGCGGTAGCTCCCGGACCGGCATCAACAACTGGCTTCCCTCCGCCAGCCATGCCCCGCCCGGTCCGGGGGCCAGCCCCCAGGCTCCTTCGCCCCGCGGCGGGTCGCCGCCGAAAGTCAAAACGCGCCGCCCCGGCAAGCCCATGGCGCGGCTGAAAGCATCGTCCCGATTCAGCACCTGGACTCCGCACCCCTGGAATATGCGTGCCTTGGCGGCGGCATACTCGGCCATCCCGGCATAGCGGTCCAGGTGGTCCTCGCTCACATTCAGCACCGTGGCCGCATCGGAAGCCAGGCTGCCGGTGGTTTCCAACTGGAAACTGGACAGCTCCAATACCCAGAGTTCGGGCCGCGCCGCGCCCCGGTCTTGCCAGGCGGCCAGGGCATCCAGCACCGGCAAGCCGATATTGCCCGCCACCTGGGTGCGCAAGCCCGCTTGCCGGGCCATGGCCCCCACCATCTCGGTGACGGTGCTTTTCCCGTTGGAGCCAGTGATGGCCAGCACCGCGGCGGCCGGCTCCCGGACCAAGGCCTGGGCGAACAGCTCCACGTCCCCCGCCACTCCCAGGCCACGCCGCCGAGCCGTCTCGACTAGGGGGGAGTCGGACGGCAATCCTGGACTGATGGCCACCCAATCCACTCCTTCCAGCAATCGAGGATGGAAGTCCCCGGTAATGAGGGGCACTTCCGGCAATTCCCGCCGCAGGCTCTCCGCGCCGGGCGGAGCCGGCCGGCTGTCGGCGGCCCGTACCTGGGCGCCGCAGCGCCGCAGCCAGCGGGCCATGGACAGGCCGCTCACCCCCAGGCCCAGCACCAATATTCGCTTCCCGGCCAGTTGCATGCGCATCACCGCAGCTTCAAGGTGGACAGCCCCACCAGCACCAGCATCATGGTGATGATCCAGAACCGCACCACCACTTGATTTTCTTTCCAGCCTTTCAGTTCATAGTGGTGATGCAGCGGCGCCATGCGGAAAATCCGCTTGCCGGTGAGCTTGAAGGAGGCCACTTGCAACACCACCGACAAGGTCTCCACCACGAATACGCCGCCCATGACGAACAGCACGATCTCTTGCCGCGCGATCACCGCCACCACCCCCAGGGCCGCTCCCAAGGCCAGCGCGCCCACGTCGCCCATGAACACCTCGGCGGGATACGCGTTGAACCACAGGAACGCCAACCCCGCTCCCGCCATGGCGCTGCAAAACACCGTCAACTCCCCGGCGCCGGCAATGTAGGGAAACCCGAGATACTTGGAGAACACCGCATGGCCCGCCACGTAGGCGAACACTCCCAGCGCCCCTCCCACCATCACGGTGGGCATGATGGCCAGTCCGTCCAGCCCGTCGGTCAGGTTCACGGCATTGCTGGAGCCGACGATCACCAAGTAGCTCATCACCAGGAATCCCGTGACTCCCAGGGGATAAGCAACGTTCTTGAAGAACGGCACGATGAATTCGGTATGCCCCGGCAAGGTGGCGCTGAACGCCAGAAAACTCGCCGCCGCCAGCCCCACCACCGACTGCCAGAAAAACTTGGCCTTGGCCGACAGCCCCTTGGGATTGCGGTGCACGACCTTGCGATAATCATCCACCCAACCGATCAGGCCGAAACCCAAGGTCACCGCCAGCACCACCCAAACGAAGCGGTTGCGCAGATCCGCCCAAAGCAAGGTGCTGACGGTCACCGACACCAGAATCAGCGCCCCTCCCATGGTGGGAGTGCCGGCTTTGACCAGATGGCTTTGCGGTCCGTCATCGCGCACCGCCTGGCCGATCTTGTAGGCGGTCAGCTTGCGGATCATGGCCGGGCCCACCAGGAAGGAAATCAGCAGCGCCGTCAAAGTGGCCAATACCGCCCGCAGCGTAATGTAGCCGAACACGTTGAAGGCTCGCACATCCTCGGCCAGCCATTGGGCCAGAGCTAGCAGCATGGGGTGGGCTCCTTGCTCTCCAGAGCTTCCACCACCCGCTCCATACCCATGAACCGCGAACCTTTCACCAGCACCACGTCTTCCGAACCCAGGGCGGTTTCCATGGCGTTGAGCAAATCCGGCAGAGCGTTGAAATGCCGCCCATCCGATCCGAATTCCTTTACGGCCGCGGCGCTCAACGGGCCCAATCCGAACAGCCTGGCAATCCCGGCACGCCGGGCCCGCTCCCCAAGCTGGGCATGCAAGGCCATCCCGGCGGGCCCCAATTCCCCCATGTCGCCCAACACCAGCAAAGTTTTCCCGGGGGTAGCCGCCAATACGTCGATGGCCGCCGCCACCGAATCCGGATTGGCGTTGTAGGTATCGTCCAACAGCACTCCGCCAAACCGGCAGGGCTTGGATTGCAGCCGCCCCTTGACCCCGCGGAAATTCCACAGGCCGGCGGTCACGGCCGGCAAACCCACCCCCAGCGCCAGAGCCGCGGCGGTGGCGGCCAAGGCATTCCTCACGTTGTGCAGCCCCGGCACCGCCAACCGGGTGGTGGCATTTCCGACCGGAGTCAGCAATTCCAGCTCGCTGCCGGCCGAAGTGAGTTGATAGCGAGCCCGTATCGCGGCGCCCGAACCCAGGCCGAAATCCATGACTTGGCGCCCCGCCGCCAGTTCCCGCCACAGCCCAGCGAAAGCGTCGTCGGCGTTGATCACCGCCACGCCGTCGGGACCCAAACCCTCGAAAATCTCTCCCTTGGCGCGAGCCACGTTCTCCACCGTGCCCAAATAGCCCAAGTGGGCGGTGCCGGCGTTGTTGACCAGCGCCACGGTGGGTTGGGCCATGCGGGACAGGGCGCGGATTTCCCCCAGGTGGTTCATGCCCAACTCCACCACCGCGTAGCGATGGCGGTCGTTGAGTTTGAGCAGGGTCAGGGGCAGACCGATGTCGTTGTTGAGGTTGCCTTGGGATACCAGCACTTGCGGCTCCGGCGCAGCCTCCCGCAGCACCGCCGCCAGCATTTCCTTCACCGTAGTCTTGCCGCTGCTGCCCGTCACCGCCGCCAAGGGCAGGGAAAATCGGCCGCGCCAATAGGCCGCGAGGTCTCCCAGTGCCCGCCGAGTATCGCCCACCCGCAACAGCGGCATATCCGGCGCGGCGACGAAACCCTCTCCCACCAAGGCGGCAGCGGCGCCCCGTTGCAAGGCCTCCGCCACGAAACCATGACCGTCGTGGCGGTCTCCTCGCAAGGCCACGAACAGCATGCCCGGTTGCACGTTGCGACTGTCGGTTCCCACCGCCGTAAATGTCCGGTTGGATCCTTGCCGACGCCCGCCTAGCACCGAGGCGGCCGAGTCCAGATCAAGCATCGTTCATCCTCCGCCGTTCCAGGGCCAGGCGCGCCACTTCGACGTCGCTGAAAGGCAGCTGGACTCCGGCGATTTCCTGAAAGTTTTCATGCCCCTTGCCGGCGATCAGCACCACGTCGCCGGCCTCGGCGCCGTGAATCGCCTGGGCAATGGCCAAGGCACGGTCCTCCACTATCCGAAAATCGGGGTGAGCGCCGGCTTCGATGTCCGCGATGATGCGACGCGGGTCTTCGCCCCGCGGATTGTCGCTGGTCAGAATCACCCGATCGGCCAGCCGGGTGGCCACTTCCCCCATGAGCGGGCGCTTGCCCCGATCTCGCTCGCCGCCGCAACCGAACACGCAAATAAGTTGTGGGTTTTTTGAGCCGGGCACGGAACCCGTGGCGCGGAACCCGGAACCGCTCGCGGTCACATCCCGCAGGGTCTCCAGCACTTTTTCCAAGGCGTCGGGCGTGTGGGCGTAATCCACCACCACCAGCGGCTGATCGCCGCCTCCCAGGGTTTCCATCCGCCCCGGCACTGGGGTTAGCCAATGCAGCGCTTCCACGGCGGGGGCAAGGGGCATTCCCGCTGCCAGCAATACTCCCAGCACGCCGAGTAAATTCATTGCATTAAAAGCTCCGAGCAGGGGACTTTCCACGGTGGCTTCCCCCAGTGGCGTGGCCACCCGCAAGCGCAAGCCGGCCAAGCCCAGCCGTAGGCCATGTCCGGCAATCTCCCCCTTGCCCATGCCATAGCCCCACACCTTGACCTTGCGATGATCGATGCGCCCCACCAGTTCGGCGCCGAACCGGTCGTCCAGATTGATGACCGCATGCCGGAGCCCCGGCCAGCGGAACAAGCGCGCCTTGGCAGCGCCGTAATCCTCCATGCTGCGGTGATAATCCAGATGATCGCGACTCAGATTGGTGAATAGCGCGATATCGAAGCACACCCCGTTGACCCGGCCCTGCTCCAAGCCGTGGGACGACACCTCCATCGCGACCCAAGCCGATCCTTGGGCCAGGTATTCAGCCAGCCGATACTGCAAGGCCACCGGATCGGGAGTGGTGTTGACATCGGCGGTCAGCCGGCCCGGCGCGCCGTGGCCTAGGGTGCCGATGACCGCCGCTTTGTGCTCCATCAGGCTCAAGCTTTGGGCAATCCAATGGCTGCACGAAGTCTTGCCGTTGGTACCGGTCACGCCCACTATTCGCAGCTTGTGGGAGGGCCTGCCCAGCGCCCGGGAAGCGATGACCCCGGCCCGTTGCCGCAAGCGGGCCACCGGAAGCTGGGCGACCCGCCATTCCGGATGCCAGCCGTAGCCCCGAGGCTCCCACAGCACTGCCGCCGCGCCGGCCGCGATGGCATCGGGAATGAAACGGCGGCCATCCTGGCGCTCGCCGGGATAGGCCAGAAAAATATCGCCGGGCTTGACCGCGCGGCTGTCGCTAACCAGCCGGCCGCCGCCCTGTTGGCGGATAAACACCCCCACCGGGTCGGCCGCTACGCTGTTGGAATGGGCCGCCCTCACACTTCTTCCTTTGCTCCGGCCTCCAGGGCCACGGGTAGCGCAACGTCTCCAGGCTTATCGGGAGCGACGCCCAACAACCGCAACGCGCTCCCCATGATGGCGCTGAATACCGGGGCCGCCACCAGGCCGCCGTAATATTGGCCGGCGCTGGGCTCGTCGATCATGACCGCAATCACCAGGCGGGGATCGGAGGCCGGCGCGAATCCCACGAAGGACGCCACGTAACGATGACTCGCATACCGGCCGCCTTCCAGCTTATGGGCCGTGCCGGTCTTGCCGGCGACCCGATAGCCTTGCACCTGAGCCAGCCCGGCCGTGCCGCCGGGGGCCACCACCATCTCCAGCATCCGGCGTATCTCCCGAGCCGTTCCGGGGGACACCACCGGAGTGCCGGGGGGCGGTTCGCTCCGCTTGACCAGCGACACCGGCCGCAATTCCCCGTCTCCGGTAAATAGGGTGTAGGCCCGAGCCAATTGCACGAGACTCACCGAGATCCCGTGCCCGTAGGCAAGGGTGGCGTTCTCGATGGGCCGCCAATCCCGGGGCGGCCGCAGCTTCCCTGCCGCTTCGCCGGGAAAGCCCAACTCCGGGGGATGACCGAAACCCGCTTGGGTAAGCACCTTCCACAATGCCTCCTTGGGGATCCCCAAGGCGATCTTGGCGGCTCCCACGTTGGAAGATTTTTGGATCACCTGAGCCACCGACAGCAGGCCGTGGGGATGGGCATCGTGAATCGTGGCGCTGCCGATGGTCATCGTTCCCGGCGCCGTCTGAATCAGGGTGTCCGGCTTGAAGGCGCCGATTTCCAGGGCAGCGGCGGCGGTAAACGGTTTCAAGGTAGAACCGGGCTCGAATAAATCAGTGACGGCCCGATTGCGATTCCGTTCCCGATCCAGCCGCTCTCGGTTGTTGGGGTTGTAGGCGGGGAGGTTGACCAGGGCGAGAACTTCACCGGTCTTCGCATCCAATACCACCACCCCCCCGGCCTTGGCTTGGGTGGCGGCCAAGGCGCTTTTCAGCTCCCGATAAGCCGAATATTGAATTTTGCTGTCGATGCTCAGCACCAGATCCTGGCCTTCTTGCGGGACCCGGACACTCTCCACGTCTTCGATAATGCGTCCCAGCCGATCCTTGATCACCTTGCGGCTGCCGGGCTTGCCGGCAAGCCAATCCTGGTAGGCCAACTCCATCCCTTCCTGGCCGTTATCGTCCACCCCGGTGAAGCCGATGACGTGGGCCATCACCTCCCCGGCCGGGTAGTAACGCCGGTACTCCCGAGTCAGGTAAATGCCGGGCAAACCGAGTTCCACCACCTTGGCCGCCTCGTCGGGGGGCAACTGCCGTTTCAAGTACACGAACTCCCGGCGCGGATCGGCCGTCAGACGCTTTTGCAGCTCGGCCGGATTGATACCCAACAATTGGGCGAGGCGGCCCATCTGCCGCGGATTCAGCGCGATATCCGTCGGATTAGCCCACACCGCTTCCACCGGGGTACTGATGGCCAGGGGCTCGTTGTTGCGGTCCCGGACCATTCCCCGGTGGGCACTGATTTCGATCAGCCGTCCGTAGCGCGACTCCCCTTTCTGTTTGAGAAAGTCGTTGTGAATGCCTTGCAGATAACCGGCCCGCGCGATCAGCGCGGCAAAGCTCGTCAACAACACGGCCAACACCAGCCAAGCCCGCCAAGCAGGCAGTTTCATGGGAACCGGGGGAGGAAACGAGCGGGGCATGGCGAATCAACGCCCGGCGGGGGGAACCACTTGAGCACGGGACGACGGGGCGACTTTCATCCCGAGGCGGGTCGTGGCAATTTTTTCGATTCGGGAATGCATCGCCCAGGTGCTTTGCTCCAACTGGAGTTGCCCCCATTCTTCGTCGAGCTTGCGTTCCTGAGTCTGTTGCTGCTGCAATTCCACGAATAACTTGCGGGCCTGGTGCTGGGCGGTCACCAAGCCCAGGGCGCAGACCACCAGCAAGGCGCCCAGCAACAAATTGAATCCCGTCATGCCAAGCGCTCCGCCACCCGCATGACGGCGCTGCGCGACCGCGGATTATCAGCCACTTCCGCGGGGCTGGGCCGCACCGCCCGGCCCAGCCGCCGCAGCCTGGGCTTGGGCATTTCCCAGCTGCGCAACGGCAGCTTGTCCGGCACCGCCGTGCCCCGTTCCATATTGCGCATGAAACGCTTGACGATGCGATCTTCCAGGGAATGGAAAGCGATAATCACCAATCTGCCGCCGGGGGCCAGTGCATCCACGCACTGAGGCAGCGCTAGCGACAACTCCTCAAGCTCCTGGTTGACGAAAATCCGTAGAGCCTGAAAGGTGCGCGTCGCCGGGTCCTGGCCTGGCTCCCGCGTGGGGACGGCTGCGGCGACCACCGCGGCGAGTTCTTGGGTAGTGCCAAGACCGCCTGTCGTTCGAGCCTTAACAATCGCTCTTGCAATCTGTTTAGCAAACCGTTCTTCGCCATAGGTTTTAAGCACCTCCCCGATGCGGATTTCCGACGCGTGGGCCAACCATTCCCGCGCCGATTCCCCGCTAGTGGGGTCCATGCGCATATCCAGCGGCCCGTCCAAACGAAAGCTAAACCCCCGTTCTCCCTCCTCCAATTGCGGCGAGGAAACCCCCAAATCCAGCAGAATCCCTTCCACCTGCCGGAACCCGGCGGCCTCCAGAATTTCCGCCAAGCGCCCGAAACGGCTGTGGAACGCCGATAACCGGGCGTCGTTCCATGCCCTGGCCACGGCCACCGCCGCGGGATCCCGATCCAGCGCCAGCAACCGCCCCTGCGGCCCGAGACGTTGCAGAATCCCGCGGCTGTGCCCGCCTCGCCCGAAAGTGCCGTCCACGTAAATGCCGTCGGCCTGGATGTTCAATGCGGCGAGCGCTTCTTCCAGCAGGACCGGGCGATGGACTGCTCCCCTCACAAGGAGAAGCCTTCCAATTCCTCGGGCATTTCGGCATCCCGGAAGCTCAATGACTGTTCCCGCTCCGCCACCCACCGGCTCTCGCCCCACAATTCGAATTTGCCACCCTGACCCACCAGCATCACCCGCTTATCCAACTCCGCGAATTCCCGCAGCGCCGGAGAAATGAGCAGCCGCCCCGCGGCGTCCATGTCGACGTCCTCGGCATGGCCCACCAACAGGCGCTGCAAGCTGCGCATACGGCTATTGAAGCTGGACAACCCCATCAGCTTTTGTTGAATGGGCTCCCACTCGGGCTGGGGGTAAATAAGCAGACAGCGGCTCGGGTCGGCCGTGATCACCAGACGGCCGTTGCAAGCCGCCAGCAGCGCATCCCGATGACGGGCGGGGATGACTACCCGACCTTTGTTGTCCAGATTGAGCTGCGTCACCCCGCGGAACATGCCGCCCCCTTTGAGAAGCGAGGAGATCCCATTTCTCCCCACTTTTTACCACTTCTTCCCACTATAAGTAAAAAACGGGGAGGGGTCAAGGGCGATAGGAAAAGGTTTTTTCCTTCAAGACAATTAGTTAAGAAAGAGTTGCGCCGCCGCGGCTCCGCACCAACTCTCCGTAAAGGGCCGCGTAGCTTCGCGCCGGGCCTGGCCAGCCGAAATCCCGGGCCATGCCGTTTTGCTGAATGCGGCGCCACAACGCAGGGTCCCGGTAGGCCCGTACCGCCCGGCCTACGGCTCCGAAAAAACTGGCGGCAGTGGTTTTCGGAAACACGAATCCAGTACCCCGCACGGGATCGGCGGTGGCATCGCTCACCGTATCCGACAAACCGCCGGTGGCATGCACCACCGGCGGCGTGCCATAGCGCTGGCTGTACATCTGGTTGAGGCCGCAGGGCTCGAAGCGGGACGGCATGAGAAAAATGTCGGCGCCGGCCTCCAATAGATGAGCCAGAGGCTCCGCGAAACCGATCCGAACCGCCGCTTGGCCCGGGTAACGGCGGGCCAGCTCGCCGAAAGCCGCCTCCAACTCCGCATCCCCGCTGCCCAGCACCGCCAGTTGAGCCGGCAGGGCCATTATGCGGGCTGCCACTTGCACCACCCAATCCAGACCCTTCTGGGGGGTCAGGCGGCTCACCACTCCCAGCAAAGGCATGTCGGGCTCCACCCGCAGTCCCAGCCGTTGTTGCAAAACCCGCTTGTTCCCGGCCTTGGCGTCCAGCGTCGCGGCGTCATAGCGAGCCGCCAAATAGGGATCGCGGGCGGAATCCCACAATTCCGTGTCGATGCCGTTGACGATCCCGGTCAATGCCTCCCGGCGGCCGGCCAGCAGCCCTTCCAAGCCGAAGCCCAAGGGGGCCGATTGGATTTCCAAGGCGTAGCGGGGGCTCACCGTCGTCAGCCGGTCGGCATAATACAGCCCAGCCTTGAGGAACGACAACCGGCCATAATACTCCACCCCATTCATGGAAAACGCCTCTTGGGGAAGCCCCAACCGCCCCACCCACTCGGGAGGGAAAATACCCTGGAAGGCCAGATTGTGGAGGGTCATCACCGAGGCCGCCGTGGCCTGGGGGTCGAAATGCAGATACGCGGGCACCAGCCCGGTCTGCCAGTCGTTGCAATGGACCACGGCGGGCCGCCAATCCAAGGGACTGGCCGCGCCGCACAGCAATGCCGCCGCCCGACTGAGCAGGCCGAAACGCAGCGGATTGTCGGGCCAGTCCCGCCCTTGCTCATCGCCATAGGGTCCGCCGCCACGCTCGTAGCACTCCGGGCAGTCCACCACCCAGAGGGGCACATCGTCGGGCAGCCGGGCTCGCAACAGCCGCGCCGGGGGAAATCCGGGCAAAGCCAGCTCGGCCGCCACCGGGGCGCCCTGAACATGCCGCAACACATCCGGATAGCCGGGCAGCAGCACCCGCACGTCGATCCCCGATTCACGGAGCGCCCTCGGCAGAGCGGCGCTCACATCCCCGAGACCGCCGGTCTTGACCCAGGGGGCGCATTCGGGAGTAACGAACAATATCCGCAGTGAGTTTTTCTTCGTCATGAGTTCGCCCGGACTTGCCTCCGGAAGCCATCCAAAATCCTGCAAAAGCACGGCGCCCACCGGACTCCAGCGCCCCCCCGATCGACCCGCCCCGCAACCCGGCCGCAGACCATTAGACCGGCCCGGAACCTCACGTTATAATGAATTCACTTTGCCCGGACATTTCAGGGCGAACAAGACCTGCCCAACAGCCGAGACCGGCCGATACGACACAAGCGTTGGAGACATCATGCGATTCACCGGAACCGAAAACTACGTCGCTACCGAAGACCTGAAAATGGCGGTTAACGCCGCCGTGACCCTGGAGCGGCCCCTGCTGGTGAAAGGCGAGCCGGGCACCGGCAAGACCATGCTGGCCCTGGAAGTGGCCAAGGCCCTGGACCGCCCGTTGTTCGAGTGGCACATCAAATCCACCACCAAGGCCCAGCACGGTCTGTACGAATACGACGCGGTATCGCGCTTGCGGGATTCGCAGTTGGGGGATGAGCGGGTTCACGACATCCGCAATTACATCATCAAGGGCAAGCTGTGGGAAGCGTTCACTTCGGACACTCCCGCGGTGCTGCTCATCGACGAGGTGGACAAGGCCGACATCGAGTTTCCCAACGATTTGCTGCGGGAACTGGACCGCATGGAGTTCTACGTCTACGAGACCAGAGAGCTGGTGCAGGCCGCCCAACGGCCCACGGTGATCATCACCAGCAACAACGAAAAGGAATTGCCCGACGCCTTCCTGCGGCGCTGCTTCTTCCACTACATCCGCTTCCCGGACAAGGAAACCATGGAGCGGATCGTCAATGTCCATTTCCCGGATTTAAAAAAGAATCTGCTCAAGGAAGCCATGGAGGTGTTCTTCGATCTGCGGGAAGTGCCGGGTCTCAAGAAAAAACCCTCCACCTCGGAACTGCTGGATTGGCTCAAGCTGCTGATGGCCGAGGATATTCCGCCGGAAGCCCTGCACGGCCAGGATGCCGGCAAGATCATTCCGCCGCTGCACGGGGCGCTGCTGAAGAACGAGCAGGACGTGCATTTGTTCGAGCGGCTGGTGTTCATGTCCCGCCGCAAGTCCAACCCGTAAACCGCGACGGCCATGCTGATCGACTTCTTCATGAAGGTGCGGGAGCACCACGTTCCGGTCTCCATCAAGGAGTTGCTGACGCTGCTGGAGGCCCTGGAGAAGCGCGTCATCACCGGCAGCGTGGACGAATTCTATTACCTGTCCCGCGTCTGCATGGTGAAGGACGAGAGCCACTTCGACAAATTCGACCGGGCCTTCTCGGCTTATTTCAAGGGCATTACCGATCTGCCCGACGGCATGATCGCCGAGATCCCCGAAGAGTGGCTGCGCCGCCAGGCGGAATTGCTGCTGAGCGACGAGGAAAAGGCCATGATCGAGGCCATGGGCGGCTGGGAAAAACTCATGGAGACCTTGAAGAAACGCCTGGAGGAACAGAAAGAGCGCCATCAGGGCGGCTCCAAGATGATCGGCACCGCCGGTACCTCGCCTTTCGGCGCCTACGGCTACAACCCGGAAGGCGTGCGCATCGGCCAGGACAAATCCCGCCAGCGACGGGCGGTAAAAGTCTGGGATAAGCGCGAATACCGCAACTACGACGAAACAGTGGAGTTGGGCACCCGCAACATCAAGATCGCCCTGCGGCGGCTGCGCAAGTTCGCTCGCCAGGGAGCGCCGGAAATCCTCGACATCGAGGACACCATCCGGTCTACCGCCCATAATGCCGGTTACCTGGACCTCAAGATGGTCCCGGAGCGCCACAATACCGTCAAGGTGCTGCTGTTCCTGGACGTGGGCGGCTCCATGGACGACCACATCAAGGTCTGCGAGGAGTTGTTCTCCGCGGCCCACACTGAATTCAAGCATCTGAAATATTTCTACTTCCACAACTTCATCTACGAAGCGGTGTGGAAGGACAACCGACGCCGCCACGCGGAACGCTTTCCCACCTGGGACGTGCTGCATACTTTTCCCCACGATTACAAACTGGTCGTGGTGGGCGACGCCACCATGAGCACCTACGAAATCTCCCACCCCTCGGGCAGCGTCGAGCACAACAATACCGATTCGGGGGCGATGTGGCTGCAACGCATGCTGCACGTCTACAAGGACGCCATCTGGCTCAACCCCCAGCCCGAATCCCGCTGGGAGAATCACCAATCCATCAAGCTCACCAAACAGCTCATGGGGGACCGGATGTTTCCCCTCACCTTGGACGGGCTCGATCGGGGCATGCGGCTGCTCAGCAAATAGCCGGGGGGCGATTACGGCGAATCGTGGATCGCTTTTCTCCATACCGAACCGCGATCCTTGATCCGGATATCATCCGACAGGGCCGGGGTTTGCATCCCTCTAACGAATCGGCTATGTTTCCCCCATGAAAAAAAACCGGCCGGAGCGAAAGGGAACGACTGTCGGCATCGACAGCCGTTCCCTGGTTCCGGCCCGATCACCGCGTCAGGGAGGGCTATCCTTGGATACCGTTGCCATTCGCAAGGCCTATCGCCGCTATGCCAAGCTTTACGACGTTTATTTCGGTGCCGTGTTCCAGCCGGGGCGCAAGGCCGTCGTCGATAAGCTGCGCTGCCGGCCGGGGGACCGTATCCTGGAGGTTGGGGTGGGTACCGGGTTATCGCTGCCCCTCTATCCGTCCTGCGTGCGGATCACCGGCATCGATCTTTCTCCGGAGATGCTGGAGAAAGCCAAGGAACGCGCCCTTCGCGAAGGTCTGACTCATGTAACGGACCTCAAGGTCATGGATGCCGAGCAGATGAGCTTTCCGGATGGCAGCTTCGATAAAGTGGTGGCCATGTACGTCGCCTCCGTCGTGCCCCATCCGGTGCGCCTGGTGCGGGAAATGCGCCGGGTATGCAAGAAAGGCGGGGAAATTTTCATCGTCAACCACTTTCATAGCTCCAACCCGGTGATTGCCAAAGTGGAAACCCTGCTGGCCCCGCTGTCCCGGCTGCTGGGCTTTCGTCCCGATTTCTGTCTCGACACTTTCGTGCGGGACACCGGCTTGAAAGTAACCGACTGCCACCGGGTGAATCTGTTCGGCTACTGGAGCCTGCTGCGGACCACCAACGACGAGGACACGCTGCCGAAACGCCGGCAGGCCCAGCGATAACCGGAGCGTTCCCATGACCGAACAGCCCATGGAGTCTTGGTCCGAAGCGCCCCCCGCCGGCCGGCCGGATTCACCGTTGGCCCGGCTAATGGACCGCTTGCTGGCCGCCACCGGCAATCCCCCCGTCACTCTCGTTCTATGGAACGGCGTGGAGGTCACCTCGCCGGGCCGACTTCCCGTGGCTCGAATCCGCATCAACGACCGGGCGGCTTTGTTCAGCCTGCTGCTGGATCACCAATTCCAGTTCGGCGAACTGTATAGCGCGGGCCGGCTGCAAATCGAAGGCGATCTGGTGGCCTGCCTGGAAGCGCTCTACCGGGCCAATCCCGGATCCGGAGGCTGGCTGGATCGCATGGGAATACGCCGTCGCCGGCTCAACACCCTCTCCGGCTCCCGGGAAAACATCCACCGCCACTACAACCTGGGCAACGATTTTTACCGGCTCTGGCTGGACCAGCGCATGCTCTACACCTGCGCCTACTTTCCCGACGGCTCCGAGACCTTGGAGGCGGCCCAAATCGCCAAGATGGAGCATGTCTGCCGCAAGCTCTGGCTCAAGCCCGGTGAGCGGGTGGTGGAAGCGGGCTGCGGCTGGGGTGGCCTGGCCATGCACATGGCACGGCACTACGGGGTCACCGTCAAGGCTTACAACATCTCCCAGGAACAACTGGCCTATGCCCGGCAAGCCGCCCAACAGGAAGGCTTGCAAGACCGCGTCGAATTCATCGAGGACGACTACCGCAACATTCGCGGGGAATTCGACGCCTTCGTTTCGGTGGGCATGCTGGAGCACGTGGGGCCGGAGAATTATCCCGCCCTCGGTAAAATCATCGCCCGCTGCCTCAAACCCGAAGGCCGCGGCCTCATCCACACCATCGGCCGCAACCAGCCGCGGCCCATGCATGTGTGGATCGAAAAGCGCATTTTTCCCGGCGCCTGTCCCCCCAGCCTCCGGCAAATGATGGAGATCTTCGAGCCCTCCGGCTTTTCGGTGCTAGATGTGGAAAACCTGCGGCGGCACTACGCCAAAACCCTGGAGCATTGGCTGGCCCGCTTCGACGCCGCGGAGTCCACCATCGCCGGCCTGTACGGCGAAAACTTCGTGCGGGCTTGGCGACTGTACCTCGCCGGTTCCACTGCCGCCTTCACCACCGGGGACCTGCAATTGTTCCAAGTCACTTTCGCCCCGGGCCAAAGCAATGACATTCCCTGGAATCGGCAATACCTGTATCGGGATGCCCCCCTTGGAAACCTGTGACGTCCTGATCGTCGGCGGCGGTCCGGCCGGTTCCACTTGCGCCTGGGCGCTCCGCCGAGCCGGGCTAGACGTGGTGGTGCTGGATGCCCAATCCTTTCCCCGGGATAAAGTCTGCGCCGGCTGGATCACTCCGGCCGTGATTCAAGCGCTGGAACTCGACATCGGCGCTTACTCCCAAGGACGCGAATTCCAGCCCATCACCGGCTTTCGCACCGGCATCATCGGCGGCGCCGAAGTGGCCACCCGCTATGATGCGACGGTGAGCTACGGGATCCGCCGCTGCCAGTTCGACGAATATCTGCTGCGCCGCTCCGGCGCCCGCCTGGTGCTGGGAGAACCGCTGCAATCCATGGAGCGGAACGGCGCGCATTGGATCGTCAATGGCCACCTCAAAACTCCCATGCTGGTGGGGGCCGGAGGACATTTCTGCCCGGTGGCCCGCCGTCTCGGAGCCAAGCTGGGCAGCGGCGAGCCGATCGTGGCCGCCAAGGAAATCGAATTCCTCCTGACCCCAGAACAAGCGGAACTCTGCCGGGCGCGGGGCGACACCCCGGAATTGTTTTTTTGCGAGGACCTCAAAGGCTACGGCTGGTGCTTCCGCAAGGATAACTATCTCAACATCGGCTTGGGGCGGGAGGACAGCCACCGGCTGTCCGATCATTTGGCGGCATTCCGGGATTTCCTGGTGGCCCGGGGCAAGGTGCCCGACGACGTGCCCCGCGCTTTCCACGGCCACGCCTATCTGCTCTACGGCCGCGGCGGCCGGCCGCTGCTGGAAGATGGGGTCCTGCTGGTGGGAGACGCCGTGGGACTCGCCTATCCGCAAAGCGGCGAGGGTATCCGGCCCGCCGTGGAATCGGCCTTGCTGGCGGCCCGCGTCATCGCAAAAACCCAAGGCGATTACCGCCGGCCGCAGCTGGAACCCTACCGCGCCGCCCTGACCGAGCATTTCGGCCCGCAACGGCAAGCAACCGGCGCCTTGCTGCCCGATTCCTGGCGCTCTTTGCTCGGCAAGAAACTGCTGGCCAACTCCTGGTTCACCCGCCACGTGGTGCTGGATCGCTGGTTCCTGCATCGTCAGGTGCCGACGCTGGCGCCGCTGCGCTAGCCCGAATCTTGCCGCCGGGCCCTGGCGCTTGGAGTGTGCGGGGTCGAAGGATTTTTCTCGGAACATAGCCCACCGTGCTCCTATCCGCAGCGACCGGGCGCCTGATGGTGCTTGCCATCATCGCCTCCTTCGCCCCGCCTGGCCAGGCCGCTTGGCTGCTGGCCAGCGATCAGACCGCAACCAGACCGGGGGGAAGCGTCGCTGTGAGCGTCGCCAACCTCGACGACGACGCTCCCGTGCCAGATACCTTGCCGGCCCGGATCATCTCCGGCAAGCGGAAATGGGCCATCACCCTCCAAGCCCAAGATTCGGCCCCGCCCACCGCCCGCCGCCGGGAATTTTCCGCCGTCTTGCCCGCAGACATCACGGGGCTGGTGACCTTGGAATTGGCGAGCCCGGCATCTTCCCGGCTGCTGCTGCAAGTGGCGGAGGCCGCTGATCGCCACGGTCCGCTGCCACGGATGCTGGGCCGGCCGGCACCGCCCGCCGCCGACGCCCTGCTGGCCGCTCCGTCCCCCGCCCTGGCGGCCCACGAGCCGATGTATTTTCTGCTGGGATTCCGCGAAGCCACCACCGCCCGCTTTCAGATTTCCTTCAAATACCGGATGTTCGACGATCAGGGGCCGGTGGTCGAGTGGCTGCCCGTATTATCCGGGCTGCGCTTCGGGTACACCCAGACTTCCTTGTGGGATCTGCAATCCAACTCCAAGCCGTTCCGGGATACCAGTTTCCGGCCCAGTCTGTTTTATCAGTGGGGGCAGGATAGGCCAACGAGGGACAGTCCCGCCGCGGATGGGTCCATGCAGGCCGGTTACGAACACGAGTCCAATGGCCGCGACAGCGGCAACTCCCGCAGCATGGATACCCTGTTCCTGCGTCCGTCCTGGCGCTGGCAGTTGAGCGACGGGCAGACCCTCGCCCTCACCCCCAAGCTCTGGGCCTACCTTGACAAAAAAGATAACCCGGACATCCGGCAATACCGCGGCTATGCCGATCTGGGAATCCGGCTGGGGCGGGACGACGGCTGGCTCTGGTCCGCCAACGCACGGCGCGGCGCCGCGGGATTCGGCAGCTTGCAACTGGATGCATCATACCCATTGCGCCGTCCGTTTCTCGCCGATACCGGGGGATTCCTTCATTTCCAGTTCTTCAGCGGCTACGGCGAGACGCTGCTGGATTACAACTTGCGGAGAACCTCCCAATTCCGGATCGGATTCTCCATCGTCCGCTAAATAAAGACCTTCCTCACTGAGGCAAACGGTGCTTGCCGGCGGTCACTCGCTTGGCCTGCCAGCCTTCGCCGCCCATCTCCTCGATAAACCGCACTTCGGCCCCCACGTCCAGGCGGTCGAAATCGGAGCTCACCACGTTCTCCCGGTGAAAATACAATTCGCGGCCATCGCGGGATTCGATGAAACCGAATCCCTCCTCGGGGAAAATGCGGGTCACTTTGCCCAAAACCACGGGCTCGTGGACCTTCACCGCGCCTCGCAGCTTGCGGGCATAGTCCTCCAACTGGCGCTTGGCCGCATCGAAAGCGTCCCGCAGCGCGACGTAAACATCCTCATGCCGGTCCCGGTTCACCACCAGTTCGTCACCCGGCACCTTGATTTCCAGCCGCACGTTGAATGGCTTGCCCTGATGCTTGTGGCGATGCGGCAATTCCACCACCACCCGGCACCCCACGATGTCGGGAAACAGCGACTCCAGCTTGGCGGCCTTGTCCCGAATGTGGGCATCCAAGGCCTCCGAATGCGGAAAATCCCGGACGGTGATCTGTAATGGCTGCTGCATGCTCGCTCTCCGTGAATTTCGCTACTTCCTGGTTTGCTGCTCGCGAAATTGCTCCCGGGCGATCAGCTTGGATAGATCGGTCAGGCTCTCCGCCAGCAGATCGACCAAGTCGTCGACGGCCAGAACACCCACTAGCACACCCGTCTCCTCCACCACCGGAACCCGGCGCACTCCCTTGAACCGCATTTTTTGAATAACTTCGAAAACCTCCTCGCTTTCCCCCACCGTCACCAACTCGCCCCCCATGATGTCCCCCACGGTGATGACCCCCGGAACCAATCCTTCGGCGACCACCCCCACCACCACGTCCCGGTCGGTGACGATCCCCATCGGGTAACGCTTTCCCGCCCGCTCCTCGGTGATCAACAAGGCTCCCACATGGTGCCGTCGCATGAGCTGGGCGGCCTGCTGGACGCTGGTTTCGGCCGGCGCGCACACCACTTCCCGAATGCAAATTTCCCCGATCCGCATGTCAATCTCCTTCAGGCAAGCGCTACGGCGATTTCGGTCACCGAATCCGTGTCACGGAAACGGCGCCCCGGCCTCCGCCATCCGCCGCGGACAACTCGTTCCGCTACCGGCCGGCCCGGGCTAGATTTCTGGGGCTTCATGGGCAAAGGGCGGAACATCGCGGATCACGAAACAGCGGCGCAAGCCCGCCACTTCCAGCATCCGGCCCACCGCAGGACCGCATCCGGAGAGCCACAGTTCGGCTTCGCCGCCGGTGAATTCCCGGAGCGCGAGCAAGGATTCGATCCCTTGCAAATCCAGGGTTTCCACACCCGCCATGATGACCGTGAGTTTTTTCCACCATAAATGGGGAGCACGCCGCAGGGTGGCGAAGCATTCGGTGGCAACCCGGTGATCGAAGCGGCCCTCGACCCGGACGATAGCCTCTTGCCGGGAAGCAGGAAAGACGAAAGTTGCCATGGGACTCTCCCGGACAGGAGTGCAAGACATCCTCGGACCCGGCGCCCGCCGGGCCCGAGCCGTGGCTTACTGGATCGCGATCTGCTTGACGGCTCCGCCCGCCTTCTTGGGCAGCACCACCTCCAGCACGCCATCCGCATGCTTGGCGCTGGCTTGGGCTTCGTCCACATCGCTCGCCAAACTGAAACTCCGGTAGACGGAACCGTGGTAGCGCTCCTTGCAAATCACCTTCTCGCCTTTTTTCTCCTCCTTCTCCTGCTTCACTTCGGCGCTGATGGTGACCTGATTGCCGTCCAGGGAGATCTTGATGTCTTCCTTCTTGACTCCGGGAAGCTCGGCCCGGACGGTGTAGGCCTTGTCGTCTTCGGTCACGTCCATGCGGATCTGCGCGACGGACTGAGCCTCCGGCAAGCGGACCGGCTTGAAGAAGAAACCCTTGAAGAAATCATCCTTGAAGAAATCACCCAAATCGCCGAAAGGGTCGTAACGGGTAATGTTGGCCATGATGTCATCTCCTTAATCGCAAGCAGTTATGGAACAAATCAAACAACCCGGCATTTTTGATAACCCCCAATTTCCGCGGCGAGGCAACCGCCGGTTACGCTCCCAGCAGCCGATCGATTTCCGCTTCCGCCGCCCGCCAGTCTTCATCCTCGTGCCCGCAAGCAAAACCGCGAGCCTCCGCCCGGTAATAGGCGGCAACGGCGATCATCCGCCAGCGCTCTTCCGGAGAAGCGGGGAGATCGGCTCCGGTTTTTTTCGCCTTCGGCTTGGAACTCCGTTTCGGCGCGGCCGTGGATTTCGCGACCGGGGCCTTGGCGGCCTTCATCGCCGTGACCGGCGCCTTGCGGCGCCGAGTGGTGGGGTTTGCGGTGGCGGAGGTGTTGTTCATTGCCTGACTCCTGCATAAAAAGCTAATCGGCCGGCCCTCCCCTGGGCTCTTATTGAGGATTATTAAAAAGTAATATAACTCTTCCCATGGCGAGGAACGTTGACTTATGTCAAACAAGAGATTCGCCAAAGAAAGTTTAATTTTAGCAATCCGCCATGACCGGCGGATGACAGAGACGGGGAGGCGGGTCTGGAGCAATGCGTTAAGATGTCACCGACTCGTATCGGGAAATCGAGGCTTGCCATGAGCCATACCAACATTCACCCCGGCGACGCCCTGCTGCTGGTGGACGTGCAAAACGACTTTCTGCCGGGGGGCGCCTTGGCGGTGCCGGAAGGCGATGCCGTTATCGCGCCCCTCAACCATGCCCTCGCCGTCTTCCTCCGCCACCGGCTTCCCGTCTTCGCCAGCCGGGACTGGCATCCTCCCGGCCATTGCTCGTTCCGGCAACAGGGCGGGCCCTGGCCCCCCCATTGCGTGGCCGGCACTCCAGGCGCGGCATTCGCGTCGAAACTGAACCTGCCCTGCGAGGCGCTCATCCTCTCCAAGGCCACCGCCGCCGAACAAGACGCCTATTCGGCATTCGCCGGCACCGAATTGGCCGCGCTGGCCCGGGCCCGCGGCGTGACGCGCTTCGTCGTGGGCGGCCTGGCCACCGACTACTGCGTGCTCAACACCGTGAAGGATGCCTTGGCGGCCGGTTTCCAGGTATGGCTGCTGGAGGACGCTATTCGCGCCGTCAACGTCCGGCCCGGCGACGGCGAGCGGGCCGTGGCGGAAATGCAGCGCCTCGGCGCCCGGCTGATCCATGCGGAGGATCTTGCGCCATGAGTGATGCCGCCAGCCCGCTGCTCACCGATCTCTACCAGCTCACCATGCTCCAGGCATATTACGCCGAAGGCATGGAGGACACGGCGGTATTCGAGTTCTTCGCCCGGGAATTGCCTCCGGGCCGGCGTTTTCTGGTCGCCGCCGGCCTAGACCAGGCGCTGGACTATTTGGAAGATCTGAAGTTCTCCGAGGAAGACCTGGCCTGGCTGCAAGCCCACGGCGGCTTCACCGCCCGGTTCTTGGATACCTTGCGGGACTTCCGCTTCACCGGCGACGTCCACGCCATGCCGGAGGGGACGGTATTCTTCCCCCATGAGCCCATCCTGCGGGTCACCGCGCCCATGCCCGAGGCGCAACTGGCGGAAAGCCGGCTCATCAATCTGCTGCATTTCGAAACCCTGGTGGCCTCCAAGGCTGCCCGCTGCGTGTTGGCGGCTCCCGGCAAGCTGCTGGTCGATTTCGGCCTGCGCCGCGCCCACGGCGCCGAGGCCGGCTTGCTGGCGGCCCGCGCCGCCAGCCTCGCGGGATTTTCCGGCACCGCCACGGTGCTGGCCGGAGTCCGCTTCGGCATCCCGGTATTCGGCACCATGGCCCATTCCTACATCGAGGCCCACGCCAGCGAAATGGCAGCCTTC
The DNA here is from genome assembly GCA_023259135.1 of Betaproteobacteria bacterium. Taxonomy (GTDB): domain Bacteria; phylum Pseudomonadota; class Gammaproteobacteria; order Burkholderiales; family JAHFQX01; genus JAHFQX01. The sequence goes on along the minus strand of JAHFQX010000028.1, from coordinate 7,216 downwards.
GCCGCCTTCGCCCGCTGCCATCCGGGCAACGTGGTGCTGCTCATCGACACCTACGACACCGAAGCCGCCGTCGCCAAGGTGGTGGAACTGGCGCCGCAACTGGCCCGGGAAGGCATCACCGTCAAATCGGTGCGGCTGGACAGCGGCGATTTGGCGCGGCACGCCAAGGCCGTGCGCGGCATTCTGGACGCGGGGGGGTTCCCCCAAATCGGCACCTTCGCCAGCGGCAACCTGGACGAAACCCAGATGGCGCGCCTGCTGGGGGAAGGGGCGCCCATCGACGGCTTCGGCGTCGGCACCCATCTCACCACTTCCGGCGACATGCCGTTTCTGGACTGCGCCTACAAGCTTCAGGAATACGCCGGACTGGCCCGCCGCAAGCGCTCCGAAGGCAAGGCCACTTGGCCTGGCCGAAAAGTGGTATACCGGCGCTATGGCGATGACGGAAAAATGGCCGGGGACACGGTGACCGTGGAGAGCGATCCCCAACCCGGCGCCCCCCTGCTGCAACCGGTGATGCAAGGCGGCCGGCGGCTCATCCCACGGGACAACCTGGCCGCCGCCCGGGCTCGCTGCGCCGAGCAGTTGGCGCTGCTGCCGGAACCCCTCAGGGAATTGCAAACCTTCCACGGCCCGCAACACCGGCCCTCCCCCTATCCGGTGACCATCGCCCAGGCGCTGCGGGACTTGGCCGCCGCGGTGGACCGGCAACCCCACTGAGCCGCGAGTCGCCATCGTGAACCCACCGTCTCCCTTCCTGAGCGATGTCTCGGCCCGCTTGTGGGACGCCAAGTACCGGTTGCGGGAAGCCGGAGAGCAATCCATTCACGAATCCTGGCGCCGGGTGGCAAAGGCCCTGGCCAGCGTCGAGCCCGCCCACCAGGATCTTTGGGAGACCCGCTTCCATGGCATCCTGGCGGATTTCCGCTTTCTGCCCGGCGGCCGCATCCTGGCCGGGGCGGGCAATCCCCGCAAGGTCACGCTGTTCAACTGCTTCGTCATGGGAGTCATCGAGGATTCCCTGGACGGCATCTTCGACGGTCTCAAGGAAGGCGCCCTGACCATGCAGCAGGGAGGCGGAGTGGGCTACGACTTCTCGACGCTGCGGCCCTTCGGCATGCAGGCCCGGGGGGCCGGCGCCATCGCCTCCGGGCCGGTATCCTTCATGGGCATCTGGGACGCCATGTGCGCCACCATCTTGTCCACCGGGGCGCGCCGCGGCGCCATGATGGCCACGCTGCGCTGCGACCATCCGGACATCGAAGCCTTCATCGACGCCAAGCGCCATGGAGAAGCGCTGCGCCACTTCAACCTGTCGGTGCTGGTCAGCGACGCTTTCATGGCGGCCTTGCAAGCGGACGGCGACTGGCCTCTGGTCTTCCCCTTGGGCAGCGAACCCGCCGCTCCGGACGAGGAAATCGCGATGCGCGCCTGGGGCGGCCATCCCCCCGAACCCTGCCGGGTGCTGCGGCGGGTTCCGGCCCGCGCCCTGTGGGAACGCATCATGGGCGCCACCTACGAAGCCGCCGAGCCGGGGGTGATCTTCATCGACCGGGTACGCCGCGCCAACAACCTGTGGTACGCCGAGAAACTCATCTCCACCAATCCCTGCGGCGAGGTACCGTTGCCCGCCTACGGCGCCTGCGACCTGGGCTCGGTGAACCTGCCTCGCTTCGTCGAGGCGCCTTTCACGCCGGAAGCCCGCCTCGATCTGCAAGCCATCGCCGCCACCGTGGAAGTAGCTACTCGCATGCTGGACAATGTCTACGACCTGTCCCGCTTCCCGTTGCCCCGGCAGCGGGAAGCGGCGCAAGCCTCCCGCCGGCTGGGGCTGGGCGTCACCGGGCTGGCGGATGCTTTGATCATGCTGGGCCTCCGCTACGATTCCGAAGCAGCCCGGGCCGCCGCCGATACGGTGATGAAAACCGTGTGTCACTCGGCCTACCGGGCCTCGATCCAGCTCGCCAAGGAGAAAGGCCCGTTCCCTCAGTTCGTCGCCTCCGAACACACCCAGGGAGAATTCATCGCCCGCCTGCCGGAAGACATCGTAGACGGCATCTGGCACCGCGGCATCCGCAACAGCCATCTCACCGCCATTGCTCCCACCGGCACCGTGAGCCTGCTGGCCGACAACGTCTCCAGCGGCCTGGAGCCGGTGTTTCGCTTTGAATACCAGCGTCGCATGCACCGCGCCGACGGAGCCCTGGAGACGCTGCCGGTGATGGACTATGCCTATCGTCTGTTCCAACAGCGGACCCCTGGCGACGCGCTGCCGGCCGCCTTCGTCACCGTGGCCGACGTCTCTCCCCACGCCCAGCTCGCCATGCAAGCGGTATTGCAGCGGCACGTGGACAACGCCGTATCAAAGACGGTCACGGTGCCGGCCGATTATCCTTTCGAGGATTTCGTCTCGCTCTACTGGGAAGCCTACCGCCTGGACCTCAAGGGCTGCACCACCTTCCGCTCCAACCCGGTAACCGGAGCGGTGCTGATGGAAGAACCCACGCCCCCCGAAAGCCACTGCTGTTCCCTCGCCCGGGAGGCCGATTGATCCCGTCGGGCTATGACTACTTCGACCACGACGCCGACATCGGCATCATCGGCCACGGCGACACTGTGGAACATGCCTTTGAAGCCGCGGCTGTGGCCACCTTCGCCATCATGGCCGACCCCGCCGAGGTCCGTCCCCTGACCGAGGCGAAGATAGAGTTCGAAGAGGCGGATTTGGAATTCGCCTTGGTGAATTGGCTTAATCTACTGCTGGCCACCGCCCGGGAGCGGGGCTTGATCTTCAGCCGCTTCCGCTTGAGCCGGGAGCGGAACCGCTGGCGAGGCGAGGCCGGCGGCGAAGCCTGGCGGGCCGATCTATCGCCGGGCGTGGAAGTCAAGGGCGCCACCCTCACCATGCTCAAGGTAGAGCGGAGAAAAGATGGCTGGGAAGCCCGTTGCGTGGTGGATGTTTGAACAGATTTGAATTATGGACATTGCGAAACTCCAATCCCTTACCCCCTATTGCTGGACCCTGGCCCACCCCGAGCCCGGCGTCCCGGAGATCCGGCTCTACGGCAGCGCGCCGCTATTGCAAACCATGGACGACAAGGTGTTGGAGCAGATCCGCAACGTGGCCAAGCTCCCCGGCCTGGTGGGAGCCGCCATGACCATGCCCGACGCCCACTGGGGCTATGGCTTCCCCATCGGCGGCGTGGCGGCCTTCGATCCGGAGGCGGGAGGCATCATCTCGGCCGGGGGGGTGGGCTTCGACATCTCCTGCGGCATCCGCTGCCTGCGGACCAACCTGCAGCAGGATTCCCTCGCGCCGCGGCTAGAGCGGCTGGCCGATACCCTGTTCCGCGTCATTCCTGCCGGAGTGGGGGAGGAAGGCGAAATCAAGCTGGCTCCTCCCGAATTGGACAAGGTTCTCGAAGGAGGCGCCCGCTGGGCAGTCGCCCAGGGCTATGGAAGCGTCGCCGACCTGGACTACGTCGAGGAAGGCGGCCGGGTGGCGGACGCCGATCCGCGCCAGGTTTCCGAGCTTGCCAAAAAACGCCAGCGTGGCGAGATGGGCACCCTGGGCTCGGGCAACCATTATCTGGAGGTGCAGGCGGTGGAGCGGATTTTCGACCCGTCCGCGGCCCAGGCTTTCGGCCTGCATGTCGGACAGGTGGTGGTGTCCATCCATTGCGGTTCCCGTGGACTGGGCCATCAGGTCGGCACCGACTACTTGGTCACCCTCGCCAAGGCCGCGTCCCGCCTCGGCATCCGGCTGCCCGACCGGGAACTGGCTTGCGCTCCGATCCGCTCCGCCGAAGGGCGGCAATACCTGGGGGCCATGAATGCCGCCATCAACTGCGCCCTGGCCAACCGCCAAATCCTCGCCCACCTCACGCGGCAGGCCTTCGCCGCGGTGCTTCCCGAGGCCCGGCTCGACACCCTGTTCGACGTCTCCCACAACACCTGCAAGGCCGAGACCCACACGGTGGAAGGCCGCCGCCGGCGGCTCTACGTGCACCGCAAGGGCGCCACCCGGGCTTTCGGGCCCGGCCACCCCAGCCTACCCGAACCCTACCAGGAGACGGGGCAGCCGGTCATCATCGGCGGCAGCATGGGCACCAGCTCCTACATCCTGGCGGGCAATCCGGAAGCGCAGAACCGGGCCTTCGCTTCCGCCAGCCACGGCGCCGGCCGCGCCATGAGCCGCAATCAAGCCCTGAAGCGCTGGCACGGCCGGGAACTGGTGGACGCCTTGGCGAAGCAAGGCATCCTGATCCGCACCCGCTCTTTCAGGGGAGCCGCCGAAGAAGCTCCGGGAGCCTACAAGGACGTGGACCTGGTGGCGGAAGCCACCGAGCGGGCGGGGCTGGCCCGCCGGGTGGCCTTGTTGCGGCCCAAGGCCTGCATCAAGGGCTAGGCATCCTAGCTTGACGACGCCCGGCGCTAATGATGTTGGGGGGCTTAGGCCGCGAGTTTCTTGACCCGCAGCTCTCGGCGGCGCTGCTCAGCTTGCCAAAGATCGTATTGGACTTGCTGGTTCAACCAACTTTTCGATGTGGTGCCGAATGCAATGGAAAGGCGTACCGCCATTTCGGGACTGATGCCGGCACGCTCATTGAGAATAGCCGAAAGCGTCTTGCGCGAAACGCGAGCGCCGCGGCCATTTGCGTAACGGTTAACCCCAACGGCTCAAGGCACAACTGCCTAAGTACTTTTCCAGGATGGGGAGGGTTATGCATCCGCATGATCCATTACCTCAGTGATAGTCTTCATAATCAACGTTTGTGGCGTGCCCCTCAAGAAACGCGAAAGTCACGCGCCAATTACTGCTTACCTTTACAGCCCACGTTCCCTTTCGATTTCCGGTAAGCGGGTGCAACACGAGGCCGGGAAGACTCATATCTTCGGGAGCGACTGATACGTTCAATCGGCCCAGGATAAGCGCAAGCTTTTCGGTGTGTTGCGCTTGGATGCCTGCTTTGGTGCCCCTGAGGAAAAATCGTTCCAGGCCCTTAGCGTAACGCGGAACGCCCCACGTTACAGGATACCCAACGTCGATACCCAATGTCGAAGCGCAGCACGGCGCGAAACAGCGCGGCGACTGAGCGGCCGGCTGGAGCGCTTGGCCGCACCGTTCATGGCCTGTCTCGTTTTGACTCCAAGCATAGCGCCCGCTCTATCAGCCGGCGTGTGATATATTTTTGGCCTCGCCCGAAACACCGGCGGGCCGCGCAAGTAGCCGACGCCCAACGCCTGTGTGCGGTCCAAGGAGGAATAATCGTGTACTCAGGAAACTACTACCGACTGATGGCGGAATACAACCGCTGGATGAACGGCAAGCTCTACGCCGTCTGCGCCGGGATTCCCGACGAGCGGCGCCAAGCCGATCTCGGCGCGTTCTTCAAGTCGATCCACGGCACCCTCAATCACATTCTCTGGGGCGACCGGACTTGGCTGCGGCGTTTCACCGGCCAGCCGTCCGCCGCCGGCCCCATTGGCCAAGACCTCTACGCGGACTTCGGCGAACTCCGCGCCGAACGCGAAAAGACCGATGTGTTCATGCTCGATTGGGCGGCAAATCTGCAAGAGAGCTGGTTGGCTCAGCCCTTCGAATATACAAGCACCGACGGCAAGGTCCGGCGCGGGCCCGCCTGGGTCTTCGTGACCCAACTTTTCAACCACCAGACCCATCACCGCGGACAAGTGACGACCCTGGTCAAGCAGCTCGGCTACGAGCCGGGCGCCACCGACATCCCCTGGGTCCCCGGCGTGGTGGAAAGCCCCTAGCCCCTTTTCGCGGTATTGGAAATAAGACCCACCCCGGACTAGAATGGGGTCCCCAACAGCCCGGGAGACGGTCATGTTCAAGCACATCTTATTGCCCACCGACGGCACCGCCCAGTCGGACAAGGCGCTGACAAAAGGCCTGGAACTGGCCAAGATGTTGGGCGCCAAGGTTACGGCGGTCCACGTGGAACCGGAGTTCCCCATCGTTTACTACTCCGATTGGGCGCCGCTGGACCCCTCCTTGGAACAGCAGTTCAAGGAAGAATCCAAGAAACGCGCCGAGGGCATTCTCGGCAAGGCAACCCAGGCCGCCCAAGCGGCTGGGGTGGCCTGCGCAACCGTCTACCTCACCAGCTACCACACCTATGAAGGCATTATCCGCACCGCCGAGGAGCGGGGTTGCGACCTGATCCTCATGGCCTCCCACGGCCGCCGCGGCTTGGAAAGCCTGCTGTTGGGCAGCGAGACCCGCAAGGTGCTGACCCACTCCAAGGTGCCGGTGCTGGTTTACCGCTGACCCGTCGTGGTGTTTCGCGACCGGGCCGACGCCGCCCGGCAGCTCGCCCAGGCGCTGGCCCGCTACCGGGGCCGCAACCCGCTGGTGCTGGCAATTCCCCGCGGAGCGGTGCCCATGGGCAAGATCATCGCCCACGAGCTGCAAGGTCAACTGGACGTCGTGCTGGTGCGCAAGCTGCGGGCTCCCGGCAATCCGGAATACGCTCTGGGGGCCATGGACGAATCGGGCTGGTGCACGCTCTCCGAGCACGCCGCCCTGGCGGGAGCCGGCGCCGAATACCTGGAACGGGAAAAACGCGAACAGCTCGCCACCCTGGCCAAGCGCCGCGCCCAGTACACCCCGGTGCGCCCGCCCATCGATCCGGCGGGGCGCATCGTCATCGTGGTGGACGACGGGCTGGCCACCGGCTCCACCATGATCGCCGCGCTCCACGCGCTGCGGGCCAAGGAGCCGGAGAAACTAGTATGCGCCGTGCCGGTGGCGCCGCCAGAAACGGTCCAGCGGGTAGCGGCCTACGCCGATGAAATGGTCTGCCTGGAAACCCCCGCCGACTTCTACGCCGTCGGGCAGTTTTACCTCGACTTCGACCAGGTGGAGGACGGTGAGGTCGTAGCCCTGTTGCGGGACAAGCCTGCCATCTAAGCCCGCCTCGGACGCGGTCGAACCATCTGGTGTAATGCGCTACGGATATAGACCTGACCCCGCGATTTCCGATCTTCAATAAAAGGAGGGCGCTATGACTACAAGTGACAAGCCGATCAAAGTGGAGCGCGTCACATGCGAGATATGCCTGAAGGAAGTGCCCATAACCGAAGCCACAATTCCTGAAGCGACGGACTACGTTGTGCACTTTTGCGGCCTCGAGTGCTATGAGAAGTGGAAGAACAAGCGCGAAGAGCCTGATGATCAAGTCGAAAAGCC
>JAHFQX010000068.1 GCA_023259135.1 Betaproteobacteria bacterium | reverse complement strand
GCCGGTTTGCAGCAGAAAATTGCCGTGGGCGGTGGCGATGGGTTTGTGGTGGTCCGTCTGCCACGCCTCCACCCGCAGATTGGCGATGCGGCTGCCCATCTTCACCATGATGGCTCGGGCGTAGGTATCGACGGTGCGCGGGGAGCGCAAGTAGTCGACGCTGAAGTCAATGGTCTTGGGCACGCTCACCGTCTCCATGTGCCAGAGCAAGTAAAAGATAGCGGCGCACTCCATGAATCCGCCCACCGAGCCGCCATGCAGCGCCGGCAGGATGGGGTTGCCCACCAGGGTTTTCTGAAAAGGCATGACGCAGGTCAACTCGTCCCCCTTCACGTCCATCCGGATCCCCAGGAAACCGGCGTAGGGAATGCTCTCCACCAACACGCTCCAGTCATTCTTTTCCCGAGCCTCGGTGACCTTGGCGATGAGCGTCATGGAGCGACTCCTTCCAAAGCCACCACCGGGTCGGTGTGGGTCACGATGAAAATTCCCGTCCCCAGAGCGACGGCGTCATCGGGAGTATCGTGATACGCCATGCAGCGCACGAAGGCGAAATTGGGCGTGAGCTTGTAGCAATGAGCGTCGGCGAACAAATCCCGCTTGGGGGTGGCCGGCTTCAGATAATCGATCCGCAAATCCAGAGTGGCCATGCCGATGATCTTGGGCTGGGACATCACGGCCACCAATCCGGAAATAGAGTCGATCAAAGTCGTGATTACCCCTCCGTGCAACACGCCGGTCTCGGGGTCCCCCACCAGAAAATCCCGGTACGGCAAGCGCAGGGTCCCGAAACGGGGGCGCAACGCCTCCAGGGTCATTCCCAGAGCCCGGTTATGGGGGGCCAAATGGACGAATTTCTCCGTCAATTGTTGGGGGCTCATGCCGGAAATATCCGGCGCGGTGCTTTCCATGGCGATCAGTTTTCGCAAAAAATAAGGGCTGTATTGTAACCGGAACAGCGCGGCGGCTCACCGCTGCCGGCCTATACCCGCCCCGGAAGCCAGCCGGGCATAGCCGATGGCGGCCAGCAAAAAAACCGCGGCCAGCATCGTTTCCAACAGCGCCAGGGTCTGGGATAGACCGGATTCCGACCAACCTCGCACCACTCCCTCGGTAAAGTAAAGGAGGCTCAGCATCGCCGCCCAGCGGTAGGTGTAAACCTTACCCCGCAGGATGCCGAACAAGGGCGGCAGCAGCGGCACGGTTTTAAGAACCAGCCAGGAGCCGGGGCGCAACGGCGCCAGCCAAGCCTCCCAGGCCAGGCACAGCAGAATCAACCCGATCAGGGTCACGCAACTGGCGAGGTAAAAGGCTTTAAGAAGCACGGGGGCGGGGCAAGAAAAAAAGGCCGGCCGCCCGCAGGCGGCCGGCAAGCACATTGGAAAACCGTCCTACAGCAAAGGAACGATCAATAGAGCGACGATGTTCATGATCTTGATGAGGGGATTCACCGCCGGGCCGGCGGTATCCTTGTAGGGATCCCCCACCGTGTCGCCGGTCACCGCCGCTTTGTGGGCGTCGCTGCCTTTGCCGCCATAGTGGCCGTCCTCGATGTATTTCTTGGCGTTGTCCCAGGCCCCGCCGCCGGTGGTCATGGAAATGGCCACGAACAGCCCGGTGATGATGGAACCCATCAGCAATCCGCCCAACGCCTGGGCGCCGAGAAACACGCCCACCAGCACCGGGACCAGCACCGGCAGCAAGGATGGGACGATCATCTCCTTGATGGCGGACTGGGTCAACAGGTCCACTGCCTTGGAGTAGTCCGGCTTGGCGGTGCCCGCCATGATGCCGGGGATTTCCTTGAACTGGCGGCGCACTTCCACCACCACCGAGCCGGCGGCGCGGCCCACCGCTTCCATGGCCATGGCGCCGAACAGATAGGGCACCAGCCCGCCGATGAACAGACCGACGATGACCATGTGGTTGGATAAATCGAAAGTCACCGCCTGGCCGGCCCCATGCAATGCGTGGGTGTAATCGGAGAACAACACCAGGGCCGCCAGCCCGGCGGAGCCGATGGCATAGCCCTTGGTGACGGCCTTGGTGGTATTGCCCACGGCGTCCAGCGGATCGGTAATGGCCCGCACCGAACTCGGCATATCCGCCATCTCGGCGATACCGCCGGCGTTGTCGGTAATGGGGCCATAGGCGTCCAACGCCACGATGATGCCGGTCATGGAAAGCATGGAAGTCGCGGCAATGGCAATGCCGTACAGGCCGGCCAGGGCATAGGCCGCCAGAATGCTGATGCACACCGCCACCACCGGCCAGGCGGTGGAGCGCATGGACACGGCGATGCCGGCGATGATGTTGGTGGCATGGCCGGTGGTGGAGGCTTCCGCCACTCGCCGTACCGGAGCGAACTCGGTGGCGGTGTAGTACTCGGTGATCACCACCATGGCGGCGGTCAGCACCAAGCCCACCAGGGCTGAGCCGTAAAGCTGCATCACCGAATACTGGCCGTTATCCCCCATGATCCAGGTCGTCACCGGATAGAACGCGATCATCGCCAACACCCCCGCCACCAGCAGTCCGCGATACAGGGCGTTCATGATCTTGCCGCCGGGCCGGGCCTTGACGAAGAAGCAGCCGATGATGGAGGCGATGATGGACACGCCCCCCAGCGCCAGCGGATAGACCACCGCGTTATGGGCGGCCGCTCCTTGCAGCATCAGCGCCCCCAGCAGCATGGTGGCGATGATGGTAACCGCGTAGGTCTCGAACAGATCCGCCGCCATGCCGGCGCAGTCGCCGACGTTGTCGCCCACGTTGTCGGCGATCACCGCCGGATTGCGGGGATCATCCTCGGGAATGCCGGCTTCCACCTTGCCCACCAAGTCGGCGCCGACGTCGGCGCCTTTAGTGAAAATGCCGCCTCCCAGCCGGGCGAAGATGGAAATCAGCGAGCCGCCGAAAGCCAGCCCCACCAAGGGCTGCACCAACTCGCTCACCGGCAGGTCCGGAGCGGCGCCGACCTGCAGGATGGCGTAGTAACCGGCCACTCCCAGCAGACCCAGACCCACCACCAGCATGCCGGTCACGGCGCCGCCGCGGAAAGCCACGTTGAGGGCTTCGTTCAGGCCGGTGCGGGCCGCTTCGGCGGTGCGCACGTTGGCCCGCACCGAGACATTCATGCCGATATAGCCCGCCGCCCCCGACAGGATGGCGCCCACGGCGAAACCGATGGCGCTTTTCCAGGACAAGGCGAAACCGATGGCCACCAGCAGCACCACTCCGACGACGCCGATAGCGGTATATTGCCGGTTAAGATAGGCCGAAGCGCCCTCCTGCACCGCCGCCGCGATTTCCCGCATGCGCTCGTTGCCGCTGGGCAAGCCGAGAATCCACTTGCTGGAAATGGCTCCGTACAGTATCGCCACCACGGCGCAAAACAACGCGAAGATCAAAGCTTCGGACATGCGTTCCTCCCAAGAAACGATCCTGGCCGAGTCCCCGGCCTCGAATCGGTTGATAAAACGAAGTTAACGATTATTGAACCACTGCGGTCAGACGGCGAAATCGGTACTGAGCTTTTTCGGCACCGGCGTGTTTTTCAATGTCACATAGTTGGGCAAGCCGTTCTTGAAGGGGGGGAAATCCTCCCCTTGGATTAGCGGCGCCAAATACTTGCGACAGCTTTCGGTAATGCCGAAACCATCCGCGGAAATGAAATTGCGCGGCATCATGCGCTCCCGGTTGGCCACGTCCCGCAGCGACACCGCGTCGATGCTCCAGCGGTACGGCTTGTCGGATTTGCGGACGATGGCGGCCATGACCGAGTTGTGCCCCTTCAAGGCTAACTCCACCGCGGCCTTGCCGACGGCATAAGCCTGGGCAACGTCGGTCTTGGAGGCGATATGGCGGGCCGCCCGCTGCAAATAATCGGCCACCGCCCAATGGTATTTATACCCGAGCTTATCCCGCACCAGGCCGGCAATCATCGGCGCCACTCCACCCAGTTGGGCGTGGCCGAAAGCGTCCCGCAAGCCGGATTCGGACAAAAATTTGCCCTCCGGGCCCTTGATGCCTTCCGAAGCCCCCACCACGCAATAGCCGTATTTCTTGACGCACTCGTCGGCGCGGGCCAGGAACTTCTCCTGATCGAAGGTCACCTCCGGGAACAACAACAGATGGGGAGGATCGCCCTGCTTCTCGGCGGCCAGTCCGCAAGCGGCGGTGATCCAGCCGGCATGGCGCCCCATCACCTCCAGCACGAACACCTTGGTGGAAGTCTTGGCCATGGAGGCCACGTCGAACCCGGCCTCCCGGATGGAAGTGGCGACGTATTTGGCCACCGAGCCAAAACCGGGACAGCAATCGGTATGGGGCAGATCGTTGTCCACGGTCTTGGGGACATGGATGGCCTGAACGGGGTAGCCCAGGGATTCTCCCAGTTGAGACACCTTGAGACAGGTATCGGCGGAATCCCCGCCGCCGTTGTAGAAGAAATAGCCGATGTTGTGGGCCCTGAACACTTCCATCAGCCGCTGGTACTGGGCGCGATTCTCCTCCAACCCCTTGAGCTTGTAGCGGCAAGAGCCGAAAGCCCCTGAGGGGGTGTGGCGCAGCGCGGCGATGGCGGCGGCGGATTCCTTGCTGGTGTCGATCAGGTCTTCGGTCAGCACGCCGATGATGCCGTTGCGGCCGGCGTAGACCTTGCCGATCTTATCCTTGTGGCGGCGAGCGGTCTCGATCACGCCGCAAGCAGTAGCGTTGATAACGGCGGTCACCCCGCCGGACTGGGCGTACAAAGCGTTCTGCTTGCTCACCAACTCACCCTCCTCGCCGATACGCCCTGTCGCCTCATGGGGCGCCGAGGGCGGTAAAAATCCTGTCTCGGATTTCCTCCACCAAGCCCACCCCGGCAACGCGCGCATACCGCGGAACCCCGGGGGCGCCGCTCTGGGCCAGACGGGAGTAGTAATCCACCAACTGCTTGGTTTGGGCATGATAAACCTGCAAGCGGGTCCGGACCGTTGCTTCCTTGTCATCCTCCCGCTGCACTAGATCTTCTCCGGTGACATCGTCCTTGCCCGGGGTTTTCGGCGGGTTGAAGGCGATATGGTAGGTCCGGCCCGAGGCCAAATGCACCCGGCGCCCGCTCATGCGCTTGATGATTTCCTCGTCGGGCACTTCGATTTCCACCACCCAATCGATATCCACCCCGGCTTCCCGCATGGCCTCCGCCTGGGGAATGGTGCGGGGGAAACCGTCGAACAGAAAACCTCTGGCGCAATCGGCTTGCCGGATGCGGTCTTGCACCAGGCCGATGATCACGTCATCCGGCGCCAAGCCGCCGGAATCCATGTGCTTTTTGGCTTCTTGGCCGAGCGGGGTGCCCGCCTTGACCGCGGCGCGCAGCATGTCGCCGGTGGAAATCTGGGGGATGGCATAGCGGCTGGTGATAAAAGCCGCCTGAGTTCCCTTTCCGGCCCCCGGAGGGCCCAACAGTATGACGCGCATCCTCATGTCCCAGTCCGAAAGCGGGGGATTATACCCGCTCGGCCGTCCTCGATAAACCGCCGGGATTAGCGAGCGGCCGCGAGTTGGCGCACCTGCTCCAAATCTTCCGGGGTATCCACCGCCGGGGCCGGCTCCCCCTCTACCGTCACCACCGCGATGCGATAGCCATGCCACAGCACCCGGAGCTGCTCCAGGAATTCCCAGCCTTCCAGAGGGGCCGGCTCCATCCCGGAGATCCGCGCCAGGAATCCGGCCCGGTAGCCGTAAACCCCGGCATGGCGGTAAGCCGGCAAGCCTTGGGGCCAAACTTTCAGACCTTGGGCGAAAGCATCCCGGGGATAGGGAATAGGGGCCCGGCTGAAATAAAGCGCGTTGCCTTGCTTGTCCAGCACCACTTTAACCACCGCGGGATTGGTCAACGCCGCCGCGTCGGCCAGGGGATAGCAGGCGGTGGACATCACCGCCTCGGGGCGGCGGGATAGGCATTCCGCCACCTGCCGCACCATGTTCGGGTCCACCAGGGGCTCGTCGCCCTGAACGTTGACCACCAGGGCCCCCTCTCCCCAGCCCAACTGGGCCGCGGCTTCCGCCACCCGGTCGGTGCCGCTGGCATGGTGGGCGCCTGTCATGACTACGTCAAAACCATGGGCCCGCACCGCGTCGGCGACATCGACGTGATCGGTGGCCACCCACACTTCCCGGGCGCCGCTTTGCCGGGCCCGCTCCGCCACCCGCACCACCATGGGCCGGCCGCCGATGTCCGCCAGGGGCTTGCCCGGCAAGCGGGTCGCCCCCATGCGGGCAGGAATCACCACCGCGAAATCGGTCACGGTTCTTCTTCCGGATCGAGCCGGCGGGCGTCTTCCTCCAGCATCACCGGGATGCCGTCCTGCACCGGGTAGGCCAGCCGGTCCGGCTTGCAAATCAATTCCTGCTCGGTCTTCTTGTAAACCAGCGGTCCCTTGCACAAGGGGCATACCAGGATATCCAGCAGTTTGGGGTCCATCATTTCCTCTTCAGGCAAGCAAGCAGGATTTCATCGAGGCGGGGGTCTACCACGGCACTCACCGGCAAGAACCAAAAGCGCTCATCGACGAAGCCCCGGCATTTTACCCCATCCTTTTCGGTCATCAGCACGGCGCTGGCATCGGGAAACCGCAGATCATCAGCCCGGTAGCGATAATGGTCGGGGAAAGAGCATGGCGAAAAATCCAGGCCCAGTCTCTCCAAATGCCGGAAAAAACGCTCCGGAGCGCCGATGCCGGCCAGCGCCCACAAGCGCTGGCCGGAGAAATGTCCCGGCCCGACGCGCATGAGGGGATCGGCGAGATTGACGAACTCCGTGCCTTCCAGGCGCATGGCATAACTTCCCAGTCCCGCGGGCCAGCCGGCTGGCGGGATACCGTCCGAATCTTGCACCGCCACCGCGTCCGCCTGCCGCAGCCGGCCGATGGGTTCCCGCAGCGGCCCAGCCGGCAACAACCAGCCGTTGCCGAAGCCGCGCCGGCCATCCACCACGGCAATCTCCGCGTTTCGAGCCAGCCTATAGTGCTGCAAGCCGTCGTCGCTGAGGATCGCGTCGCACTCCGGATGGGCCGCCAGCAAAGCCCGGGCCGCCGCGACCCGATCGCGTCCGACCCAGATCGGGCAAGCGGCGCGCCGGGCCAGCAACACCGGCTCGTCCCCGGCCTCGCCGGGATCGCTGTCCGCCGTCACCGGCCGCGGCCCCTTGGCCGTTCCGCCATAACCCCGGCTGACAATGCCGGGGCGCCACCCCTGCCGCCGCAAGGTCTCGGCAAAGTGGACGATCAGCGGGGTCTTGCCGGCGCCGCCCGCGGTGATGTTGCCCACCACCGCCACCGGCGCCGGCAGCGAGATCGCCCGAAGAATTCCGGCCCGGTACAGCTTGCGCCGGATCGCCGCCAACGCCCCGAATATCCAGCTCAATGGAAAAAGCATCCGACTGACGGCGGTGCGCCGCTGCCAGTGCCGCTCCAGCCAATGCAAGAGAGTGTCCGGCGTGGCGGCCGCGCCGATCAGCGCTCCGCCTGGGTGGTGAAGGTGATGCGGTTGTAGCCGGCCAAGCGCGCCGCTTCCATGACGTAAATCACCGATTGATGGGTGGCGTTGGCGTCCGCCGCCACCACCACCAACGGTTCGGGAGCGCCCTTGGCGGCGCGGCGCAATTCATCGGCGAAGCTCTTCACGCCGGCAAAAGGCACCGGCGCCCGATTGATGGCATAGCGACCGGCGCTGTCCACGGCCACGGTGATTGTGTCCGGCCGTTCCTGGAACTGGCTGGCATCCGCCTTGGGCAGGTTGACCTCCAACTCGGAGAACCGAGAGTAGGTGGTGGTGACCATGAGAAAGATCAGGATCACCAGCAACACGTCGATCATCGGCACCAGATTGATCTCCGGCTCTTCCCGAATCGCTCCCCGCCGGAAATTCACCTATTCCCCCCGCCGCTCGCCGTGGATGATCTCCACCAGCTTGATGGCTTGCAGTTCCATTTCCAGCAATAAGGCATCGGCCTTGGCGCGAAAATGACGGTAGAAAATCATGCTGGGAATGGCGACGATCAACCCGTAGGCGGTGTTGTACAGAGCGACGGAAATGCCGTGGGCCAGCATCGCGGGACTGCTGCCGCCGCCGGTCTGGGAGCCGAAGATCTCGATCATCCCCACCACCGTGCCGAACAGCCCGAGCAAGGGGCTCATGGAAGCGATGGAGCCCAGGGTGGTGAGGAACTGATCCAATTCGCGAGCGACTTCCCGCCCGGCGTCCTCGATGGACTCCTTCATGACCTCCCGGGGACTGCCCACGTGCTTGAGGCCCGCGGCGAACACCCGGCCCAACAAGGGGCCCTGGGAAAGGCGTTGAATCAAATCCGGGGTCGCCCCCCCCCGGCGGTATTCGGCTACCGTCCGGGCCAACAGATCCTTGGGCGCCACTTGGCTTTCCCGCACCCACAGCAGCCGGTAGACGATGATGGTGACCGCCCCGACGGAGGCGGCGATCAGCAGCCAGATGGGCCAGCCGGCGGCCTCGATGATAGCCAACACGAATATTCTCCCCGCTAACGAAAGGGCCTAAATG
>JAHFQX010000067.1 GCA_023259135.1 Betaproteobacteria bacterium | reverse complement strand
GGGCGGGCTTCTATCGCACCGACGCGAATGGGGCACGAGAATTCATGGTGCTGCCGGAAGCGTTCAAGCGGGATGTTTGCCAAGGCTTCGACACCAAGGCGGTTACGGCGGTACTGGTGAAAGCCGGATGGCTGGCACCAGGAGAAGGAAGCCGGGCGACACAGAAACCACGCATTCCCGGTATCGGCCCGACGCGCTGCTATGTTTTCACCGGGCGCATATGGGAGAGCGAATGATGCGGCTGAATTTCGCTACGCTATCCGATCCATGCAAAAAACCGGGGGACATTGGGGACAACGGGGACAGCCAGTATTCACGCGGCTTGATCCGTCCCCGTTTGCCAGGAAATGCTGGGGACACGCGGGGACAGTCACCCGCCCCCATGATCGAAGGGCAGGACGAAAAGCCGGAATTGTCCCCAATGTCCCCAAACCGCCTTCAGCCTTGGGGACACGGGAAGCCCTGTATTCATGCGCTGTCCCCAATGTCCCCAATGTCCCCGCAAAAACACATGAACAAGATTGACCGCGAAGCCTTCGAGGAACGGGCGGCAATCATGGAGTTTGACGGCGGCCTGTCCCGTGCCGAGGCCGAACGGCTGGCGGCGGAATCGCTGGGGGTAGCTGCATGAGCGATTCCCGCAACATGCGGGCTCCCGGCGGAAACCATGAGCCGGAAACCCATGACGAGCAAGGGAATCCGCTTGATCCTACCCCCCTGCCGAAAATTGATCTTCGGGATGCCCACGCGATCCGGCGGGAGATTGCCGCCGTGTATCGAGACATGCGAGCCGGGCGCATTGCCAGCCAGGACGGCACCCGCCTTGCCTATGTGCTGGACATGATCCGTAAGGCACATGAAACGGCGGGACTGCAAGACCGTATCGAACTGCTGGAACGCACCATTGACCGCCGGAGGGGCCGACCATGAAACAAGACCGCATTGCCAAGCTGTACGAAGGGCTGACCAACAAGGAGCGGGCGGCGCTGGCCTTCCGCTACATGACCGACACCAACGAGCTTGAGCTTGAACGGGTGGCGTCGGCCGTGCCGATGAAAATCTACAAATGCCGGGACATGGAATATCAGGGATGGTTGAACGGCTTTGCCGACATGGCGGCGCTGTGGGCTATCGAGCATTGGCAGACCTACTCCCGGATGCTGGCCGCGCTGGTGGCGCTGCATCTGACGATTGCCTGCAAGAAACTGGACCACAAGGAACTGGACAAGGACGAGATACAAGCCATGATGGACGCGCACAAAAAATGGGAATCTCACTTGCTGGCCTTGGATCGTGCCTTGCTGGCGATCTGCGAGGAACACGGCATTGACCCTGACGCGGTGCGGCGCATGGCCGGGGCTGATCCATTCGACCCCGTGTATGCACTGGAACCGGACGCGGAGTATCAATCGACAATGCAAGCGAACCTGTCCCGGTTGCTTGGGGGCGGCGCTGATCGTATCCAGGAACAAACCCCATAAGCGATCTGGCCCGGCCTTGTGCTGGGCTTCGCTTTTTGTGCCGAAGGCTGTCAAAATTTAGGGGACGAAATCACAAAGCCGGGTACGCAACCGGGTACAAATTGGGAGGGAAAATAGTGAAATCCAGCAACCACGGGGCACGCAGCCCGCTTTTTCCTGTTCAATGTCTGAATCTGCTCCCGGAAACTAACCGGGCAGAATCGCGGCCTAATTGAAGTTGTGATTGTCCCTGCAAGCGTTTTCCTGACGAGGTCCGCCATGAAAAAAATCGTCTTCGCTTCTTTTCTCATTGTTTCATTTGGATTTTCCCAGGCTTTCTCGGCCGGGGAGCCGGCTATCCCGGCTCCTGCTTTAAAGGTCGGAGACAGTTGGACCTATGAGATCAAGGACGGCTACAACCGTTTGCTTAAGGATCGGGTCCGGCAAGATCTGATCGAAATCAAAGACCAGTCGCTGGAGATTCGGGTCGTCGGGCAAAGCGGCGCCGAACAGGACCGGCAAGTCTATTCTTCTCAATGGAATTGGGTCAGTTCACCCTTGTTGGGGAATAACCGGAGAAATTTCGACCCCCCTTATGCCGCCTTCGCGTTCCCCCTGGAAGTGGGCAAGAGTTGGACCGAACAAAGTACCGTCGAGGATCCGGTCAGCGGAAAAAAGAACATCATCAAGGTCTATGGCAAGGTGATGGGTTGGGAGAGGATCAAGGTTCCGGCCGGGGAATTCGACGCCCTGAAAGTGACCCGGCGCGTCTACATGGATGACCGGGAATGGTGGCGCAGCGGCACTAAGATCTACGAGGTGGATTGGTACGCCCCGGCCGCAAGGCAAGTGGTCAAGCGCACCCATCAGTCCGGATATTTCGATCTGGCCCAGGATGACCGTCCGTTCATGGACGGGAATCGTTATTGGGTGGAGTTGACGGAATACCGACTGAACTAGTATCGCGAACCCACTCTTGTCCAAAACAGGATATGACGTTGGGTCATCCGAAGGCGTAGGGTGTAGGTGAATCGCCAAACTCACTTGCACCTGACCGAAGGAGACCCAACATGAAAGCATCATGCAGCATGTTTAGCCAAAGACTCAACCCTTGGAAGACGAAATTTCGGGGGAAGCTCAATTGGATAAACTTGTTTTCGATGCCGTATCGTGCTTTTCGGATGACCCGGACGATAACCGCATGATTTTGCTATGAAATAAACCGGACAGTAGTGACGAGGGGTATGTCTCAATTTTCGCCACAATTGGAACACGGCGGCATTACCCTGCTGAAAAAACCAGTTGCATTTCCCCGGAATTGACGCTATAAAGCAGGCGTGACTGAGAGTTTGGGTCAGTTATCTGGATTTATTCTTTGCGGGTTTGTCCTTTATTTTTATTCCTTTAGTAGGGAGTTATGGTCATGAAAAAGATTTTAGCCCTGGTGTTGATCGGTGCGATGGGC
Organism: Betaproteobacteria bacterium; assembly: GCA_023259135.1. GTDB lineage: Bacteria > Pseudomonadota > Gammaproteobacteria > Burkholderiales > JAHFQX01 > JAHFQX01. Next base: position 5,741 of record JAHFQX010000067.1, on the reverse strand, counting down.
GTGGCGGGCTCTGCTTTTGCCCAGCAGGAGACTGCGCCTGCCGGCGGAGCCTCGACGGGGGCAGCCCCGGTGGCCGCGGGCACGACGGCGGCCGTTTCAACCGCCGCGATCGTGGCGGTTGGGGTGGCGGTGGCGGCGGCGGTGGCGGCGACTTCCAGCACCAGCGACGCCGTCGTTCCGGCCCACGCGGCGACTTCCAGCCACTGACTCCCATCCGGGCAGTTGGGGCGGCCAGCCGTCCGTGCCATCGCAAGCGTTTTTTGAAAAACCTTTCCCGACGGGAAAGGTTTTTTTTTGAAGCTCGAAAATCCTTAAGGGGAGTTCCCATGAATACGTGGATTAAAGCAGGACTGGGAGTATTGCTGGCCTTGAGTTCCCAGTTGATTTTCGCCGCCACCGGCGGCTGGCTGGAAAATACCCGGGGTACCGTCCAAGTCGCGGTGGGCGCTGCTCCCGCGGCGCCGGCCGCGGCCGGCGCCGCCATCCAAAGCGGAGCCACGGTGACCACCGGGGACAACAGTTTCGCGGTTCTCAAATTCCCGGATGGGCAAGTAGTGGCGCTGCAATCCAACACCGCGTTTCGGGTGGATAACTATAACTATGACGAAAAGGAGCCGGCGAAAGGCAATATCGTCCTTTCCATGCTGAAGGGAGGGATGCGCGCCCTCACCGGGCTGATTGCCACCCGAAATAACGCGGCTTTCAAGCTCACCGCCCCCAATGCCACCATCGGCATCCGAGGCACCGATTTCATGCTGGTCCAGGTAAACCCGCTATATGCTTCCATCACTTCGGGATCCATCGGCATGACCACGGCCGCCGGTACCACGGTGTTCGGAGCCGGCCAGTTCGCCATGGTGGTTTCGGCCCAGGCGCTCCCGGTGGCGGTCAGCGCCGCCGCGGTCCCCGCCGGAACTTTTACCCAACTTCTCGCCATTCCGGTACCCCCCGCCACCCCGGCGCCGGGACCGGGAGCCGCCGGTTCCGGCGCGGCGGGCACTGGCACCGGAGTGGCGGGCACCGGCCTGACCACCGGGGCGCTGGTGGGCATCGGAGCCGCGGTGGCGGGAGCCGTGGCGGCGACTTCCAGCACCAGCGATGCTGTTGTTCCGGCTCACGCTACCACGCCTTCTCACTGAGCCGTTCGTCCCTAGCGCCGACTCCGGCCTAGCCAAGCAAAGACAGGGGGCAGCGATGCCCCCTGTCTTTGCCTGGGAATCTTGCTATAGTTGCGGCTTTGCCCGCCTTCCCCTGATCCCGTGGCAGCCAAAACGACAAGCCGTCTGTGCTTGCTGGCGGCGCTTTTTGTTAGCCCGCTGTGCCGCGGCGAACCCACTCCCTTCGGGCCCACCGGCCTGATCAACATGCCCGATGCCCGCACCGCGCTCGACGGTACCTGGCAGATCGGCATGTCCTTCGCCGATCCCTACGTTACCCTCTGGTCCAGCGCCACGGTGCTGCCCCGGGTGGAATTCAACGGCGCGGTGACCCGCATCATGCATGTTCCGGGCTTCGCAGATACCAAAACGTTTTCCGACTACGGGGACTACAAGGACAAGACCACTGGCGCCAAATTGATTCTGCTTCCGGAATCCGAGTCCCTGCCGGCCTTGGCGGTGGGGGCCCAGGACTTCGTCGGAACCAGTTTGTTCGGCTCCCGCTATGTTGCCGCCAGCAAAACTTTCGGTCCCGCCGACATTACGGTCGGCTACGGCAGCAAGCGCATCGACGGGGTTTTCGGCGGGGTGCGCTACCGGCTGCCTTTTCTGCAGGGCTGGTCCGCCGTCGCCGAATACGATGCCAATAATTACAGGCAGGATTTGTTTTCTGCCGCTACCGGCGTGGACCGGCGCGGCAAGGGCGGGTCCTATGGATTGGAATACAGATGGGGCTGGCTGGGGGCCCAATTGAGCTCCCAACGCGGGACGCCGGGGTTCATCGGCTATGTGGCGATTCCCCTGGGGGAAAAGGAATTCATCCCCAAGCTCGACGAGCCGGCCCCCTACACCCGTATCACCCCCCGTCCCAATGCCCGGGAGTGGGACTCGGATCCTGCCCACAAGCGCCGGATGCTGGAAGCCCTGCTCAAGCAGGATTTCAAGGACGTGCGCATCCGCTTCGGCGACGGCGGCACCTTGGAGGCGTTTCTCACCAATAGCCGCATCAGCCGCATGAGCCGGGCCGTGGGAAGAGCGGCCCGCACGATGTTGCTGCTGTCTCCCATCGAAACCCGGGAGATTCGAGTGACCACCATGGTCAGCAACCTGCCGTTGGCCACTTACGCCTTCACCGACGTGGCCAAGCTGCGGCGCTATTTCAACGGCTTGGCGTCCCGCAAGGAGCTGGCTCCCACGGTGGCGGTGCGCTACGCATCGCCCAGCACCGAGCCTTCACCGGACGAAAGCAAGGAACTGGTAGCCGGTCTGGACGATCCGGAAGGGGGCGGATTTCAAGTCTTGTCCAGCCAAGCTGGCGACGTGGTGAGTCTGGAACGGGAAGATTATTTTCTCAATAAATTCCGGGTAAAACCCCAGATCCGCACTTACTTGAACGGTCCCGCCGCCTTTCAGTACAAGCTTAGCGCCTATGGCTCTTACGACAAGCAATTGGCAGACAAATTGTTCCTGAACGCCGGCCTGGATCTGACGCTTTCCGAGAATATCAGTTCGGGGGGAGTTGCCCCGCCCAACAGCGACTTGCCCCACGTTCGTTCCGATTTTGCCGAATACCGGGCGGGCGGGAATTTCAAGCTGGACCGGCTGCTGCTCAATCGCTATTTTCAGCCTTACGAGCGGGTGTATGCCCGGGCCACCGCCGGCATCTACGAGGAAATGTATGCCGGAGCGGGAGGGCAGGTGCTGTTTCTTCCTAAAACCTCTCCCTGGGGTTTCGATTTCAGCCTGGATGCCCTGAGAAAGCGCGACGTCCGGGGCGGGCTGGGGATGGCCGATTATTCCACTGTCACCGCCTTGGGTGCGCTGCACTATCGCTTTCCCGCCGGAGTGACCGCCACTGTCCGGGCCGGGCGATTTCTGGCGAAAGACAAAGGCGCCCGCTTCGAATTCAAGCGCCGCTTCAATAGCGGGGTCGAGTTAGGGGCCTGGTACACCCGCACCGATGCCAACGACAGGCGGGGGCCTGCCGCCAACGAAGGCGGGGTTTATTACGACAAGGGAATTTTCGCTTCCATTCCCTTCAGCGCCATGCTCACCAAGGATACCGCCGCCCGGGGGGCTTATTCGCTGGCTCCTTGGACTCGGGATCCCGGCCAGATGGTGGCCTCCCCCGGCGATCTTTATTCCATGATGGAGTATCCCATCACCCACTTGCGCGAACATGACGGAATGACCTATCTCGGGGACGAGAACGATGACTACGATCTGCCGATCAGCGGGGTTCCGGTATGGGAGCGGCCTTACTGGCAGGGGTTCCGGGAAGACCTCAAGCACTCCGGCGCCACGCTTTTCTCCGCGGAGGCTTGGAAGGCCGTTGCCCTGGGAGTGGGGCTGACCGTGGCCAGCGCCGCCCTGGACCGTCCCCTGGACCGCTGGGCCCAGGATCACATCGATGGCCGGGTCAATAAGGGCGTCAAGAATGTCGGCAATACGCTGCCCTGGCTGGGGTTGGCCGCCGCGGGGGCGCTGGCGTGGGACCACACCGACATGCGGCTTAGCAACACGGGGGTGACGGCGTTGCAGGCCGGGGTGGCGGCGGGAGCCCTCAGTTTTGCAGGCAAGTATCTCCCCGGCCGCTCTCGGCCGGAGGTCGAGCAAGGGCCGGGGGATTTCCATCCGCTGCGGGGTGGCAATACTAGCTTGCCCTCCAGCCACGCCGCCGTGGCCTGGGCGGTGGCGACCCCTTTTGCCAAGGAATACGACATGCCTTGGCTCTACGGAGTCGCGGCCCTCACCAATCTGGGCCGGGTGGCCGATCGTCAGCATTGGTTTTCCGATACCGTGGCCGGGGGGCTGCTGGGATATGCGCTCGGCTCCCTGCTCTGGGAATGGCACCGCAATCCGGACAGCGATTTGCCCCGGGTCGGGGTCGACAAAAACGGCCTCACCCTTTCTTGGGAAATGCATTGAGCATGATGGACAAGACGGCAAAGGGAGCCTCTTTTCTGCGCCGGCTCGGCTTTGCATTGAGCGGCTTGGCGGCCGGATGGCGCCAGGAGGCCAGTTTTCGTTTCCAGGTGGCGGCCGCGGTGGCCGCGGTGGCGATAACCGTGCTGCTGGAGCCGCCGCGCATCTGGCTCTGGCTGGCTCTGGTGGTGGTGGTGAGCGGCTTGGTGCTGGCCGCGGAATTGCTCAACACCGCTTTCGAGCACCTGCTGGATGCCCTGCACCCGGAGCCCGCCCCTCTGGTTAAAATCGCCAAGGATTGCGCGGCTGCCGCGGTGTTGGTGTTAAGCTTGACCGCGATGGCCGTGTTTCTGCTGATGCTTGCCGGTTAAGGAAGCTCTCTCGCTCCGGAAGCGCAGAAAACAACGCGGCCGGCTTTTTCGGACGCGAGGCAAGATGAATGGCCGCAAGCATCTGTTAATTGTCTACCACACCCAAACCGGCAATACCCTCAAATTGGCCGAAGCCGCGCGACGCGGCGCGGCCCAATTCGCCGATGAAGTGGAGGTGCGTTTCCTGACGGCCTTCCAGGCCGGGCTCGACGACCTGTTATGGTGCCATGGCTTGCTGCTGGGCACTCCGGAAAACTTCGGTTGCCTGTCCGGAGGAATGAAGGATTTCCTGGATCGGACCTATTATCCGGCCCAGGGCAAGGTGGAGGGCTTGCCCTATGCGATGTTCGTCAGCGCCGGGAACGATGGGACGGGGGCGGTGGCGGCCATGGAACGCATCGCCCGAGGCTACGCCCTCAAGAAAATTCACGAGCCCGTCATCGCCCGCCAAGCGGTCAGCCCGGCCCACCTTGCCGCTTGCGAGGAGCTGGGCCAAGCCCTGGCCGGGGGGCTGGCTTTTGGGGTTTTTTGAGGCGCCGAGCATGGACGAGATCGTTTTGCGCAGCATGGCCAAATGGCCCAAGGTGCCGGCCGTGTACGACTGGCTTTCGCTGGATCGCCGGGGCAATTGGCTGATCAAGGGAGAGCGTATCGCCAATACCCGCATCGTTGAATTCATAAATCGCAATTACGATATCGACTCGGCGGGCAATGGTTTTTTCCAGAATGGGCCTCAGCGAGTCTATGTTGCTTTGGAGTACACCCCTTGGATTTACCTGCTGCCCTTGCGGCGTGAACCCGCCGGGGGCAGGGAGCGACTCCTGACCCACACCGGCCGGGAAGTCGCCGACCTCCAGGGTGTTTATCTCGATGAGACCGGCTCCCTGCTGCTGCGCAGCGAGCACGGCGTGGGCCAGATGGATGATCGGGACCTGCCGGCATTGCTGCCCCACTTCCGCGATGCTGCCGGCCAGCCCCTGGTGGAAGATCTCTTGCTGGAGGCCTTGGACGGGACGTTTCCGGGAAGCCTCGGCGCGCTGCGCTTTCTATGGAACGGCCGCTTGCTGCCCATCCGGCGTATTGAAGCCAAGGCAGTCCCCCGGATCTTCAAGTTCTGCCCGAGTCCCGCCGCGCCGTCTTAGGGGCGGTCAAGGCACCCGTTTCTAGGAGATAGGGGACAGACCACGGTTTCTTGTTACTCATAACCCTGGATCGCAGGCCCCGATTCGACCGTCTTGCTGGGCCGTCCCGATTTTCCCGGTGTCGCTCGCCTGCCCAGCGCTTCCGA
>JAHFQX010000027.1 GCA_023259135.1 Betaproteobacteria bacterium | reverse complement strand
TCGGGATGAAAAGAATAGCCGTCCTTCATCAGGAATTCCCGGGCCCGCATGACGCCGAAGCGGGGGCGGATCTCGTCGCGGAACTTGGTCTGGATTTGGTAGAAGTTGAGGGGCAATTGCCGATAGCTCTTCACTTCCCGGCGGACCACGTCGGTAATCACTTCCTCGTGGGTCGGTCCGAAGCAAAAATCCCGCTGGTGCCGGTCCTTGAGGCGCAGCAGCTCGGGGCCATAGAATTCCCAGCGCTCCGATTCCTGCCACAACTCCGCCGGCTGTACTGCGGGCATCAGCAGTTCGATGGCCCCGGCGCGGTTCATTTCCTCCCGCACCACCGCCTCCACCTTGCGCAGTACCCGCAATCCCAATGGCATCCAGGTGTAGAGTCCGCTGGCCAGGCGCTTGATCAGACCCGCCCGCAGCATCAGCCGATGGCTCACCAGCTCGGCCTCCGCCGGAGCTTCCTTGAGGGTGGACAGAAAAAATCGAGAAACCCGCATAATCCTTAAATAATCCGCAAAAACTGGCCGGCCATTTTACAATGGGTCCGGCGCAAAACCGCAAATTTCCTAATCAGCGACAAATGCCGTTCGTGTTCAAATGGCGGCCCGGCCGCGCAGACCCAAGCCCCGCCAGCGTCGAAGTCAGCGAGCGAGACGGCGTGCGCACCCTGCATTTGGGCAGCGACTCGGTGCAAAGCGCCATGCGGCTGGCCGATCCGTGGGCGCTGGAGCTGGAATATACCCGCTGCATGATGGGCTTTTTGCTGTTCCCTCCCGAGCCTCGGGATGTGCTGATGATCGGGCTGGGGGGCGGCTCCCTGGCGAAATTCATTCATCGCCATCTGCCGGCGACCCGCACCGTGGCGATGGAAATCAATCCCCAAGCGGCGGCCGCCGCCCGCAGCCTGTTCTTTCTGCCTCCCGACGACGAGCGGCTGCGAGTGGAGATCGCCGAAGGCAGCGCCTTCGTCGCCCGGCATCCGGAATCTGCCGACGTGCTGCTGGTGGATGGCTACGACGGCCGCGCCCTGGCTCCCGAGCTGGCGCGGGAAGCTTTTTTCGCGGACGCCGCCGCGGCCCTGCGAGGCAACGGCATCCTGGTCGTGAATCTATGGAGCAGCGACTCCCATTTCAATCGCTACGCGGGCTGGATGGAGGCCCATTTTCCCGGTGGAGTGCTGTTTCTTCCCGCTCAGCGCAAGGGCAACATCGTCGTGCTGGCCTTTCTGACCCCCCAAGGCCAGCCCCGCTGGGAGAGCTTGGAGAAGCGCGCCGCGGAATTGCAAGCCCGGCTGGGGCTGGAATTTCCCGCCTTCGTCGAAATGCTGCGACGCCATAATGCGGGGAATAAAAAACGGCTTCTAATTTAAATGCTTAGCCAGCCGTCCCCCACTTTACAGAGATGTTTCAGATGTGAAAGAATCTCCGTAACTGATGAATGACGGTGAACAAAATGCTGGATCGGGAAGGGTATCGCCCCAATGTCGGCATCATCCTTTGCAACGCCAGGAACCAGGTGTTCTGGGGTAAGCGGATTCGACAAGACGCGTGGCAATTTCCCCAGGGCGGGATGAAGGCGGGGGAGACCCCGGAACAAGCCATGTTCCGGGAGCTGGAGGAAGAGATCGGGCTGCAAGCCCATCATGTCAAAATCATCGGGCGCACTCGGCATTGGTTGCGTTACGACGTCCCCGACCACTGGGTGCGCCGCGAGTGGCGGGGCACCTATCGCGGACAAAAACAGATCTGGTTTCTGCTGCGGCTGGTGGGGCGGGATTGCGACGTTTGCCTGCGGGCCACCAATCACCCGGAATTCGACGCCTGGCGCTGGAGCGACTACTGGGTGCCGCTGGATTCGGTCATCGAGTTTAAGCAGGCGGTCTATCAACAGGCGCTCGGCGAGCTGCGCCGCTTCCTTAAGGACCGGCCGCCGCGCCAGCCGGCGGCCGGTCCGGTCCGGCTGGCGGTCCGCTAGCGCGGGCCCCTCTCCTTACTGCAATCCATCTTCCCAGGCCAGCCGGGCGCCTACCGCGATTCCCAGCAAGCGGGCGGCGCTGTCCTGATTTACCGCGATTTCCACCAAGCCCAGGCTGTTGCAGTGCCAGAACGGCATTGCCGGCCCGGCCTCGCCGTAGGTGCGGCGATATCCCAGGATGCGGCCGCCGATGGCGAGCCGAGCGGTGTCGGGGACAGGATCGGCCCGTAGCCCGGTGATGGCGTTGCCATAGTGGTCCAGATAAACGACCTGGGCTAAATCCTGTGCTCCGAAACCCACGGCGAGACGGGGCAGGGTCTGCAAGCGGCTAGCGGGAAAGGAGCCTTGGGCCAAGCAGGCCGCCACGGGGGCGAACAAATCGCGGCCGTGAAAAGTGGCGGACAGCTCGGCGGGTCTCCAGACGATGCGCCACAACCCCCGCCGCTTTGCCCGTGCCGCCGCCACCGACAGCAATCCGTTGTCAGGCCCCACCAGCCAGCGGCCGTCCAAGCGCGCCACTATCCCATCCCGTGTTCCTCCCACCCCCGGGTCCACTATCGCCAGGAACACGGTATCGGCGGGAAAACGGGGCAGCAGTGCGGCTAGCAAATGGGCCGCGGCTTCGACTCGGAAATTAGGCAGGTCGTGGGCGAGGTCCAGCACTGGAACGCCGGGCGCATCCCGGTGCAACACCGCCTTGACCTGTCCGACGTAGAGGTCGGCGCTGCCGAAGTCGGTGAACAAGGCCAGCATGGCGTTTTGCGGTTTTTTCCGGTTTCTGGGTTCAATGATGGGTTCCGCCCTGGGGCCGGCGGCCGGAGATGAAGGCGTCCAGCACCAGCAGCACGGCGCCGACGGTGATGGCCGAATCGGCAACGTTGAAAGCCGGCCAATGGTGGCCCAGCCAGTGAAAATCCAGGAAATCCACCACCGCGCCCCGCATCAGCCGGTCCGTCAAATTACCCACCGCGCCGCCGAGGATCAGGCTCAGAGCTCCATTCAAGAGGGAGCGGGCGGGATGACGCCACAAGGTCACGGCGATCCACGCCGAGATGCCGAGGGCGATGATCGAGAACAATCCCCGCTGCCAGCCGGCGGCGTCGCTCAGCATGCTGAAGGCGGCGCCTTGGTTGTGAACCAATACCAGGTTGAAGAACGGCGTCAGCACCCGGTTTTCCCCGGTGGCCAGCAGTTCGAGGATCCACGCCTTGCTCCACTGATCCAGCAGCATGACCGCGCCGGCCACGGCGAACCAGAGCGGGCGGCAGGATCGGACAGGCCGGGTGCTAGGCATATAGGCGGGATTCTCCCGGCCCCGCCAGATTGGCGGCGCAGCGGCCGCAGACTTCGGGGTGGCGGCTGTCGCGGCCCAGATCGGCGCGGTAATGCCAGCAGCGCGGGCATTTTTGATGGGGGCTGGGATGGACGAGGGTTTGTTGCTGATTCGTGTCGTCCACCGCCGTGACTCGAGCATCGGACACCAGCAGCACGAATTTGAGATCGTCTCCCAGGGAGCGCAACAAGGCCAGGCGTTCTCCCGCGGCGTGAAACTCCACTGCGGCGGCCAGGGATGAGCCGATCTGCCCGGCGATGCGCAGCGCTTCCAGCTTTTTCTGGGTTTCCGCCCGGATCTCCCGCAATTGGGTCCAGCGCGGCTCCAGAGCCGCGGCGTCGGGAGCCGCCGGAAGGGGGTGCCACACGGTCAGGAACACGCTTTCCCCGGAAGCGCCGCAAAGGTGCTGCCAGGCTTCTTCGGCGGTGAAGCTCAAGATGGGGGCCATCAGCCGGATCAAGCTGTGGCCGATATGGAACAACGCGTTCTGCGCCGAGCGGCGTGGCATGCCGTCCTTGGCGCCGGTGTAGAGGCGGTCCTTGAGGATGTCCAGATAGAAGGCCCCCAAATCCTCGGAACAGAAGTGATGGAGCTTTTGCATCGCCAAATGAAACTCGTAGCGCTGGTAATCGGCGCTCACCGCCTCGTGCAGCCGGTTGGCCAGGGCCAGGGCATAGCGGTCCAGCTCCAGCCAGCTTTCCGCCGGCAGCGCATGAGCCGCGGGGTCGTAGTCTCCCAGGTTGGCCAGCAGGAAGCGCAGGGTGTTGCGGATGCGCCGATAGCTCTCCACTACCCGCTTGAGAATTTCGTCGGAGATGGACAACTCGCCGGAATAGTCGGTGGAGGCCACCCATAGCCGCAGAATCTCGGCCCCCAGACTGTCGGCGACTTTTTGCGGGGCGATGACGTTGCCCCGGGATTTGCTCATCTTGTGGCCCTGGCCGTCCACCACGAAACCGTGGGTCAGCAGGCTGTCGTAGGGCGCCCGGCCGTTCATGGCGCAACTGGTCAGCAGCGACGATTGGAACCAGCCGCGGTGCTGGTCGGAGCCTTCCAGATACATGTCGGCGGGAAAGCCCAGCTCCTCCCGGCGGCGCAGCACCGACTGGTGGGTGGTGCCGGAATCGAACCAGACGTCCAGGGTGTCCTGGATTTTTTGGTAATCCCGGGCTGCGTCGCCCAGCAGTTCCCGGGGGTCCAATGCGAACCAGGCTTCGATGCCTTGCCGTTCCACGCGCTGGGCCACTTGTTCCAGCAATTCTGCGGTGCGCGGGTGCAAGACCCCGGTTTCCTTGTGGATGAACAAGGCCATGGGCACCCCCCAGTTGCGTTGGCGCGAGACGCACCAATCGGGGCGGTTGCGGATCATGGCGTCCAGCCGGGCCTGACCCCACGCCGGATAGAAGCGGGTGCGCGCTACCGCCTCCAGGGCCGTGGCGCGCAAGGTATGGGGCAAGCTCCGGTTCGGGGGCTGGTCCATGGCGATGAACCATTGGGGGGTGGCGCGGTAGATGATAGGGGTCTTGTGCCGCCAGCAATGGGGGTAGCTGTGCTTGAGCCGCGCCTTGTGGAGCAGGGTGCCCCGGCGTTCCAGCTCGGCGATGATGACGTCGTTGGCGGTCCAGACCTTGAGCCCGCCCACCAAGGGAGTGGCGGCGCTGAACACGCCGTCGCCTTCCACCGGGTTGTCCACCGGCAGGTGATAGGGCAGGCTCGCCAGATAATCTTCCAGGCCGTGGGCCGGGGCGGTATGCACCAAGCCGGTTCCGACTTCTAGGGTGACATGGCCGCCGAGAATCACCGGGACCTCGCGCTGGTAAAACGGGTGGCGCAGCGCCAAGCGATCCAATTCGATGCCCCGCACCATGGCGGCGATGCTCCAGTCTTGGCAGCCGTAGCGCTTGACGCAGGATTCCGCCAGTTCCCGGGCCAGGATCAGCAGGCCGTCGGGGGTTTGGACCAAGGCGTAATCGATGTCGGGATGGACCGCCACGGCTTGGTTGGCCGGCAGGGTCCAGGGGGTGGTGGTCCAGATCGCCGCCATGACCGGCTGATCCACCTGATCCACTCCCAGCCAACGCGCCACCCGTTGGGTATCGGTGACCGGGAAGCCTACGTCGATGGCCGGCGAAGTGCGCTCCTCGTATTCGACCTCGGCTTCCGCCAGGGCGGAGCCGCAGTCGGTGCACCAGTTGACGGGTTTCTGGCCCTGGAACAGAAATCCCTTTTCCAGCAAGGCGCCCAGGGAGCGGATGATGTCCGCTTCGGTGTGGAAATTCATGGTGAGATAGGGGTCTTCCCAATCCCCCAATATTCCCAGGCGTATGAAATCCTGTTTCTGCCGTTGGATCTGGGATGCGGCATATTCCCGGCACAGGGCTCGGAACCGGTCGGCGGGCAGATCCTTGCCGTGGAGCTTTTCCACCTGATGCTCGATGGGCAAGCCGTGGCAATCCCAGCCGGGCACGTACTGGGCGTCGAATCCGGCGAAATTCTTGCTCTTGACGATGATGTCCTTGAGGATCTTGTTGACGGCATGGCCGATGTGGATGTCGCCGTTGGCGTAGGGCGGGCCGTCGTGCAGGATAAACTTGGGCCGGCCTTGGCTGGCCTGCCGGATCTTCCGGTACAGCCCGCCTTGCTGCCAGCGCTGCACCCATTGCGGCTCCCGCCGCGGCAGATCGCCCCGCATGGGGAAGGCGGTTTCCAGCAGATGGATGGTGTGCTTCGTGTCAGCCATGATGGGTGTTCCGTTTCCTGAAAAAAGCCTGGGTGGCTTTCACGTCCCGGGCGATCTGGCGGGTGAGGCTCTCCAGATCGGGATATTTCTCCTCGTCCCGCAGCTTGGCCAGAAAATCCACCTTGAGACGGGTGCCGTAGATGTCGCGGTCGAAGTCGAATAGATGGACTTCCAGCAGAGGGGCTTGTCCCGCGCCGAGGGTGGGCCGCACCCCGAGGCTGGCCACTCCGGGATGGGGATCGCCGGCCCCGAGGCCATGCACCTCCACGGCGAAGATTCCCGTCAAGGCGGGCCGGTTGTGCTGGATGCGCAAATTGGCGGTGGCGAATCCCAGTTGCCGGCCTAGCTTGTCGCCGTGGCCGACCCGCCCGATGATGCTGTAGGGCCGTCCCAGCAGCCGCGCCGCGGCATCCAGGTTCCCGGCGGCCAGCGCTTCCCGGACCGCGGTGCTGGAAGCCCGCAATGCCCCGACTTTGACGCTGGGCAGGTCTTCCACCTCGAAGCCGAGACGGATTCCGGCTTCCCTCAGCATGGTGACATCCCCGGCGCGCCGGGCGCCGAACCGGAAATCGTCTCCCACCAGCATCCAGCGGACTTGCAGGCCTCGCCACAGGATGCGCTCGATGAAATCGGCGGCGCTGGTTTGAGCGAAGCTGTAATCGAAGCGGCAGACATAAACTGCATCGATGCCTTCGGCGGCCAGCAATTCCAGTTTTTCCCGCAATGAAGTGAGCCGGGTGGGGGCCTGGTCCGGGGCAAAAAATTCCCGAGGATGGGGCTCGAAAGTCATGACGCAGGGGGGGAGTCCGCGTTGCCGGGCGGCATCCCGCAGGCGCGCCAGAATCGCCCGGTGCCCTAAATGCAGGCCATCGAAATTACCTACCGTGAGCGCGATCGGCTCCGGCGAGCGGAGCACGCGGGATATGTTCATGATTGGTCTGGGGAAAGCCAGGATTTTAGCGGCTTTTGCCGCCTCCGTCCAAAATGCCGGCGATTCTGCTAAGATTTGACGCTCAGACCGTCAGAGTCGGCTTTCCCTAAAAAAATGCCCGATCAGGAGCACTTCTGGTTTTCTTCCGCTGGGTTTCCGCTGTCGTCGGCGTGGCTTGGGGTTTTTCCCTAGGGGCGCTCCTGGCCAGTTCCCGAGAACTCGCTGATTTTCTGGCCGGCGTCGAACGCCGGGCTTTCAAGCACGCCCTATTTGCCGTGCGCGACGAAGCCCTGGCCCTGGACGTCGTGCAGGATGCCATGCTCAAGCTCGCCGAAAAATATTCCGGCAAGCCCGCGGCCGAGTACCCCATGCTGTTTCAGCGGATTTTGCAGAATACCGTCCGCGACCATTTCCGCCGGCAGAAGGTCCGCAATTTTTGGTCCACCCTGATTTCCTCTTTCGGTCCGGCGGGACAGGACCAAGATCATGACCCTCTGGAAACTTTGGAGGTCAAGGGTTCCTCCAATTTCGGCGGGGATCCGGCCGCGCGCATGGAGCAAGCCCAAACCCTTCAAGGGATTGAAGAAGCCCTGGAAGGATTGCCGGCGCGTCAACGCCAAGCTTTCCTGCTGCGTTATTGGGAAGATTTGGATGTGTCGGAGGCCGCGGCGGCCATGGGATGCTCCGAGGGGAGCGTCAAAACCCATTGCTTCCGGGCAGTGCGTGCCTTGGCGGTTGTCCTCCGGGAAAAAGGAATCGAACTGTGAATGAATCCGACTTTGCGGCGAAAATCGTGACTCGCCTTAACGAATCTCTGGGGCAATTGGATGGCCCCATCGTGCGGCGGCTGGCCGGCGCACGGGCCCGAGCTATTACCCTGGCCCGTGAAGCGGATCGGCCCATGGGATGGGAAGGGGACGTTCTGGTCTGGGGCCGGGGAAACCGCGCCCCGGGGGTGTCTTGGCTGTTGATCGTGCTGGCGCTGTTATTCGTCTTGACGGGGTTTTTCTATTGGGAGCGCATTCAACAGCAACGGGGCGGGGACTTCGCCGAGATCGACGCCAAATTGCTGGCCGACGAGTTGCCCATCGACGTCTATCTGGACAATGGATTCGACGTATGGCTCCGGCAGTCTTCGGAGTGATCCTGTGGCTGGGGCTGGCCCTCCCTGCCGTTGCCGCCCCCAGTCCCCCGCCACATCGCTGGACCGAGCTTTCTCCCGCTCAGCAAACGGCCCTCGCCCCGCTCGCCGCCGAGTGGGATGAAATGGGGCCCGTTCGGCGCAAGAAATGGCTGGGGGTCGCCAAACGCTACCCCGACATGAAACCGGAAGAGCAGCAGCGCATCCAGTCCCGGATGAGGGACTGGGCCCAACTGAGTTCCGCCGAGCGTATGAAGGCCCGGGAAAAATTCAAGAATCTGAAACGGCTTCCCCCGGAAAAGCGCGAGGAAGTCAAGCGGAAATGGGAGCAATATCAACAGTTGCCCGAAGAACGGCGCGATGCGTTGAAGCGAACTGCCCAACCTCGGTCAGCTCGGTCAGCGCCTCCCCCTCCCACAGCGCCCCCGGCGGTGGCGCCGTCGGTGCCCGCCAACTGATGGCGGCTGCCGCCGACGTTCCTGCCACGGATTGGCAAGCCGCTACCCGGCCTCTGGCGGGATTGGGGCGCCGTTTGTTGAGCTTGGTTTACGAAAGTCTGTTGTTGGCCGCCCTGGTGCTGGTGGCGGGTTTTCTGTTTTTGGGGTTCGCTTGGGCGATTCCGCTGGCCCTGGGCCGGCCGGCATTGCAGCTTTATTTGCTGGCGGTATGCGGAGTGTATTTCGTTGGGTGCTGGCGGCTTGGCGGACAGACCCTGCCCATGAAGACTTGGCGCTTGAGGTTGGTGACCCGGGCCGGTGGCCCCATCGAGCCGCGACAAGCGATTGCCCGTTATGTGCTGGCAGTGGTGGGGATCGGCTTGGGCGGGCTAGCCTGGGCGTGGGCTTTGTTTGATCCCGAGCGCCAGTTCCTGCACGACCGGCTGGCCGGAACCCGTATCGTTTTTATCGGCTCGCCACGCTGAGCCCCCGTCAGCGGCGCTCTATCCGCCACAGCAGGAACAACGCCGCCGCCAGAAACGACAACGTGGGCAGCGCGGCCGCCGTCAGGGGCGGCCAGCCGCTCAACAGCCCCATGTGGGCGAACAACCGGTTGACGAGGTGAAAACCGAGTCCCAGCATGATGCCGGTGAAGATTTTGGCCCCCAGGTTGCCGGCCCGGGCGACCAGGTGGGTGAAGGGCAGCGCCAGCAGCATCATGACCCATACGGCGAAGGGGTAGCTCAATTTGGTCCACAGGGCAATCTCGTGGCGGCGGGTTTGCTGCTGGTTCTCCTGCAGATAGCGAATGAACTGGTATAGGTTCCAGACGGACATTTGCTCGGGAACCACCAGCAACACCGACAGGATGTCCGGGCTGAGCACCGAAAGCCATTCCTGTTCGGCGATCCGGCGTACCGCAACCTTGTGGTCCTCGAAATTCGTCTCGGTAACCTCCTTTAGCCGCCAGCGGTTTGCCCCTTGGTATTCGCCGCTTTGGGCGTGACGGATGGCTCGCAGCCGAAAATCGTCGCCGAATTCGAACACCTTGATATTCCTCAACCCGGCATCCGCCGTGACCTGGGCCACGTTGATGAAGTTTCCGCTGTCCCGCACCCATAGGCCGGAGCGGAATTCCTGGGCGACCAGGTTCTGAGTGGCCTTGATCCGCAAGCGCTGGGCCAGTTGGTCCGCTGGCGGGGCGATGAATTCGCCGAACACGAAAGTCACGATCGCGAAACCCGTCCCGACTCTGAGCAGCATCCCCACCATGCCGGCGGCGGAGACTCCGGAAACCCGCATCACCGCGTACTCCGAACTGGCGGAGAGTTGCCCCAGGGCGAACAGGGTCCCGATCAGGGCGGCGATGGGCATGAGCTCGTAAACGTGGCCCGGCAGACTCAAGGCGACGAAGGCCAGGGCGGTGGGTAAGCGATAATTTTGCTTGCCCACGTCGGCTAACTCCCCGATCAAATCCAGCAGACCGAACAGCGCCAGCAGCGCCGCCAGGATGAAAACGGTGCTAAGGGCGATTTCCCGGAACAGGTATTTTCTTAAAACCGCCATTTGCGCAAACGCAACGGAGAGGTACGCCAGAAGAACAGTAATCCCAGGATAAGGGCCAAGCCGCCGTGGACCGTGCCCAGGCCGCCGAAGAAGCCCATTTCGCCTTGAGCGATCCAGGCTTGAGCAATGCTCATGCAATTGCTGTAGATGATGAACAGGACCAGGGCCGCCAGCAGGTTCAGGGAGCGGCCGCTCCGCGGATTGACGAAGCTCAGGGGAATCGCCGCCAGCGCCAGGATGAGCCCGCTGACCGGCAACCCCAGGCGCCAGGACAGTTCGGCCAGATCCTCGGCGTGTCCCAAGCGCCACAGATCCATGCTGGAGCGGGTTTTGGTGGAAGGCCGGTAGTTTTTGGCTTCATGAGCTTCGACGCGCATGGCATAGCGCTGGAACTCGACGATGCGATACTCGGCGGAGCCCGGTTCCCCTTCGTAACGCCGGCCGTCCAGCAATACCAGAAACCGGTCGCCGTTGGGCGCCGTTTCCACGTATCCTTGCCGGGCCACCATCACGCCTTCCCGGCGTTGCCGGACGGAGCGCGCGAAGATGTTGTTCACTCTGGAAAGATCGGCGTTGAAGGTTTCCACGAAATACACTTGATCGGCTTGCCGAGATTCCTTGAACAGGCCGGGGGCCACTAACGAGGCGTCGTCGCGGGCTTCCATTTGGCGCTGGAATTCCTCGCCCTTGCGCAGCGCCCAAGGGGTGAGAAACAAGGCCAACAGGGCGATGGTGGCGATAATGGGCAGGGCGAAGCCCAGCACCGGACGAATCCAGCGGGTCAAGCTCAGGCCGGCGCCGAACCAGATCACCATCTCCGAATCCCGATGGCTGCGGGACAGCGCCAACAGCACCGCGATGAACGCCGTCAGGGACAGCAGCACCGGCAGATAACTCAGCGCCGAGAAACCCAGCAGCGGCAGCACGCCGTCCGAGCCAATGGTTCCGCCGGCGGCGTCTCCCAGGAAGCGGATAACCTGGGTGGTGAGGGTGATGGCCAGCAGCACCAGGAACGCCGCCGCCCCGTTGGCGGTGAATTCGCCGATCAAGGCCCGGCGAAACAGAGAGCCCGAACCCATTTTGACTTTTTGCGAAGAGTCCGAGGATAATTTTGGCGGGATCAATCGAAAATCAGCGAGTAACCTAACTCTGGAGCGCACCGTGGACTTTAGCATAAAAACAGCAGCACCCCATAAACTCAAGGTAGGCGCGGTGGTGGTGGGCGTTTTTGAGGACCGCAAACTCTCCGCGGCCGCGGCCCGGCTGGACGAAGCCAGCGGCGGCGCCCTTGCCGAGTTGGTGAAAACCGGCGACATGAAGGGCAAGAAGGGCTCCAGCCTGGTAGCCCATCGGTTGCCCAAGGTGGCAACGTCCCGGGTGGTCCTGGTGGGTCTTGGCCCACAGGCGGAGTTGGGCGATTCCGCTTATCGCGCGGCGGTACAGACCGCCTACCAGGCGGTGGCCGGCACCGGCGCCCAGGATGCCGCTCTTTATCTGTTGGAGCTGGCCGTCAACGGCCGGGATACGGCTTGGAAGGCGCTCCAGGCGGCCAAGGAGATCCTCGATCGGGACTATCGTTTCAGCCGCTTCAAAACCCAGCCCAAAACCGAATCCGCCAATCTGCGGCATATCGTCCTGGGAGTGGAGGATGGCGGCAAAGCCGAGGCCCAAAGGGGCTTGCAAGCCGGGTTGGCCATCGGCCACGGCATGAGCTTGGCCAAGGAATTGGGCAATCTTCCCGGCAACATTTGCACCCCGACCTATCTTGCGGAGCAAGCCCAGGCCTTGGGCAAGCGCCACGGCCTCAAAGTGGAGGTGTTGGAACGCAAGGACATGGAGAAGCTGGGAATGGGGTCGCTGTTGTCGGTGACGCAAGGCAGCATCCAGCCGCCCAAGCTGATTACCTTGAGTTACCAGGGGGCCGGCAGGAAACAGCGCCCCGTCGCGCTGATCGGCAAGGGCATCACTTTCGATACCGGCGGCATTTCCCTGAAGCCGGGTCCGGAGATGGACGAGATGAAGTTCGATATGTGCGGCGCCGCCAGCGTGCTGGGCACTCTGGAGGCCTGCGCCCGGCTGCGGCTTCCCGTCAATGTCGTGGGGGTGATCCCCAGTTGCGAGAACATGCCGGGGGGGCGGGCCACCCGGCCGGGAGACGTGGTCACCAGCCTGTCGGGCCAGACCATCGAGATTCTCAATACCGATGCCGAAGGCCGGCTGATTCTGTGCGATGCCCTGACCTACGCCCGGCGTTTCGATCCGGAGGCGGTGGTGGATATCGCCACCCTCACCGGCGCTTGCATCATCGCCCTGGGGCATGTGGCTTCGGGCTTGATGGGCAACGACGAGCCACTGAGCGCCGAGTTGCTGGCCGCCGCCGAAACTTCCGGGGATCGGGCATGGCGTCTGCCCCTATGGGAGGAATATCAGGAACAGCTCAACAGCAATTTCGCCGACATGGCCAACATCGGCGGACGTCCGGCGGGCACCGTCACCGCCGCGTGCTTTCTGTCCCGGTTCAGCAAGGGATTGCCCTGGGCCCACCTGGACATCGCCGGCACCGCCTGGAAATCCGGCAAGGAAAAAGGCGCCACTGGACGCCCAGTCCCTTTGCTGGTCCATTTCCTCATGGCCCGCGCCTCGCGGCAGGGCGGCGGCGGGGCACGGCGCCGCGAATGACCCGCATCGATTTCTACGTTCATGCCCAGGACAAGCTCCGGACGGCTTGCGTGCTGACCGCCAAGGCGGTGGCCGGCGGCCATCGGGTATTCGTTCTGACCGCCGACGAGGCGGCCGCCAGCCACCTTGACCGATTGCTATGGACGGACCCGGCTATCGGCTTTTTGCCCCATTGCCGCGCCGGCCATCGGCTGGCCGCCGTGACCCCGGCCATCGTGGATTACCGCGCCGAACCGCTGCCCCGCGGGGATGTGCTGCTGAACTTGAGCGGCGGCTGCCCGGAATTTTTCCCCGGCTTCCGGCGCTTGCTGGAAATCGTCGGCCAGGATCCGGCCGATATCCAACAAGGGCGGAGCCGCTTCCGCCATTATCGCGGCCAGGGCTATGCCATCGAAACTCATGAATTGCATCGCGCCGCCGCCCGCTCTTGAGCCGGCCGGCCGGAAAGCCCGCGGGTGAAGGGTTATCCTCCCGGCCCGGAGCGGGACGATGCGGACCCCTCCATCCTGGCCGAAGTCGATGCTTTCCTCGCCAAGCGGCGGGGTGGGCCGCCGCCGGAACCGTCTTCCCCGCCCGCTGCCGTTCCGCTTCTGACCGAAGCGGTGGAGCCCCGCGAAGCCGTTGCGTTGCCGCCCATCCCGGTGCTCACCGATGTTTTGGAGGAAGCCGCCGTCGTTGCGCCGGCCCGGCAAGCTCCGGTCCGCGCTCCGGATCCCGATAAACCCGCCCCGTTGCCCCCGGATTTCGGTCACGACCTAGCGGAACGTTTGGCGCGGCAGGTGGAACAGCGCCTCCAAGGCACGCTCGCCGGGCTGAGAGAGCAGATCGGGGATTGGATTCAAGAGGCTGTCGCCGAAGCCCTGGCCGCGGCGCGGCCCCAGTCCTCTGCCGGGTCCGCAAGGGCGCCGGCCCCCTCGGATATAATGCCAACCTTTTCTCCGGAACCCGTCAGCGGAACGCCATCCGGCATCTCCGCCCTTGCTCCCATGGAACTTGACAAGAGCTTCGATCCCGCCGCCGTGGAGCGGCGCTGGTACCCGCAATGGGAATCCCGCGGCTATTTCAAGGCTGGCCTGGAACCGGGCAAGCTCGACAATTTTTGCATCCTGCTGCCGCCGCCCAACGTCACTGGCACCCTGCACATGGGCCACGGCTTCAACCAGACCCTGATGGATGCGTTGACCCGCTATCACCGCATGCGGGGGGACAACACACTGTGGCAACCGGGCACCGACCATGCCGGCATCGCCACCCAGATCGTGGTGGAACGTCAATTGGAGGGGCGGGGCGTGTCCCGCCATGAGCTGGGCCGGGAAAAATTTCTGCAAAAGGTCTGGGAGTGGAAGGAATACTCCGGCGGCACCATCACCCGGCAGATGCGCCGGCTGGGGGCTTCCTGCGATTGGTCGCGGGAACGCTTCACCATGGACGAAGGACTGTCCAAGATCGTCACCGAGACTTTCGTCCGGCTTTACAACGAGGGCCTGATCTATCGCGGCAAGCGGTTGGTGAACTGGGATCCGGTACTGGGCACTGCCGTATCCGACCTCGAAGTGGTGTCGCGGGAAGAAGACGGCAACCTGTGGCACATCGCCTATCCACTGGAAACCGGCGTGGGTGCGCTCATCGTCGCCACCACCCGCCCGGAGACGCTGCTCGGCGACGTCGCCGTGGCGGTGCATCCCGAGGACACGCGCTACAAACACCTGATCGGCAAGAAGCTGCTTCTGCCGCTCACCCACCGGACCATCCCCATCATTGCCGACGCATACGTCGATCCCGCCTTCGGCACCGGCTGCGTCAAAATCACCCCGGCGCACGATTTCAATGACTACGCGATGGGGCAACGCCATGGTTTTACCCCAATCAGCATTTTCACGTTGGATGGAAGAATTAAAGGAACCAAGGGGGACGACTGGGCCGACAAACAGCGCTACTTAGCGCCACATAAATTCGACGCACTAAGAACTCAACCTGATGGCGGCCCCGATGTCTTTGCCACCAAGGAAATGTTGCTTCAAACAGACTGGACTATTGACAATATTCCAAAAAAATATCAAGGCCTCGACCGCTTTGAAGCACGCAAACAAATCCTCGCCGATTTGGAAGAGCAAAATCTTCTCGCCGCCACCCAGCCGCACAAGTTAATGGTGCCGCGCGGCGACCGCAGTCACGCGGTGATCGAGCCCATGCTCACCGACCAGTGGTTCGTGGCGATGAGCAAGCCCGGCAAGGATGGCAAGTCTATCGCCCAACAGGCGCTGGAAGTGGTGGCGTCCGGCGAAATAAAATTCTACCCGGATAACTGGGTCAACACCTACAACCAGTGGCTGAACAATATTCAGGACTGGTGCATCTCGCGCCAATTGTGGTGGGGACACCAGATTCCGGCATGGTTCGGCGACGAGGGTCGTTTCTATGTCGCGCATGATGAAGTCGAGGCAAGGCAGCTGGCGGCACGGGATGGCTACACCGGCAATCTGAAACGCGACGATGACGTGCTGGACACCTGGTTCTCCTCCGCCCTGTGGCCTTTTTCCACGCTGGACTGGACGCCCGAGTATCCGGCGAAATCCAACCCAGCACTCAGCCTCTATCTGCCTTCCTCGGTGTTAGTCACCGGCTTCGATATCATCTTCTTCTGGGTGGCCCGGATGGTGATGATGACCCAGCACATCACCGGCAAAATTCCCTTCAAGCACGTCTATGTCCACGGCCTGATCCGCGACAGCGAAGGCCACAAGATGTCCAAGTCCAAGGGCAACGTGCTCGATCCCATCGACCTCATCGACGGCATCGACCTGGAAGCCCTGGTGCAAAAGCGTACCAGCGGCCTGATGAATCCCCAGCAGGCCGAGCAGATCGAGCAGCGCACCCGCCAGGAATTTCCCAACGGCATTCCCGCCTTCGGCGCCGACGCGCTACGCTTCACCTTCGCCAGCCTGGCCTCTCCCGGCCGCGACATCAAATTCGACCTGGGCCGTTGCGAGGGTTACCGGAATTTCTGCAACAAGCTGTGGAATGCCACCCGCTATGTCTTGATGAATTGCCAAGGCGCCGATACCGGTCTGGATGAGAGCCTACCCCTGGCCCCGACGCCGGCCGACCGCTGGATCGTGAGCCGCTTGCAGCGAGCCGAGCAAGCGGTGCTGGAGGCGTTTGGCGATTACCGCTTCGATATGGCGGCTCGGGCGATTTACGAATTCGTCTGGGACGAATACTGCGATTGGTATCTGGAATTGGCCAAGGTGCAGTTGCAGCAAGGCGATGACGCCCAGTGCCGCGCTACCCGCCGTACCTTGTGCCGGGTGCTGGAAGCCACGCTACGGCTGGCCCACCCGTTGATCCCCTTCATCACCGAGGAGTTGTGGCAGCAGGTGGCGCCGCTGGCGGGGAAATCGGGGGACAGCGTGATGCTGGCGCCCTACCCGCGGCCCGACGCCGGCCGGATGGACCCGCAAGCCGAGCAGGAAATGGCCTTGCTCAAGGAGTTGGCCAGCGCCTGCCGCGGGCTGCGGGGCGAGATGGGCCTGTCTCCGGCCCAGCGGGCGCCCTTGGTGGCGGCCGGAGGGGCGGGAGGCGTTGGGCGCTTGGCCGCCTACTTGAAGCCCCTGGCGAAGCTAAGCGAGGTCCGGGTGGTGGCGGATCTGCCGGTGGCCGATGCCCCGGTGGCCATCGTCGGCGAATACCGCTTGATGCTGGAGGTTCCGGTGGACGCAGCCGCCGAGCGGCAGCGGCTGGCCAAGGAAATCGCCAAACTGGAGGGGGAAATCGCCAAATGTGGCGGTAAGCTCTCTAATCCGGGGTTCGTCGGCAAGGCGCCGGCGGCGGTGGTGGAGCAGGAGCGGGAACGGCTGGAGCGTTTTTCCGCCACGCTGGAAAAGCTTCAATCCCAGCTCGAGAGGTTGCGCTAATCGGGTGATTCACGCCCTGCGGGCCTTCCGCCATCCCAATTTCCGCCTATTCTTCGGCGGCCAGAGCGTATCCCTGGTGGGCACCTGGGTGCAGCAAATCGCCATGAATTGGTTGATATACCGGCTCACCGGCTCCGCCTGGTTGCTGGGGCTGGTGGGTTTCGCCAGCCAGGCGCCGGTGCTGCTGCTGTCCCCCCTAGCGGGAGCCTGGTGCGATCGGCTTGACCGCCGCAAGCTGCTACTGACCACCCAGACCCTGTTTCTGCTGCACGCTTTTCTGCTGGCTTATCTCGCCTATTCCGGCCTGGCGGTTCCGTGGCTGCTGCTGTTGCTGGCCGGTGCTCTGGGGATGATCGTGGCTTTCGATACTCCGGTGCGCCAGTCCCTGCTGTCGGATTTGGTGGACAAGAAAGAAGATCTGCCCAGCGCCATCGCCATGAATTCCGCTATCATGAACGGCGGCCGGCTGGTGGGGCCTTCCATAGCCGGAATCATGTTGGCGATGCTGAGCGAAGCGCTGTGTTTCTTCGTCAACGGCTTCAGCAAGCTGGCGGTGATCGGCGCCGCATTGGCGATGCGGATTCCCGCTCGGCCGGCGGCCGTGGCCAAACAAAGCGTGCTGGGAGAACTGCGGCAAGGATTGAGCTATGCCAGGAGTTTTCCACCGGTGCGGATTCTGCTGCCGGTGGTGGCGGTGATGAGTTTCATGGCCATGCCCTATCAATCCCTGATGCCGATTTTCGCCGCCGAGATGTTCCTCGGCGGGCCCCGCACCTTGGGTTTCCTGATCGGCGCGGCGGGCTTGGGAGCCCTGGGGGGAACCGTGTTCCTGGCTGCTCGCCGAGGGATCGGCGGATTGCCCCGGGTCATCCTCGCTGCTGTGAGCGTTGTCGGCGGGGCTCAAATCCTGTTCGCTTACTGCCAGGTGCTGTGGATTTCGCTGTTGCTGATGATGGCCCTGGGCTGCGGCATCATCTGCACCGGTTCTTCCATCAACATCATTCTCCAAACCGTGGTGGATGACGATAAGCGGGGGCGGGTGATGAGTCTTTACATCACGGCTTTCCTGGGCAGCGCGCCCTTGGGGAGTTTGGCTGAAGGGGCGCTGGCCCATCGCATCGGCGTTCAGCCCACCATGCTGATTGCCGGTATCTGCTGCCTGGCGGCCGCGTTTTGGCTAGGCCGGAGACTTCCGGATTTGCGAGCCGGCATCGGCGCGGTGCATTCAAGCAAGCCCTGAAATTTTCGGAGCGGTTAACGGGGCATTGCCACACTGGACAAAACCGGAGCGGCGGTTATCATGAGCGCAAAATGCGCCGGGCGAGCCCCCCGATGGGTTTTGGAGGGGTGGCTCAAGGTTATCGAGTTCTGGTGTGGCCGATCTTGTTTCTGGGCTATGCGACACGTTGTTGAAGGGCCCCGCAAGGGGGTGAATGTCAACCGTGGTGAAAGGGAGGCTATATGAAAAAAGCGCAAAGTTGGCGAGTTGTCTTGGGAGCGGGGGGGGGCCTTTTGCTGTCCCTGGCGGGATCCGTCGGGGCGGCGCCCAACGAACAGTTCATTCCCTTCCCCAATTTTAGAGTGGGGCCCCTGGCGGGGATCGGGCTGGGGGTTACCGGGGGGCAGTTGGATTACATGACGATGATCAACGAACGGGACGGCGGCATCAACGGCGTCAAGATCACCTGGGAGGAATGTGAATTCGAGTATAAGGTGGATCGGGGCCTGGAATGCTACGAACGGCTCAAGCGCAAAGGCCCCACCGGAGCTTCCCTCATCAACCCGCTGAATACCGGGGTGACCTATGCCCTGACCGAGCGCACCGTGGTCGACAAGATCCCCATGATCACCATGGGGCAGGCCCGTTCGGATACCGCCGACGGCCGGGTGTTCCCCTATATTTTTCCGCTGATCACCAGTTACTGGAGCGGGGACACCACCATGATCCGGTTCATCGGCCAGCGGGAAGGCGGAATGGACAAGCTCAAGGGGAAGAAGATCGCCTTTGTCTACCATGGTTCTCCCTTTGGCCGGGAAAGCCTGCCCATCTTCGATACGCTCTCCAAGAAACATGGTTTTGAATTGATTCCCATCGAGGTGGCGCCGCCCGGCACGGAGCAACAGGCTCAGTGGCTGCAAATCCGCCAGCATAAGCCCGACTGGGTGATCATGCGCACCCTGGGAGTGATGACGCCGGGGGCTCTGAAGGCGGCCCAGAAAGTGGGTTACCCCGCCGACCGCATCGTCGGCATGTGGTGGGCTACCGCGGAAGATGAGGTGGGCGCGGCGGGGGAGGCGGCCAGGGGCTATATCGGCAACAATTTCATTCCGGTGGGCAGCAGTTATCCGGTGCTTCAAGAGCTCATCAAGCGCTACTACTCGGGAGGCAAGAAGGGCTATCTGGACGACGTCAAGCGAGTGGGGGGGGTGTCCTACAACGCCGGGGTGGTGCAGGCCATCCTCAACCTGGAAGGCATCCGGGTAGCCCAACGCAAGTATGGTAAAAGGCCGCTGACCGGCGAGCAGGTGCGCTGGGGTCTGGAAAACATCGTCATGGACGACAAGCGCATCAAGCAACTGGGGGCGGTGGGTTTGATCCAGCCCATGAAAACCTCGTGTTTCGACCACGAAGGCGGCGGGGCCACCAAGTACCAGCAGTGGGACGGCGGCAAGTGGGTGGTGATCTCCGACTGGATCCAGCCCGACCGGGCGCTGGTGCGCAAGCTGGTGGAGGAATCCGCGGCCAAGTACGCCAAGGAGAAGAACATCACGCCGCGGGATTGCTCCAAGGAATCCTGACGCGGTAGACTGTTCCCGGCCCGGCGCGCCGGGAACGGTCCCTTCCTCGGGTTTGGCTGGTTACGGGGGAAGCGTGGCTTCCCCCCGTTATTTTCTGGAGTTTCTTGATGCGTCTATTCCTTCGATCCATGGGTTCCGGTTTGCTGGCGTTATTGTTTTGCTCCGCCGCGGCGGCAGCGGTTCAGCCGGGCAAGGACTATCGTTCGCTGCAACCCCCCCAGCCGGTGGAGACAGGCAAGAACGTGGAGGTGTTGGAGTTTTTCTGGTATGGCTGCCCCCATTGCTACAGTTTGCAGCCCAGCTTCAAGGCTTGGCTCAAGAAGCAGCCCAAAGACGTGGAACTGCGCCGTATCCCCGCCGTGCTGGCGGACAATTGGCTGCCGCTGACCCGGACTTATTACGCCCTGGACGCCCTGGATCTCGTCGGCAAGTTCCATGACGCGGTGTTCGCGGCGGTCCACGAAAAGAATATCCGGCTTGAAGATCCCAAGCTCCTGTTCGATTGGGTGGCCAAGCAGGGTGTGGATCGGCAGAAGTTCGCCGATGTCTATCAGTCCTTCGCGGTGCAGAATCAGACCCAGCGGGCGGCGCAATTGACCCGCAGTTACGGCGTGACGGGGACCCCCACCATTGTGGTGGACGGCAAATATCTGACGGCTCCTTCCATGGCGGGCAGCTATGAGCGCTTCTCGGAAATTTTGGATGAACTGGTGGCATTGGCCCGGAAATCCCGCTCCGGCAAGAAAAATTAAGCGGTTCGGAGCCATTGCGGCGCCGGCGCTGCTGGCGGCCGTTTTTTGGGGAGGCGTCCCCGCCGCCCTTGCCCAGCAGGAAGCCAAATCCGGGAGGGACTACCGTCTCATCGGGCCGCTGCCCACCGCTTCGGGAGGCCAGATCGAGGTCATCGAATTTTTCTTCTACGCCTGTCCCTATTGCAACGAACTCCAACCTTTGTTGGAGCAATGGCTCAAGAATAAGCCCGCCGACGTGGCGTTTCGCCACCTGCCGGTGGTGCGCCACGAAAGCTGGGTCCCTTTGGCCAAAACGTTCTTCGTTCTGGAGGCGTTGGGGGAATTGGAGCGGTTGCATCAGCAGGTCTACCGCTCCTATCACCAGGAGGAAATGGCCATGAGCAACCCCGAGGTGATGGCCGATTGGGCTCAACGCCAGGGCATCGACCGCCGCAAGTTCGTCGAGCTCTACGATTCCGAGCCGATACGGGCCAAGCTTGCCCAGGCCAAGGAATACACCCACACTTACGATATCCACGCCACTCCTTCCCTGGTGGTGGATGGCAAATATCTGACCTCCAGCGGCTTGACCGGCGGGGTTCCCGAGGTGATCCCGGTGCTTGATCATCTCGTCCGGCTGGCCCGCCGAAATCGGGCCCGCTAGGTGCCGGGTTCGTCCCCCCCGCTCAAGGTCTTTATCACCGGAGCTTCCGGCGGGCTGGGGGCGGCCTTGGCGCGCCATTATGGCAGCCGGTCCGGGGCCTGCCTGGGCTTGGCGGGCCGGCGGGCCGAAGCCTTGGACGAGCTGGCTCAATCCTTGCCCTGCGAGACGGCGAGCTATGTCGCCGACGTGCGGGATGCGGGGGCCCTGGCGCGGGCCGGCGCCGATTTCATGGGCCGTTACGGCTGTCCCGAGCTGGTATTCGCCAATGCCGGAGTGAGCGCGGGGACGCTCACCGAATGCCCGGAGGATTTAGCGGTATTTCGGGAAATCGTGGAAACCAATTTGTTGGGCGTGGTCCACACTTTTCACCCTTTCGTCGAGGCCATGCGCCGTGCCCGCCAAGGGACGCTGGTGGGCATTGCCAGCCTGGCCGGATTCCGGGGCCTGCCGGGGGCGGGGGCCTACAGCGCATCCAAGGCCGGAGTCATCGCTTATCTGGAAAGTCTGCGATTGGAGTTGCGGAATGCTGGAGTCGCCGTGGTGACCATCTGTCCCGGCTATATCCGCACCCCCATGACGGCGGGCAATCCTTATTTCATGCCGTTTTTGCTGGACGCCGAGCGGGCCGCGGCGCGGATTGCTGCCATGGCGGCGAAGGAGCGGCGCCATGGCGTGGTTCCCTGGCCCATGGCGGTGGTGGGCGCGGCCCTCAAAGCGCTGCCCCGACCCGTTTACGACATCTTGTTCGAGCGAGCGCCCCGCAAACCCCGCCGCCGCGGATGAACCGAATTACTCAGGAAACGGTAACTTGTGCAACATTGAGCACGGATTTCATGCGGGTTTCCAGCGTATTTTGGTCGCCTAAGTTGGCGACTTCTGAGTAACGTCGAACTGCTGGATTTGTCGTCGGATATTCCGACACATATCCGACATATAATGGATCGCCCAAAACCCGAGGGAGAATCCCCATGCCTTCCTACACTATTAGCCTTTCCGATGAACTTGCCGCCCGGCTGGAGCGAGAAGCGGAGTTGTCCCGTCTGAAGGCGGCTGATTTACTGCGAGACGCCGCGGTGGTTTATCTGGAACAACGTCAACGGGTGCGGGCCAGCCAGGAACAAGCCGAAGCCCGCTTGGCGGAAGAATTGGATTCGGAAATCAGCTTGGCGTCGGTGGAAGAGGCTCCGCCGGAGCGCGGCGCCGGATTTCCCGAGGAGCCGGCCCTCAAGGACCAGCCTTGGCCGGAGGAGAAGCGCTGGGGCAAATAGTCGGAGACCGCTTTTGCCCTGATTGCTTTTCGGCTGTTTGCCCATCGGCTACGGTGTCCGTCCTGTCTCCCGACGAGTTGCCCGCTTCTGCGGCGAGGCATTCCCGATAGACTTCTCCCACCAGCAGCAGGGCGGGCCCCTGGGGCGACTCCGGGGGTTCCCGGCTGAAGCGGCCCAAGGTGGTGGCATGCCGCCGCTGCTCCGGAAGGGATGCGGATTCCACCCATACTACCGGCGTGTCCGGAGACTTACCGGCTTGCAGCAGGGCCGCCGCCACTTGCGGGCCCGTTCCCCCGGCCATGTAAAACGCCACGGTATCCGCGCCTTGGGCGGCGGCGAGCCACTCCGACGGCGGCGCCCCGGCTTTGACCCGGTGGGTGAGAAAGGCGACGCTGCGGGCCATGCCGCGCCGCGTCAAGGACACCCCCAGTTCGGCGCTGGCCGCCGAGGCGGCGGTGATGCCGGGCACCACTTCCCAGAAAATGCCGACCGCCGTCAGGGCTTCCAGCTCTTCGTGGGCGCGGCCGAACAGCATCGGGTCGCCGCCTTTGAGGCGTACCACCACGGGGTATTGGCGAGCGGTTTCCACCAGCAGCTTGTTGATGAATTGTTGGTCGGCGGAATGCCGACCGCAACGCTTGCCGACGGGAATTTTTTTTGCCTGGCGGGCCAGCGCCACCACCTCGGGATGGACCAAGGCGTCGTACAGTACCGCGTCGGCTTGCTGCAGCAGGCGGGAAGCCCGCAGCGTGAGCAAATCCGGAGCCCCCGGACCGGCGCCGACCAGATAGATTTTTCCGGTCACCCCAGCAATCCCGCCGCCACCGTGTTGTTGGTGGCTTCGTCAATGACGATGAAGCAGCCGGTGGCCCGGTTGCGCCGGTAGTCGTCGCCCATCAACGGTTGCTGGACCTTGAGGCCGACCCGGGCGATGTCGTTCATGGCCAAGCCCGTGGCCGGCTGCTCCGCCAGGGTGTTGACGTCCAGGCGATGACGGATGCCGGTGAACAGGCCCTTCACGGTGCGGGTGGTGTGCTTGACCCAATATTTACGCCGTGGGTCCATGGGCTGCTCCGATAGCCAGCAGACCGTGGCCTCCCAATCTTTTTGCGTCCGGGGCAGGGAATCGGCCTTGACCAGCATATCGCCGCGGGAAATATCCAGATCGTCCTGCAGCACCAGGGTCGCCGACTGGGGCGCCCGGGCCAGGGGCAAATCGCAGTCCAAGGTGACGATCCGCGCGATCCGGCTGCGCTGTCCGGAGGGCAGCGCAACGATTTCTTCTCCCACGGCGACGGCCCCCGATTCGATTCGCCCGGCATAGCCGCGAAAGTCGTGATATTCATCCGTCTGGGGACGGCATACCCATTGCACCGGAAAACGCAGATCGGAGAGATTCAGATCGTGGTCGATCTCGATGGTTTCCAGCCGTTCCAGCAGCGTCGGGCCAGAATACCAGGATAGCCGGTCTCCCCGTTCCACCACCATGTCGCCGTTCAGGGCGGAGATGGGAATGGTGTCCACGGTGGAGAAATCCAGCCGGGCGGCGAATTCGGCGAACTCCCGGCGGATGTTCTCGAACACCTGTTGATCGTAACCCACCAGATCCATTTTGTTGACCGCCACCAACAGATGGGGAATCCCCAGCAGGTTGGCGATAGCGGTGTGGCGGCGGGATTGGGTCAGCAAGCCCTTGCGGGCATCCACCAGCACCACCGCCAGATTGGCGGTAGAAGCCCCGGTCACCATATTGCGGGTGTACTGCTCGTGGCCCGGAGTGTCGGCGATGATGAACTTCCGCCGCGGCGTGGTGAAGTAGCGATAGGCCACGTCGATGGTGATGCCCTGCTCGCGCTCGGCGACCAGTCCGTCGGTGAGCAGCGACAAATCCATTCCGGCCATGCCGCGCCGCCGGGTGGTGTTCCGGATGGCGGAAAGCTGGTCTTCGAAGATGGCCTGGGAATCGTAGAGCAGCCGGCCGATCAGGGTGCTTTTGCCATCGTCCACGCTGCCGGCGGTGGTAAACCGCAGCAGATCCAGTTCCTGAAGGAGAATGGGAGCGGCAGCCATCAGAAATATCCCTCCTTCTTGCGCAATTCCATGGACGCCTCCGAAGTCTGGTCGTCCAGACGGGTGGCGCCGCGTTCGGTGATGCGGGTCACGGCGGTTTCCAGGATGATCTCCTCCGGCGTGGCGGCGGTGGATTCCACCGGACAGGTGCAGCTCATGTCCCCCACCGTGCGAAACCGCACCGACACGTTAAGCACCTCCTCCCCCGGCTTGGGCCGCACCAGGGAGGACACCGGCAACAGGCCGGAACCCCGCCGGATCACGTCGCGCCGATGGGCGAAATAGATGTCGGGGACCTCCAGCCGCTCCCGGGCGATGTACTGCCAGACATCCATCTCGGTCCAATTGCTGATGGGGAACACGCGCATGTGTTCGCCCGGAAACACCCGCGGGTTGTAGAGATCCCACAATTCCGGGCGCTGGTTCTTGGGATCCCATTGGCCGAACTCGTCGCGGAAGGAGAAGATGCGCTCCTTGGCGCGGGCTTTTTCCTCGTCCCGCCGGGCGCCGCCGATCATGGCGTCGAAGCGGAATTCGGTAATGGTGTCCAGCAAGGTCACCGATTGATGCACGTTGCGGCTTTCGTCTGGAGAGCGCAGCGTGATCCGGCCCTGCCGGATGGCATCCTCCAGGCTGCGGACGATGAGCCGTTCTCCCAATTCCGCGGCGCGCCGGTCGCGGAAAGCGATGACCTCCGGGAAATTGTGCTCGGTGTCGATATGCACCAGCGGAAACGGAAAGCGCGCCGGGCGAAAGGCTTTTTCGGCTAGCCGCAACAGCACGATGGAATCCTTGCCCCCGGAGAACAGCAGCGCCGGATTGCGGCATTCCGCCGCCACTTCCCGCAGGATGTGGATGGCTTCGCTCTCCAGCAAATCCAAGTGGGTCAAGGCCGGCAAGGAACGATGCTCCGGCTTGGCGGGAGTCGGTTCGATAACCGCGAGATTCATGGCAACGTGTCTCCGAATGCTATGGGGTATCCGTCAGGCCGCGCGAGGTTGACTGGGGTGCAATCCGCATTCCTTGGAGTCGGCATTTTCCCACCACCAGCGGCCGGCCCGGATGTCCTCCCCCGGCGTGATGGCCCGGGTGCAAGGAGCGCAGCCGATGCTGGGATAGCCCTTGTCGTGCAGGGCGTTGTACGGGACGTCCCGGTCGCGGACATAAGCCCATACTTCGGCTTCGGTCCAGGAAGCCAGCGGACTGTATTTCTGCAAGCCGTTGTCGGCATCGAATTCCGTTTCCGGCAGATCTTGCCGGGTCGCCGCCTGCTCGCGCCGCAAGCCGGTGACCCAGGCTCCCTTGCCGGCCAAGGCGCGGCGCAGCGGCAGCACCTTGCGGATATGGCAGCAGGCCTTGCGCAGTTCCACGCTATCGTAAAAGCCGTTGGGCCCGTGGGCCGCCACATAGCGCTCCACGGCTTCGGCCTCGGGGAAATAAATGCGAATCTTGAGGTGGTAGCGGTCCGCCACCCGCCGCATGAGGTCGTAGGTTTCCTCCGGCAGCCGGCCGGTATCCAGGGAAAAAATCTCAATGTCGGGGAATTGCCGGGCGATGAGGTCGGTGAGGACCATATCCTCCACGCCGAAGCTGGCGGCGAAGACCACCGGCGGATGATCCTGCCGCGCTTGCCCGAGCAGGGCTGCGGCGCGGGCGATTTTTTCGTCGAGGGTCATGATGATATTTCTCTAGGCCGTTTGCAAGGCGGGCTGCTGGGCTGGGTCCGCCGTGCCGTTGCGGGGCAGGGCGCCGTTCAGGTCCAGTTGCGGCTCCCGGGCCAGGCACAAGGCCGCGACAGCGGTGGTCCAGCTATCCTGCTCGGCGAACAGCGCCGCCAATCCCTTGTCGGTATGGGCCTCGACTTGCAGGACTGCTGGATGCCAGCGGGCCAGCGCCTCACCCAAGCCGGCATGTTCCGGCAGCAAGCGGGAGAGTTCCTCCGCCAGCAAAGCCAAGTCTTCCTGTTTGGGGCCGCCCGCCAACTGCACCGCGGCCTGGGCCACCAGACGGGCCACGGTCTCGGCGCATTGCACGGCATCGCCATATTTGCGCTGGAACAGCAACGCATCCCGGTACATGCGCTCGTGGGCGGCCTCGAAGAAATTGGCCCCCACCTGCATTTGATTGGCCCCGGCGCACTCTCCGCCGCCCAGTTGCAGCACCCGGAAATCGGTGGTGGTGCCGTGATCCCGCGCCACCGATTGCAAATCCTCCGGGGCGACCACGGTCAGGTCCTTCAAAAGATCGGTGATGTGCTGGATGCCGACCCGGCGGCTCCACTCGAAAAACGCTTCATCGGCCTGGCGCTCGGCGGCGTAAGCGTGCTTCACCCGATCCACGGCGGTCTCGATGCGGGCCGCCGGAATGGAGGGCCCTTTGATGGCCAGCCCCCGGCCGGCCATGCCGTCGCCGCCGAAGTAGGTTTGATAATGGGGCACCAGCCGGCCATGCAGGCGCCGGCCTTCGCCGTAGATGCCGATATCCCCGGCTTCCGGCTGGGCGCAGCCGTTGTGGCAGCCGGATACCCGGATCCGCAAATTGTGGGGGCCGCCGGACAGCTTGGGGCCGAGAATGGGGCTGGAGGTAATGCCCAGGCGGCAGGTGGAGGTGCCGGGGCAGGCCACCACGTTATCGCCCGCCTGGGGAAGACCCAGGCCCAGGGCGGCCAGCGCCGCGCTGACCGAGCCGACTTGGGCGTCGGGCACGTCGGGGATCAGCAGGTTCTGATCCTGGGTCACTTTCAGCATGGGCAGTTGGAAGCGGTTCAAGAGTTGCGCCAGCCCTTCCAATTGAACGGCCCGCAGATCCCCCATGGGAACGCTAGCCGGAACCACGGATCGGCCGGCTTGTTTTTGGGGGAACACCCGGCGCGGCACGCCGGAGCCGGGAATCTCGCCGGGCGCCGGGACGCGCCAATCCCCCTGGGGATAATGCTGGGCTTCCAGGGCGGAACGGGTGCGAACCAGTTCCTCGCGGTATTTGACGAGGAAGCCTTCGGCGCCGAAGCGGTCCACCAGGAATTTGATGCGGGCCTTGGCCCGCTTGACCCGGTCGGAATAGCGGTTATGCAAGGCTACCAAGGCTTCCATCACCTTGATGAGGTCTTTTTCCTCCACGAAGGGTTCCACCACCAGGGCTTCCCGGGGCTTGTGGCCCAGCCCGCCGCCGGCCAGCACCTTGAAGCCGTGGCGCTCCCCATCCCGCACCGCGATCACCGCCAGATCGTGGAACATGCCCTGGGCGCAATCGGCCTCGCAGCCGGAAAAACTGATCTTGAACTTGCGGGGCAGTTGCTGGTTGAGGGGGTTGCGCAGGAAATGGGCCACCGCGCCGTCCAGGTGGACGTTCACGTCGGTATGCTCGCGGGGGCAGACCCCCGCCAGGGGGCAGGCGGTCATGTTGCGCAAGGTGTTGCCGCAGGCTTCGCGGGTGGTCAAGCCGCCTTGCCCCAGGCGGCGCAGCGCCGCGGGGGTGTGTTCCAGGGGCACGTAGTGGATCTGGATGTCCTGCCGGGTGGTGATGTGCACCACCTCGTGATCGTCGCGGACATAGCGCTTCAGCACATCGGCGATGGCCAGCAAGCCGGGGGCATCCACTCGCCCGCCGGGCAGCTTGACCCGAATCATGTTGACGCCTTCCTGGCGTTGGCCGTAGACCCCTTGCTGGAGCCGGATGGCGGTGAAGCGGTCGGCATCCGTCTTGTGATCGAGAAAGTCCCGGACGGCCTTCCCGAAGTATTCGATTTCCTCCGCGTTCGACCAATTTTGTAGTGGTTTCATGCTGTGCTCACCTTCAAGATTAAACGGCCATGGCCATGAGTTTACCGCCGATGGCCACCAACAACACGGCCAGCATCCGCCGCAACAAGCGCTCCGGGATCTTGGCGCTGATATGGCTGCCGATATAGATGCCGGGCAGGGAGCCCAATAACAGGCTGCCCAATAGGGTGAAGTCCACCGTGCCCAAGGCGAAGTGCCCCAGCCCCGCCGCCAGGGTCAGCGGCACCGCGTGGGCGATGTCGCAGCCGACGATGCGCACCGCGGACAGCTTGGGGTAGAGCAGCACTAGCGCCACCACGCCCAAGGCCCCGGCTCCCACCGAGGATATCGCCACCAAGATCCCCAGCACCGCGCCTATGACCACGGTGAGCCGGTGCCGGGCGGCGGAATCGGGACCGCCGAGCCATTCGCCCCGGGAACGGGCCAGCCTCGTCAGCCGTTCCCGGAACAGCAAGGCCAGGGCCGTCAGGATCAAGGCCGCTCCCAAGGCGGCCATCACCACCGTGGAGAAGTGCTTACTCTTGACCCCCAGCAGTCCCAGGGCCGCCACCGTCAGTATCGCGGCGGGGATGCTGCCCGTCGCCAAGCGGCCGACGAGGGTCCAATCCACATGGCCGCGACGGCCGTGCACCCACACGCCCCCCGCCTTGGTGACGGCGGCGTAGAGCAAATCGGTGCCCACCGCGGTGGCCGGAGAAATTCCGAACACGGTCACCAGCAACGGGGTCATGAGGGAACCGCCCCCCACGCCTGTCATTCCCACGATCAGGCCCACGATCAGGCCGGATAAGCTGTAACCCCAATCCACAAGACGCCCCGGCTTTTATAACGGCCGGCCCACATATTCTCAGAGGCCGGAATCCTAGCAAGGTTCTATATATTTGCAAAGAATATCAAGTTACAATTTTATTCTTTGAAGTTATGACGGGGGCCTCGATGAAACTCCAGCAATGGCGCTATGTGGACGAGGTGGTCAAGCAAGGGCTCAGCATCTCCGAGGCGGCGGAGGCCTTGCATACCTCCCAGCCCGGCATCAGCAAGCAGATTCGCCTGCTAGAGCAAGAGCTGGGGGTGGAGATCTTCGTGCGCCACGGCAAGCGCGTGGTGGCCTTGACCGAGCCCGGCCAGCAGATTTTGAACATCATCCGCCGCTTGCTGCGGGACGCCGAAAACCTGCGGCAAGTGGCCATGGAGTTCGCCAGCCAGGACAGCGGTTCCCTGACCATCGCCACCACCCATACCCAGGCGCGCTATGCCCTGCCCCCGGTGGTGCAGCGCTTCACCGCCCGCTATCCGAAGGTGCGGCTCAGCCTGCGTCAAGGCAGCCCGATGCAGATCGCCGAATTGGTGACTTCCGGCGAAGCGGACATCGCCATCGCCACCGAGGCCATCGAGCTGTTCCAGGAACTGGTGATGCTGCCGTGCTACGAGTGGAACCGCTGCGTGGTCACGCCCCCCGGCCATCCCTTGCTGAAGGAAAAAACCCTCACCCTGGAAGCCATCGCCCGCCATCCTATCATCACCTACGATTTCGCCTTCACCGGGCGCACCGCCATCAACAAGGCTTTCCAGGCCAAGGGATTGACCCCCAACGTGGTGCTGACCGCCATCGACGCCGACGTCATCAAGACCTACGTTGAATTGGGACTCGGGGTCGGCATCATGGCCCGCATGGCCTTCGATCCCGAGCGGGACCGGACCCTGCGGGCCCGGGACGCCAGCCATTTGTTCGAAACCAGCGTCACCCGCATCGGCATCCGGCGGGACAGCTACCTGCGGGGCTATGTCTACGATTTCATCGAGATGTTCGCGCCCCACCTCACTCGCAAGGTGGTGGCGGCGGCGGTCTTGAAATAGCCTGTTTCAGCCCTGGGCCGCCCGCAGCCGGGGCTGGGCATTCCAAAACTCCCGCAGCTTTTCCGCCACCTCCTCGGGAAAGAGCATGGCAAAGCGGTCCTCCAGCAGCAACTGGACGTAGGACGTGTCCTGCACCATCAGCTTGGGGCCGATGATGAAGCGGGGCAACACCTTCACCGTTAGCCAATGGCGGTCCGGCGCCGCGCCGCAGGCGTCGCTGAAGAACATCAAGTTGAAGCCCTGGATGTCGAGAGTGGCGAAGTAGCCCAGCACCCGGGTCAGCCCCTCGGCGAAATCGGCGACGTCCCGGTCGGTGAGATCCTGAAAAGTGGCCCGCCCCGGAAATACCGCCGCCACGTCGCCCAGCAAGGCGCTGGGGGCGAAGGGCACGTGCCAGCACACCGAACCGGATTCGCCGATCCAGCGCTCGCCGCGCCGCCGCTCGGCTTCCAGCAAGTCTTCCCGGAACAGCCGGCCGTGGCGCTCCTTGTAGGCCTGTTCGGCGGCCAGTTCCCGGCGCAGGGCGTTGCCGGGGTTGCTCGACAGGATGACCTGCATGTGAGGGTGGATCATCGATCCCCCCGCCACCGTCGTGTAGTTCCACGCCACGATGGGATAGGCCGCGTCCCCGCCCACTTCGTCGCGCAAGGCCGGCAGCCGCAGGAAATCCCTCGCCACCCCCACGCCGTCTTCCAGCACCCGGGCGGGCAGCTCCGCCAAGGGAAAATAATGCTCCCGGCACATCACCGCCACCGCCGACACTTCGTCGTAGGGAAACAGATTGGGAAACAGCAAGGCGCCGCCGCGGCTCAACAGCCCACCCGGCACCAGCCGGTCCTCGTAGCGGGTAGCCAGCTTCATCACCACTTGCGGGCAGAACGGACAGGATGGCAAGGAGCGCTCCACGATGGGCGCCAAGTCCATGGGCGGCGCGGTGGCGTGGGCGAAGTGACAGATGCGCGAGGAAAGGCCGGTGAGCGGATCGTAGCGCATCTCGCTGGGGTGTTCCGAGGGCTGAAAGTCGCGGCGCGGATCCAGGAACCGCGACAGCTTGCGCTCGGTTTTAAACACGATGGATTCGAGCATGGTGGAACTCTCCGAGATCGATAAAGGAAAAATCTAATGGCCGGTGAATACCGGCTTGCGCTTTTCATAAAAAGCCGCGATGCCTTCGCGGCCGTCGGCGGAATGCTCGGCGACGCGCTGCAAATCCCGCTCCAGATCCAATTGGGCATCGAGGCTGTTGCCAAGGGAGGCTTCGAAGGCCTGCTTCATCAAGCCGAAAGCTCGGGTGGGCTGGCCGGCCAAGCGCCAGGCGATGCGCGAAACTTCCGACATGAGCGCCGCATCGTCCACGCATTTCCAGATAAGGCCCCACTGCGCCGCCTGTTCCGCGTCCAGCCGGTCCCCCAGCAGCGCCAGCCCCAGGGCCCGGGCCCGCCCCACCAGCCGGGGCAGGTAATACGTGCCGCCGCAGTCGGGGATCACCCCCAGCTTGCAAAAGCTCTGGACGAAATAAGCCGAGCGGGCGGCGATGACAATGTCCCCCGCCAGCGCCAGATTGGCTCCGCCGCCCGCGGCCACCCCGTTCACCGCGCAGATCACCGGTTTTTGCATGTTGCGGATGACCCGAATAATGGGGTTGTAGTGGCGGTCCATGAGATCGGCGATGTCGGTGGCGGATTCCGCGGTGCCCGGTTTGCGCCCGGTGAGATCGTGGCCGGCGCAGAATCCGCGTCCGGCGCCGGTGAGCACCACGCAGCGCGCCGCCGGATCGGCCGCCACCCGGTCTACCGCCCGCCGCAGTTCCAGCAGCATCGGCACGGTGGTGGCGTTGAGCCGCTCGGGGCGGTTCAGGGTCAGGGTGGCGACCCCTGCGGCGGTTTCGAGAACAAGGGACGAAGCATCCATGCGGGGCTCTCCAGCGGAAAAGTGCCGCCATAAGCCGCGGCAAATAGGGAGATTATGCCAAATTTGCTAAGATTGCCGGCAATTCCGAAACAACCCCCGAGGAGAAGCCCATGCCCTGCTACGCGATAGACGGAGTGATCCCGGTGGTGGACCCCACCGCCTTCGTGCATCCCAGCGCCGTGCTGATCGGCGACGTGTGGGTGGGAGCGGGCTGCTACGTGGGCCCCGCCGCCTGCCTGCGGGGAGATTTCGGCCGCATCGTCCTCAAGGCCGGCAGCAACGTGCAGGATACCTGCGTCATCCACGGCGGCGAAGTGGATACCGTGGTGGAAGAAGACGGCCATATCGGCCACGGCGCAGTGCTGCACAACTGCATCGTGGGACGCAATTCCCTGGTGGGCATGAACGCGGTGGTGCTGGACGGCGCCGTCATCGGCGAGGAATGCCTGGTGGCGGCCATGGCCCTGGTCAAAGGCGGCACTACCGTGCCGCCCCGCACCCTGCTGGCCGGCAATCCGGCCCAGCCGGTCCGGCCCATGAGCGACCAGGACGTGGCCCGCAAGGCGGCCGGAACCGCCCTCTATCAGGAACTGGCTCGGCGCTGCCGCAAATCCCTGGTGGAAGTCTCTCCGCTGCCGGCGCCGGAAGTTGACCGCAAACGCCTGCCCGCCCTGAATTTGCCGGACAAGCTCTAAGGGTTTGACGCGCCGGGTTCCGGCGCCTCGTCTAGATGGGGCCGCCCGTGGCGGGCTCTTCGATTTCACTCAGGACAGGCCTGTCGAACCATGAACGGCCAGCAACAGCGCCCGCCGGCTGCATCGCCGATACCTTCAGTGACCGCCGTGCGGCTAACCGTGCGAAGAGCAAAGCGCCGCCAAGGCAAGCGCGTTAGCAGGCTGTTGAAAAACGCCAAAATTGCCCCCCTTCGACCCTGCTCAGGACAGGCTTCGATACGCGCTTCGCGCTACTCAGGGCGAACGGCAACGTGCGGATTCCGTTCGTGCTGAGTAGGCAGCTTGACCGCCGTATCGAAGCATTGTGAGCGTTTTTCAAGCCTGTTAGACCTATAAGAGCGACCTGCCAAGTTGCCGGGCTGTGCTCCAATCCTTTCATTTGGCCGAACCATAACCTTTCATTTGGGCGGTGTCCGGGCTTACAGGGGTATGCCTACGTCAGTTTCGATGACGACGCGTTGCGTGCGTCGGCGCAGGCTGACCCGGCAGGCTTTGTCGCGGATCTCCCGGACAAAGTGGTGCTGGACGAGGCGCAGCGCGTTCCGGCACTGTTCACGTCAATCAAGGCAGCGGTCGATCGCGACCGCAGGCCCGGCCGCTTTATTCTCACCGGGTCGGCGAATGTGTTGCTGGTGCCCCGGTTGGCGGACTCGCTGGCCGGCCGGCTGGAGATTTTGCGGCTGCACCCGCTGGCGCAAGCAGAGCTGGCACACAAGCCGCCTGGATTCCTCGACGCGCTTTTCGACGCTGGTTTCAAGGCCCGCACGCGGCCGCGGCTCGGCCCGGAGCTGCTCGAACGGATTGCCGGCGGCGGCTATCCCGCAGCATTGGCGCGACCTGCGGCGCGCCGGCGGGCTGCTTGGTGCCGCGACTACATGGATAGCCCCTTGCCCGCCTCATTAATCAGCAGCAAGTGAATGCGTTCGCGCGTCAGCCTGCGGTAATGCTCGAGTCGCTCCGCGTCGATCAGTGCGACGTACGGATCACCGTCCTTGGTGATGATCTTTTCGGCGCCGGCTTTGACCTCTTGAATCAGTTCCGAGAATCGGGCGCGAACCTGCGCGAGGGAGACGGCGTCGTTCTTCGAGATACCCATAGCCGGGGTCGCCGAGATCAAGCGCCCAACAGCCTGCGCTGGAGCAGCGACTGCATGTCGCGCCTGCCGTCGGCGATCACATAGATGACCACCTGCCGACCGATCACCCGATAGATGAGGCGATACGGTTTGAAGAAGGTCTGGCGATATTCCCGGATGCCGAGTGCCTGCAACTCTTTCGGATGGGAGCCGCGATCGGGGAAAGCGGCCAATTGCTTGGCGGCTTCCAACAACCGGGTCAATACGTAATTCGCTTTTGCGGGCGAGTCCGATTCGGCGATGTAGTCGTAGATGTTCTCCGGATCCTGCTCGGCGCCCGCCGTGAGCAGAACCTCGTAGGCCATCAAGCCGCCGTCTTCTTGGCCCGGAGGCGGCGGATGGCATCGGCAAGGGGTCTGACTCTGCCTTGCTCGACCTCGCGGTTCCCCAAGGCCAGAATCTTCAATAGCGCCAGGGTCTCCTGCGTTTCCTCGTACGACGCAACGTCCTGGATCACGGCCCTTGCTTCGCCGTTCTGCGTAATGAGCATTGGTTCCCGTCTCTCGGCCAGGCGGTCGAGCACCTCTGCAGCATTGGCCTTCAGATAGCTGATGGGTTTGATCTGAGATGAGCGCATGGCGAAGCTCCGGTCGACGTTGTAGGACTGAATTTAGTCCATTATAGGTTCACTGGCGACAATGGGAAAGCCCCTTGGACTGTGATTCAGTTCCGATCACGCACTTGATCTTGGCCTCCGCCTTCGCCGTTCCACCGCATCGAGCCCGTTCAACTCGACCAGCGGCCGGGCGGTAATCCGCCAGTGACGACGCCGGCTGGCGCAGCCATGGGTTGCCGCAGGAGCGCGGACAAATGTTGGCGCAGGAATCGCGGCGGCCGAGGCCGTCGCGGTGTGCTGGCACGAGTCCGCCCCACGAGCCTTACGCATGGACGCGCGGTTGGCGCGCCAAGCGTTCAGCAGGGGCAGCGGTACAGACTGAGAACGGAGAGAATCCCCGTTCGAGGTGGACGCCGATGCAAACGGAATTCCGTTTGCTGGCGCGACTGACGTATTGCGGCAGAAATGCGAACTATTGCGTCATGCGCATGACTGAATGCCCCGACGGGCGGCAGCTTAGGATAACTTCGAGCCTTGCGACCACCGGCTTTCAGGAGATGAGGCCGGTTTCGAGCGCTCTTGCGAGCGAAGGGCGACGCGTAACGGGCATCAAGCGGGCTGACACAGCCAACGAGATTCAATTCAGTCCGGCAAAGTCCAACGACATTTTTGATTGCGACGTATGTGGCCGGACGAGATAGCCATACAACGGATTCAGGTTTCTCGCGGTTGACGGTGTGGCCGCACAAGCATGATGTAGTTCCCTTACCCGAAGCCGAGTGCCGTGCGCTCACTGTCAGCATTGCTGACATGTCGCCGCGAAGCGAGTCACGACAGGCCGCAATACCTACCAGCCCTTCGAGCGCAGCTCTTGCGCGCCTCGGAGGAAAGTTCACGCTCTCCGACCCGCAGCCAGTTAAATTTGATCGGTTTGGTTGGCTTCTTCGTCTTCCTCACTATTGCATGAGACAGGATGTTTTCGAGCCGCTTCTCGTGAATCTCGTTTGCAAGGCGAGATATCGCCGGGCTTGAAGTGGCCCTTGCACGTCGTGATCTGAGCTTCCCCCGCTTGTATGCCTTGTCGAAGAACTTCTTCCACTCGATTGGGACATCCTGGCCGGTCATCTCCGATATGGCCAGGCGGATGCCACATACGCTGCTGTTGGCCCGGCGCATGATGCCGTGTTCTTTCAGCATCAGCAGAATAGAGTTGCCTAAAATATCCCTTGTAGGTGCGATCCGGGTTTGAACGAAGCCGTCTCCATGCGCGGCGAAGGTTCTCGATCTGCCAAGCACGGGTAAACCACAATGACATCGGACGCGCGCTGGATGCGATATTTCAGCAGTGGGGGGAATTGCCGGAGACCTGCGTAGCCCATGTCTTCGGCGAGCACAGTACGCAAACCTTCGGCAGGTATTCCGTTCCGTACGTCTCGCCGGAGCGCGTTGCCTTCCTGGACAAGCTGAGGAAAAGCCTGGATCCGGCGCAGATCGGGCCCATGGCCGTATTCCTGGCGAGCGACGCCGCGAAGGACGTCTCCGGGCAAATCTTTACCGTCATCGGCAACGAGGTGTTCCTGATGTCGCAGATACGTCCGCTGCGCTCCATCCATCGTGATTCCGGCTGGACACCCGAGACCCTCGCCGAGCGCGTGCTGCCCGCATTCAAGACCTGGCTCACGCCGATGGAACGAACCATGGACGTGTTCTGCTGGGATCCGATCTGACCTCGGGGCGGCCGCCCCTTGATGACCGCTGCTGCTTGACGCCATCGTGCCGCCCGCCTATCATCAGGCGCGCATTATGACAATCACAAGGACATTTCCGGAGGAGGGGTGATGAAAGCGTGGCGAAACCTGGCAGTCGGCGCCGGCCTGGGCCTGGCATTCTTGGGTAGCGGTGCGGTGTTCGCGCAGGAGCAGTACATTCCAATCATCGCCTATCGCACCGGGCCGGTCACGGCCATCGGCAGCGGTGCGCCGGGCGGCTTCATCGATTACATGGACATGCTCAACAAGCGTGATGGCGGTGTGAACGGCATCAAGCTGGTCTGGGAGGACTGCGAGACCGGGTTTCAGACCGACCGCGGCATGGAGTGCTACGAGCGGCTGAAGCGCAAGGGCACCGGTGCGCCGGCGCTCAATCCGATGATGACCGCGCTGGTTTATGCGCTGATCGATCGCACGCCCAGCGAGAAGATCCCCGTTGTGACGCCGACCTATGGGCGCGCGGACACGGCCGATGGCCGCGTGTTTCCGTGGGTCTTCCCGTTGATGGCCACCTACTGGAGCGCCAACACCGCCAAGATCCAGTTCATCGCGCAGAAGGAAGGCGGCGTCGAAAAGCTGAAAGGCAAGAAGATCGCCAACGTCTATGTCGGTGTGCCCTACGGCAAGGAAACGCTGCCGCTCATGGATGCGCAGGCAAAGAAATACGGCTTCGAACTCACCAACATCGAGGTCAGTCATCCCGGCACCGAGCAACAAGCGCAGTGGCTGCGCGTGCGACAGTTGAAGCCCGATTGGGTGATCCTGCGCGGCGCCGGCGTCATGGCGGTCACGGCGCTGAAAATGGCGCAGAAGGTCGGTTTTCCTGCCGATCGCATCGTCGGCACGCACATCGCCGGTGCCGAGGAGGATGTCATTCCCGCCGGCGATGCCGCCAAGGGCTATATTTCCGTCGTCGAAACGCCGTCCGGCACTGACTTTCCGGTCATCAAGGACATCGCCAGGCACCTGTATGCGGGTGGCAAGCGCGGCAACCTTGAGGATCCGAAACGCCTGGGCAGCATCTACTACAACCTCGGCGTCGCGATGGGCATCGTCAATATCGAGGCCTTGCGTATTGCCCATGCGCGCTTCGGCAGGCGGCCGATCACCGGCGAGGAAATGCGCTGGGCGCTGGAGCACCTGAATCTGGACGCGAAGCGTCTGCGGGAGCTGGGCGCCGAGGGCCTGGTGCAGCCGCTCAAGACCTCATGCGCGGACCACGAAGGCGGCCATGCGGTTAAATTCCATCAGTGGGATGGCAGCAAATGGGTGCTGGTGAGCGACTGGATATCGTCGGACAAATCCATCGTTCGCCCGCTCGTCGAAGAATCCG
Source organism: Betaproteobacteria bacterium (assembly GCA_023259135.1). Classification (GTDB taxonomy): domain Bacteria; phylum Pseudomonadota; class Gammaproteobacteria; order Burkholderiales; family JAHFQX01; genus JAHFQX01. Next base: position 2,203 of record JAHFQX010000027.1, on the reverse strand, counting down.
CGATGAAGTACGCCAAGGAAAAAGGCATCACGCCGCGAGACTGCTCGAAGGAAAGCTGAACGCGCCGGGTGCCTCGCGGCCGCCTGCCTGGGTGGCCCGGGCGCCCGGACAGGGCGGTGCGACGGTCGGCGCGGCTCAGCGCACGCGCATCCAGATTTCGATACGGACACGCTGCCACGGGTCACGGTGCCGTGGCGAGCGCGCCGATGCGTCCTTCCAGCGGAGCGCCGCGGTCCATGGCCGCCGCGACCGCGTCATTCCCGGCTCGGGGTAGAAAACCGATCATCTGGCCGCGATAGGACACCCTGATGGCGCGACCATCGTGGCGGTTGTCCGGATCACGGTCAAGCTCGACCCGATCGCCGACCGCCAGCGTATCCCAGAGTGTCTCCCGGGCGTAATACTGGAAGCCGGCCAAGGTCGAGCTCTGCACCCAAACGAGGATCGACTGCCCCAAGCCTGGCGATGGTGACAACAGCATCGCCAGCGCCACCGCGAATGCGCGAGCCGGGTCAGCCCACCTGGAACGCATCCTTGGGCACTTTGAGCTGCGCGGCGTAGGCCTTCGCCTGCGCTTCGGCCTCGGCGGGGTTGATGGCGGCTCGCTTGGCCTCGATCACGGCGAGCGCCCGTCCGTGACGGTCGCAAAGGACGTAGTCGGCCTTGGTCTTGTCCGGGAGGACGTACTCGAAGCGCACGGCGTTCGGATTCAGCACGTCCCAGCCCTGGTCCTTGAGCTGAGCGTCGATCTTGACGCGTGAAAAGGCTTCATTCGTTCCCGGCATGACGATTCCCGCGCTACGCCGGTTGCGGTTGGCCGGTCGGGGATTTTTCCGGCTTGGTCGGGAGCGTCTTGATCTCCGTGCCCGCATCTTCCTCGGCCATCCGCACGTCGTAGAGCGCCTGCAGATTCATCCAGAACTGCGGGCTCGTGCCGAACCAGTGGGCGAGACGAAGCGCGGTATCGCCGGTGATCGAGCGCTTGCCGTTGATGATCTGGCTGATACGGTTCGCGGGCACCCGGATCTGCCGCGACAGCTCGGTCGGGCTGACGCCGAGTTCCTCGAGTTCGTCGGCGAGAATTTCGCCGGGGTGGATCGGTGTGCGGGCCATGGTCAAGTTCCTTTCAGTGGTAGTCCACGATTTCGACATTCGAAGGTCCGCTCTGCCCCTCAGGCCATTCGAAACAGATTCGCCACTGCATATTCGCCACTGCATATTGATGCGGATGCTGTACTGGCCCTTGCGGTCGCCTTTCATGCCCTCCAGCGCATTCGATGGCAGCGCCTGAAGGTCCGCAAGACTGGTTGCAGCGTCGAGAATGTCGAGGCGTTTTTCCGCCTGGCGGCGAAAGTCCTCGAACTCCTTGACGCGCTTGCCTTCGGCAAATTCCTTCGTCCGCTTGTCGCGATAACTCGGGATCATTGCCGGACAACATAGTCCGGGATACGATGTACGTCAAGCGTAAATCCATCTCGCCCGCTATAGCGGTCAATACTTGGACCGGGTGCTGATTATGTATTGTAAGGTATTGCAAGGCAATTTCTATGCCTTATAATTCATTTCATGAAGCCGAATCTCCACCAGACCATTCGAGCGCGCCGGCTTGGCCTGGGCCTGTCGCAAGCCGAGGCTGCGCGCCGCAGCGGCATTCAGCAACGGCAGGTGTCGACCTTCGAGCGCGGGGGAGACGTCACGCTATCCACGCTCTTGAAGCTGGCCCAGGCGCTCGACGTGGAACTCATGCCCGTTCCGCGGGAGGACGCGGCAAAGGTTGAATCGCTTCTCAAAGCAAAGCGCGGGCCGGCGCCCTCAGTTTTCGCTCCAGTCTCTTCCCCTTCCCTGCTCGAACGCTACCAAGTAAAGGACGACGAGGAGCCATCGAATGGCTGATGCCCGCGTCCTGAAGATACTGCTGGGCGATGTGCCGGTCGGCCATCTCACCGGCTTTCCAGACGGAAAAAGCCTGTTCGCCTTCGATGACAGCTACATCGATCTGGGGCCCGGCCGGCCGGTCCTGAGTCTGTCCTTCAACACGCCGGGAAATGAAGAAGCGACTGAGCGCAAGCTGCGGGAAATTTATTCGAGTCGGATGAAGCTGCCGCCTTTCTTCAGCAACCTGCTCCCCGAAGGCGTGCTGCGGGAATACATGGTCAAGCGACTGAAGATCCACCACGACCACGAATTCGACATTCTCATGGCG
>JAHFQX010000026.1 GCA_023259135.1 Betaproteobacteria bacterium | reverse complement strand
CATCCCGAAAGCCACAGGATGCGAGTGAGAATCCAATCCCGCTCGGGATATCGGACGCCTAATTCAGGGGTATAGACCTCCCCCGTGGGACGGCGGCCGACAAAAACCGTGTTGACGGGGGCACCGGCCCCGATTTTGGCCCGCACCCTATGCCAGCCCCGGGGCGTGCAGAAACTCCCCGACTGCTCCCCTCCCCCATTTTGGGCGGTGGACACCCGGTAACGGCGCGATGCTTTGCCCTCGTCGTCCAACAGCACCAAGACCTGATCGGCCAAATGGATACGGAGAATCGTCATGGCTGCCGCCGTCCCCGGCGCTGGGCAAAAAACGCTTTCAGCAACGCCGCCGCCGGCTCCCGCAATACTCCGGCCACCACCGTGGCGTGATGATTCAAGCGAGGCTCGGCGAACAGATTGACGACGCTGCCGCAGGCCCCCGTCTTGGGGTCTTCGGTAGCGAACACCACTCGCCGGATGCGGGCATGGAAAATCGCTCCGACGCACATGGGACAAGGCTCCAGAGTGACATAGAGCGTGCAGCCCGGCAGGCGGTAATTGCCCAGCGTGCGGGCGGCGTCTTCCAAAGCGGCGATTTCGGCGTGGGCGGTCGGGTTGGCGGTGGAAACTGGGGCATTGAAGCCTCGCCCGACGATCTGCCCAGCCCGCACCACCACCGCCCCCACCGGCACCTCGCCCCGCTCCCTGCCCTGCTCCGCCAAGGCCAGGGCTTCTTCCATGAACCGCCGGTCCAGCGCTTCCGTATCCGCGGCAGATTCCGCGGCAAAGGGTGCGTTCATTCCCACCCGATCAATTCCCCGGCTGTTGAAATCCACATGGTTTCGGGTCTGAATCTCCGTTCCTTACATTACATTCGCGGAGCCGTAAAGTGATTCTGTGTGTATTTTACCCTACCCCGCTACCGACCCGGCTGCGCGCCAGGAAATTACGGGAAGATTTGGGTTGTTCTCTGTGGGGCGCGAAGGTGGTTTGTGTTATGGTTATCCATGGATTGTCGGAAAAAGGAACGATGAAACGTCTTCTGTACTGTGCCGCCGCGCTGCTGCTTCTGCCGCTCACCGCCTTTGCCAGGACGGTGGTGGTCACCGAAATCCGCAACGCCATCAGCCCGGCCAGCGCCGCCTATTTCCTGCGCGCCCTGGATGAGGCGCGGCAGGCGGAGGCGGAATTGCTAGTATTGAAGCTCGACACCCCGGGCGGGTTGGATTCCGCCATGCGCGACATGATCCGCGGCATCCTTGCATCGCCAGTGCCGGTGGCCACTTATGTCGCTCCTGCCGGTGCCCGCGCCGCCAGCGCCGGCACCTACATCCTCTATGCCAGCCACGTCGCCGCCATGGCGCCGGGCACCAACCTGGGCGCCGCCACACCGGTGGCCATCGGCATCGGCGGAGAAGCCGGCAAGCCGTCGGCGGAGAAGCCGGAGGACGGCAAAGACCGCGCACTACCGGGCAGCGCCATGGAGAAGAAGGCTGTGCAGGACGCTGCCGCCTATCTGAGGAGCCTGGCCCAACTGCGCGGACGCAACACCGAGTGGACCGAGCAGGCCGTGCGCCAGGCGGCCAGCCTGTCGGCGGAGGATGCGGCGAAGCTGAAGGTAGTGGACCTGATTGCCACGGACCTTCCGGATCTCTTGCGTCAATTGGATGGGCGCAGCGTCGGGGTGGGGGAAAACAAACGAGTACTGTCCCTCGCCGACGCCACCACCGTCACCGTCGAGCACAACTGGAAGGAACGCCTGCTGGCGGCGGTAGCTGATCCGAATATCGCCCTGATCCTGATGATGCTGGGGATCTACGGCCTGCTGTTCGAGTTTTATACGCCGGGCTTCGGAGTAGCCGGCATCATCGGCGCCATCAGCCTGCTGCTGGCGCTCTACGCCCTCGCCATGCTGCCGATCAACGCGGTCGGCGCTCTGCTTCTACTGGTGGGCATCGGCCTCATGGCGGCGGAAGCCTTTGTGCCCAGTTTCGGCGCACTGGGCATCGGCGGCGTTGCCGCCTTCATCGCCGGTTCCCTTATGCTCATCGACGCCAATATTCCCGGCCTGGAAGTCTCGCTTGCCTTCGTCGTACCGCTGGCCACGGTCAGCGCCCTGGTGCTGCTCGGCATCGGTACCTTCGCCATGCGTGCCCGCCGCCGGCCGCCGGCGTCGGGTGTGGAAGCCATGGTGGGCGGCACGGCCGAGGCGCTGGAAGATTTTGAACGGGAAGGCTGGGTGCGGGCATTCGGCGAGCGGTGGCGGGCGCGTAGCGCGACGGCGATGAGCCGCGGCGCGCGGGCGAGGATCGTGGCGGTGGAGGGGCTCACCTTGGTGGTTCAACCGGAACGGAAAGGAGAAGAATCATGATTTGGGATTTCGGCTGGAGCGGCGCGCTGCTACTCATCATCATTCTGGCGGTGGCAAGCATCCGCATTTTGCGCGAATATGAGCGCGGCGTGGTGTTCCTGCTGGGGCGCTTCTGGAAGGTAAAGGGGCCGGGCATTGTGCTAGTGGTGCCAGGCATCCAGCAGATGGTGCGGGTGGACCTGCGCACGGTGGTGATGGACGTGCCGAGCCAGGACGTGATCTCCCGGGACAATGTCTCGGTAAAGGTCAACGCGGTGGTGTACTTCCGTGTCATCGACCCGCAGAAAGCCATCATCCAGGTCGAAAATTTCATTGAGGCCGTCTCGCAGTTGGCGCAAACCACCCTGCGTTCAGTGCTCGGCAAGCACGAGTTGGACGACATGCTGGCCGAGCGCGAGCGCCTGAACATCGACATCCAGCAGATTCTCGATGCGCAGACCGATGCCTGGGGCGTCAAGGTGGCGAACGTGGAGATTAAGCACGTGGATATCGACGAATCCATGGTGCGTGCCATCGCCCGCCAGGCCGAGGCCGAGCGCGAGCGGCGAGCCAAGGTGATTCATGCCGAAGGCGAAATGCAGGCTTCCGAAAAGCTGCTCCAGGCGGCCCAGGTGCTAGCCCAGTCGCCCCAGGCCATGCAGCTCCGCTACCTGCAGACTCTAAATGCCATCGCCGGAGACAAGAGCAACACCATCGTCTTTCCGCTGCCGATGGAACTGCTGGAAGCGGTGTTCGGCTCCCGTCGCCAGCGGGATTAAACCCGCCCGGGGCACCCCTGGCATTCAAGGTTGCTCCGGCGCGAGAACAAGGATCTCATCTACCCCCTCATTCCCACTCAATGGTAGCAGGCGGCTTACCGGAAATGTCATATACCACCCGGTTGATACCCCGTACTTCGTTGATGATGCGGTTGGATATCTTGGATAACAGGGCATGGGGCAATTCGGCCCAGCGGGCAGTCATGAAATCGTCTGTCACCACCGCCCGCAGCGCCACCACGTATTCGTAAGTGCGTCCGTCCCCCATCACCCCCACCGAACGGACCGGCAGGAATACCGCGAAGGCTTGGGAGACTCGGTCATACCAATCGGCGGACCGCAGTTCGTCGATGAAAATGGCGTCGGCCCGGCGCAGCAGATCCGCGTAATCACTCCGCACTTCCCCCAGGATGCGCACTCCCAGCCCCGGCCCCGGGAAGGGGTGGCGGAATACCAGTTCCCGGGACAATCCGAGAGCCAGCCCCAATTCCCGTACTTCATCCTTGAATAGTTCCCGCAGCGGTTCCAGCAACTTCAGGTGCAGGGTCTCCGGCAGGCCACCCACATTGTGGTGGGATTTGATGGCTTGGGCTTTCTGGGTGCTGGCTCGGGCCGATTCGATCACGTCGGGATAGATGGTGCCTTGGGCCAGCCATTGAATGCCGGTCAAGCGGGCTGCTTCGTGCTGGAACACCTCGACGAATTCCCGGCCGATGATCTTGCGCTTTTGCTCCGGGTCGGTGACGCCGGCCAAGCGGGACAAAAACCGATCCGCCGCATCCACCGCCAACACCTTGACTCCCAGATGGCGGGCGAAGGCGTCCATCACTTGCTGCGCCTCGTTCAGCCGCAGCAAGCCGTTATCCACGAATACGCAGGTCAGCTGGTCACCGATGGCGCGATAAATGAGGGCCGCCGCCACCGATGAGTCCACCCCTCCCGACAATCCCAGCAGTACGTGCTCTTTCCCGACTTGGGAGCGGATTTTGCCGATCGCCTCTTCCACGTAGCCCGGCATGGTCCAGTCATGGCCGATGCCGCAGACGCGGTGCAGGAAGCGGTCGAGAATGGCTTTGCCTTGCAGAGTATGGGTCACTTCCGGATGGAACTGTAAACCATAGAAGCGTCGCCCCTCGTCGGCCATGGCGGCGATGGGCGTGGCGGCGTTGCCGGCTATGGCGGAGAAGCCGGCCGGCAAAACGGTGACCTTGTCGCCGTGGCTCATCCACACTTCGAGTATGCCTTGGCCCGCCGCGTCCAGCCGATCGTGGATATCGTCCAACAAGCCAGAAGGCCGGGATACAGTGAGTTCGGCATAGCCGAATTCCCGCACCTGCCCACTTTCCACGGCCCCCCCCAATTGCGCCGCCATGGTCTGCATGCCGTAGCAGATCCCCAGCACCGGCACGCCCAGCCGGAACACCAGGTCCGGCGCCCGGGGGGTATCCCCTTCGGTTACGGAGGCGGGTCCTCCCGACAGGATGATGCCGCAGGGGGCGAAACCGCGGATGAAATCCTCGCCCACGTCGTAGGGATGCAATTCGCAATACACGCGTGCTTCCCGCACCCGCCGGGCGATGAGCTGGGTGTACTGGGAGCCGAAATCGAGAATCAGGATTTTCTGGTGCATGATGAGATCTGTAACGGGGGAGCGGCGAGACGGTGCCCGCCGGGGGACGTCAGTCGACGTGGTAATTGGGGGCTTCCTTGGTGATCTGCACGTTATGCACGTGGGACTCCCGCACCCCCGCGGAAGTGATTTCCACGAATTCCGCCTTGGCATGCACGTCCCCGATGGTCGGGCAGCCGAGATAGCCCATGGCGGAGCGCACCCCGCCCACTAGTTGGTGAATCACCGCCGCCACGCTGCCTTTGTAGGGCACCCGGCCCTCCACCCCTTCCGGCACTAGCTTGTCGGGATTGTCCTCGTCGTCCTGGAAGTAACGGTCGCTGGAGCCCTGCTGCATGGCCCCCAGGGAGCCCATGCCCCGATAAGATTTATAAGAGCGGCCCTGGAACAGCTCGATTTTCCCGGGGGCTTCCTCGGTGCCGGCGAACAAGCCGCCCAGCATCACCGCGTCGGCTCCCGCCGCCAGGGCTTTGGCGATGTCTCCGGAGTAACGGATGCCGCCGTCGGCCAGCAAAGGCACCCCGGTTCCCGCCAGAGCCTCGGAAACGGTGTGGATGGCGGTAATTTGGGGCACGCCTACTCCGGCGACGATACGGGTGGTGCAAATCGAACCGGGACCGATGCCGACCTTCACCCCGTCGGCGCCGCTGTCCAGCAGCGCCTTGGCGGCGGCCGCGGTGGCGATGTTGCCGCCGATCACCTGCGCCTCGGGAAACCGCCGCTTGATCCAGCGCACCCGGTCCAGCACTCCCTGGGAATGGCCGTGGGCGGTATCCACCACGATAACGTCCACCCCCGCTTCCACCAGCAACTCCACCCGCTCCTCGGTGCCGGCTCCCACTCCGACCGCGGCCCCCACCCGCAGCCGCCCCAAGCCATCCTTGCAAGCATGGGGATGCTCGGTGGATTTGAGAATGTCCTTGACGGTAATCAGCCCGCGCAATTCGAAGGCGTCGTTGACCACCAGCACTCGCTCCAGGCGATGCCGGTGCATCAACTCCATGGCCGTTTCCCGGCTATCGCCTTCCTTCACCACCACCAGCCGCTCCCGAGGCGTCATGATGTTGCGGATCGGCTGGTCCAGATGGGTTTCGAAACGCAGATCCCGGTTGGTGACGATGCCCACCACCCGGTTCCCTTCCAGCACCGGCAGCCCGGAAATCTTATGCTCCTGGGTGATCCTCAGCACGTCCCGCACCGTCATGGCCGGAGAGATGGTCACCGGATCCTTGACGACTCCGCTCTCGAAGCGCTTCACCTTGGCTATTTCTCCGGCCTGAGCCTTGGGAGGCAGGTTGCGGTGGATCATGCCGATGCCGCCCTCCTGGGCTAGGGCGATGGCCAAGGGGGCCTCGGTCACGGTATCCATGGCGGCGGATACCAGGGGAATGTTGAGAATAATGGAGCCAGTCAGCCGCGTGGCGAGGCTCACTTCGCGGGGCAGCACTTCGGAATGGGCAGGGACCAGCAGGACATCGTCGAAGGTCAGGGCTTTTTGCGCCGGACGCATAGCATGATCCTTTCCAAATCGCGCATTATAAGCGAGGCGCCCGTTCCGCAAAACCGGGGCCGTTGACGCCCGATGGAGAAAACCGCTATGGTGAGGCGGATTGGAGATAACCCGATGGTGATAGCGATGTTCCGCCCCCTGTCCGTCGTTTGCGCCGCGCTGTTGGTCGCCTTGCCCGTGTCGGCTCAGCAAATTTACAAATGGACCGATGCCCAAGGGCAGGTTCACTACACTACCGAGCCTCCGCCCGGCGGAGCCAAGCCGCAAAAATCCCTGGCCGTGCCGCCCTCGCCGGCTCCGGCAGCCTCCGGCAACGGTAAAGCTTCCGCTCCCAAATCCTTCGCGGAAAAGGAACTGGAGTTTCGCCAGCGGCGCATTGCGGCGGAAGAGGCCCAGGCCAAACAGGCCCAGGAACAAGCCGCCCAAAAGGACAAACAGCAAAATTGCCAGCAGGCCCAGGCCCAGCTCCGCGCCTTGCAATCCGGCGCCCGGGTCGCCAAGTTCAACGAAAAAGGGGAACGGGTGTATCTGGAAGACAGTCAGCGGGAACAGGAAATCCAAGCTGCCCAGAAAGCGGCGGACTCCTGGTGCAAGTGACCGGTTGGCCGGTCACTTCCCTTTCCTTATCGCTTGCCTTGCCGGGCGCGCATTCTGCGGACTTCCTTGGGGTCGGCCAGCAGCGGCCGGTAGATTTCCACCCGATCCTTGTCCCGTAGCACGATATCCGGTTTCGCCAAGCGGCCGAAAATCCCGAGCTTGTCGCGGGCAAGATCGATCTCGGGATGTTGATCCAGAATTCCGGAAATTCGAACCGCCTGTTCTGCCGTAGTGCCCAGGGCCACCGAGAGCTTGAGCAGGGTTTGTTCCTGGGAAAGGGCATAGGCCACTTCCACCGTTATCATCGGTTCCGATGCGCTCATGTCCGGCTGGCCGGTTGCGAGGCTCGCTTGACGAAGGCGTCGACGAAAGTATTGGCGATATGGTGGAACACCGGGCCCACCAGTTTTTCCAGCAGTCGGCTGGAAAATTCGTAGTGGAGCCGGAACACCACTTTACAGCCGGCATCCCCCAAGGGGATAAATCGCCAATGTCCGTCCAGATGCCGGAAAGGGCCGCTGACCAGGCGTATTTCGATGGAGTCCGGGGGCTGTCGCCGGTTTTCCGTGGTGAAGCTCTGGCGGATGCCGTGATAGCGGATATGGAGGGTGGCCCGCACCGAGCCATCCTCCAGGGGGAGGGTTTCGGCGCCGCCGCACCAGGGCAGGAATTCCGGATACCTCGCCACATCATCCACCAAACGAAACAGCTCGGAAGCCGGATGGCCCACCAGTACCGATTTTTCCACCATCGCCATGGAATCGCGCCGCGCTGCGCCGGACGCCGGATAAAAAGCCGGTAAAATACACTAGATCACCCGAAAACTCACTGCCCATGTCCATCATCCAGAATAAAAAAGCCTTCCACGATTACTCCATCGAGGAGCGCCATGAGGCCGGCATCGCCCTGGAAGGCTGGGAAGTCAAAGCCATTCGGGCCGGGCGAGCCCAGATCAAGGAAGCCTATGTGACCGTCCGCCAGGGTGAACTGTACCTGTTGGGCTGCCACATCAGCCCCTTGCTCACCGCCTCCACCCACATCCACCCCGATCCCACCCGGACCCGCAAACTGCTGCTGCATCAGCAAGAGATCGCCCGGCTGATCGGCAAGGTGGAGCGGGCCGGCTACACCCTGCTGCCCTTGGACATGCATTACAGCCGCGGCCGGGTCAAGCTGGAGATCGGCCTGGCCAAGGGCAAGAAGCTCCACGACAAGCGCCAAGCCGAAAAAGACCGGGAGTGGGTGCGGGAAAAACAACGGGTGCTGAAAGTCCGCTGATGTCCAACGTTTGGTCTCGCCTGCCCGCCACGGTCTGGTTGCTGGGATGGGTAAGCCTGTGCAACGACGCCACCAGCGAAATGATCTATCCCTTGGTACCCCTCTATCTCGCCTCGGTGCTGATGACCGGTCCGGGGGTGTTGGGTCTCATCGAAGGCATCGCGGAAGCGGTGAGCAGTCTGGTTAAGCTATTCGCGGGCATGCTGGCCGACCGGACCCGCTCCGCCAAGCCTTGGGTGGTGGCCGGCTATGCCTTCGCCGCTGCGGGCCGGCCATTGCTGGCCCTGGCCGGGTCATGGCCGGTGGTGCTGGGCTTGCGGTTTGCCGACCGGCTGGGCAAGGGGCTGCGGACCGCGCCCCGGGATGCGCTGCTGGCTCGCGCCGTCGCTCCGGCGCAAAGGGGGCTGGCGTTCGGAGTGCATCGAGCCATGGACAACGCCGGCGCGGTGATCGGCCCGCTGTTGGCGGCCGGATTACTGTCCCTGCAGCTCCCCTACCGGGACATTTTTCTGTGGGCCGCCGTGCCCGGCGCCATCACCGTGGGCCTGGCCCTGCTGGTGCGCGAGCCGGCCCCCTTGACCCCTCCCCCGGCCCAGCCGTTTCATTGGAATTTGCAAGTATTTCCGCCCGTCTTCCGGCGCTATCTGGCGGCGCTGGGGCTCTTCACCCTGGGGAATTCCTCCAATATGTTCTTGCTGCTGCGGGCCAGGGAACTCGGCTTTCCCGAGCATCAAGTCCCTCTGTTGTGGGCCTTGACCTCGCTCATCGCCGCCCTGCTCTCCACCCCCCTGGCGGCGCTTTCCGACCGCCTGGGGCGCACCCGTCTTATCGTTTCCGGCTGGCTCCTGTACGGAGTCTGCTATCTGCTGCTGGCCGTCAACGGCCTGTCCAGCGGCCTACTGTGGCCGCTGTTCGCCGCTTACGGGCTGTTCCTGGCGGCCACCGAGGGGGCCGAGAAAGCGCTGGTGGCCGACTTGGCCCCCCAGGGGCGACTCGGCACCGCCTATGGCTGGTTCAATCTGACCGCCGGGATCTTGCTGCTGCCCGCGTCCTTCGTGTTCGGCGCCCTGTGGCAAGCCGTCGGACCGGCCGCCGCCTTCGGCTTCTCGGCGGGATGCGCGGGCCTCGCGGCCAGCTTGCTGCACTTCTGGGTATTCCGGGGCACGGCCATGGCCGCGGAAAGCAAACCCGCTTAGGCCCGTTTTCTGATGTCCTCCTCGCCTTTCTACGACTTCGACACCCCTGTCGACCGCCGGGGCACCGGCAGCGAGAAGTGGGACAAATACCGGGGCAAGGACGTGCTGCCCTTATGGGTCGCGGACATGGATTTCACTTCGCCCCCGGAAATCATCCGGGCACTGCGGCAGCGGGTGGAGCACGGCGTGTTCGGCTACGGGGCGCCGCCTGCGGAGTTGGCCCCGGCGATCCGCGACTACTTGGCCGCCGAGTACGGCTGGGAAGTGGCGCCCGATGGGCTGGTGTGGCTGCCGGGCCTGGCCTCGGGGCTGCACCTGGCTTGCCGGGCGGCAGGGAACGAAGGCGACGGGGTCATCGTCTGCCCGCCCATTTATCCCCCCTTCCTCGCCGCGCCCCGCCGAGCCGGCAGAGCGCTGATCAGCGTCCCGCTGCGGCAGCGCGATGGACGTTGGGAGCATGATTTGGCCGCCTTGGAACAAGCGGTCACGCTCCGTTCCCGGTTGCTGATGCTGTGCCATCCTCACAACCCGGTGGGCCGAGTCTACGGCCGGGAGGAGTTGACGGCCGTGGCCGATTTCGCCCGGCAGCACGATTTGATCGTCTGCTCCGACGAAATCCACTGCGACCTGATTTTGGATGCGGACAAGCGCCACGTGCCTTTCGCGGCTTTGGGCGCGGACGCGGCGCAACGCTCCATCACCCTGATGGCCCCCAGCAAGACCTTCAACCTGCCGGGGCTGGGGTTTTCCTTCGCCGTCATTCCGAATGCGGAACTGCGCCAGCGGTTCCGCGCCGTCATGGCCGGCATCGTGCCGCCGGTCAATATTTTTGGCTTCGTCGCCGCCAAGGCGGCGTATCGGGAGGGGGCCGCCTGGCGCCGGGCCTTGCTGGATTACCTGCGGCAAAACCGGGCAGCCGTGACGGCGGCGGTGGCGGCCCTGCCGGGCCTTGCCATGGTGCCGCCGCAAGCCACCTATTTGGCCTGGATCGACGCCCGGGGGCTCGGACTAGCCGATCCCGCCCGGTTCTTCGAGGAAGCGGGAGTCGGTCTATCGGACGGCAAGGACTTCGGTGCGGCGGGCTATGTGCGCCTTAATTTCGGCTGCCCGCGATCCACCTTGGAGGAGGCCTTGCGGCGCATCGCCCAGGCCATCGGCGGTCGACGCGGCCGTTAAATCGGCCGGCTTGCTACGCCAGCAAATAAAGGACGACGCTGCCCAGCAAGGTGACCCCCAGCAGGTAGCGGCCGTTCCAGCGGTAAGCCACGTAGTGGGCGGTTTTGCCGGTCAACTGCCCGATCATGAGGTTGCATATCGTGTACGGCGAGGCGCTGATCCCCACCCCCCAGCCGCAGAGATAGGCCAGAGCCATGGAAAGCGGCGAGATCCCCATCTGGACCGGATTGGGCATGGCGGAACTGAGGATGATGACCGCCAGCATAGGATGCAAGGCCAGATTCGAAAGAACGATCACCAGCAAATAAGTGATCGTCGGCAGCCAGCGCGGCGAAATCGCAAGAAACCGAATCCCTTCCTGGATTGTTCCCGGCGGCAGGGTTTCCCGCACCAGCACTCCGAAGAAGCCCGCCATGAACATGATGATCATTTCAGTGCGGTATTGGGGGAAAACCTCGGTCACTTGCCGATTGAGGCGTTGGCTCAGCGATGCCGCGCCCTTTTTCCAACCGAGACCGGAGGCTTGGCCGGCCATCCACAGCAGCGCGGCCAGCGGGGCACAGGTCATCATGCCGACCACCATCGAACTGCCCACGGTTTTTTCCAATAGCACGGAAGCGAGGAAAATGCCCAACACCAGCAAAACGAACGGCGCATGCACCATCCAACCGCCGCTTCCGCCGCCGCTTCCGTCCGTGGCACGGGTGCTTTCGAGCCCGCTGAAAGCCAGTTTGTCATCCACCCACCCGGCCAGCAACAGCAGCAAGGCGCCGGCCAGCGCCGCCGGCACCAACGTTTCCCATCTAAGGGTGGGGATGGCCTGCAACACGATGGGAATCGGGATGGACAGCGGGGACCAGGTCGGCACCATGGAAAAACCGCGTTGAATCGCCATCATGGCCCGCCGCTCCCGCAAGGCGCGAAGTTTTCCGCCCTCCGCTCCGCTCTCCGTCGGGTTGCCGCGCTTGACCATGACCCCGAACAGGTTGACCACGCCCATGCTCAGGATCAGGCCGAAAAGATTGCTGCCCAGGGTCAGCGCCAGGTAGCGCCGGCCCGCCGGCTGCGCCAGCAATTGCCGGCCAGCACGCTCAATGCGCCCGGATTTTTCAGAAGCGGCGCGGATGAATCCCAAGGCCGCGAAGAATGCGCTCAGGAAAGCGCCGAACGCCACTCCCTTCTGGAGCAGCAGCCACGGCTCCCGCGCCCGCGGCAGCAGGAGGGCGGCGAACAAAACAGCAATCCACACGATAATTTTGGCGGCCCTGGGACTGTTGCGGTATTCCAGGGCGACATACAACAGCATGGCGGCATTGGCGGCGTGCCCGGCCAGAGGCACCCCTTTGCCGAACTGGTCCACCAGAGTGGCAAGGGTCACGATGACCAACATGAGCCCGGAAAGGCTGGCTCGGGCGGGGGTCGGTTTGTCCATATTTGTTCTTCTTGTCCCTTGCGCTTGCCGCAGAGCGAAACATCCCTGGGTTAAGGCCGTTTCTTCTCGCCCATCCCTTGAAGGCCGAGCCCCAGCCATACCGCGGCCACCCCGCTGCCGTTGGCCAGCATGTCCCACGGATCGCAAGAACGAGTGCCGGTCCAGCCTTGCAAGAATTCCAGGACCACCCCCAAGGCGATCAGCCCCCCAGCCCATGCCGCCCAGCGGCGCCGATCCGGATAAGCCCGGCAGAAGCATCCCATCAAAATGCCGTACATGGCGGCATGGACGAGTTTGTCTTGGCCCTCCGCCAAGCCATCCTGGCTCACGGGAATGAGGGAGCCCACCACCACCGCCGCAACGCCGAGCCAAGCCAAGGCGATCCAGAGCCGGCGCCGGGATGACTGAGCGACGATCATTTCTTGCGGGGAGGCGCCACCGCCGCACGCACCTGTTCCAGGGCGGTGGGATCGTCCAAGGTAGTCAGGTCGCCGGGATCGCGGCGCTCCGCCAGGGCTTGCAGACTGCGGCGCAACACTTTGCCGGAGCGGGTCTTGGGCAGCAAGGTGATGAAATGGACCTGGGCGGGACGGGCGATGGCTCCCAACTGTTCGTCCACCGTGGCCATCACCGCCTTTTCCATAGCCGCCGCACCGGCTTCGGTCTGGGTTTGAGTGGCATCCTTGAGCACCACGAAGGCGGTCACCGCCTGGCCTTTCACCGGATCGCGGGTGCCCACCACCGCGGCTTCGGCCACCGCCGGATGGGTGCTAATGGCTTCCTCGATTTCCCGAGTGCCCAGCCGGTGGCCCGCCACGTTGATGACGTCGTCGGTGCGTCCCAGAATGAAGTAATAGCCGTCGGCGTCTCGGGTAGCCCAGTCGAAAGTGGAATAAACCTGCTGCCGGAATCCGCTGAAATAGGTTTGGACAAAGCGCTCATCGTCCCCCCATACGGTGGTCATGCAACCCGGCGGCAGGGGCGGAACAATAGTCACCACCCCCCGCTCGTTGGCGCCCACCGGCTCCCCGGTTTGCTCGTGCAACAGCCGCATATCGTAGCCGTAGACCGGAAAGCTCGGAGAACCGAACTTGCGGGGTAGTTTTTCTATTCCCGGAGTCGCCGCGAGGATCGGCCAGCCGGTTTCGGTCTGCCAATAGTTATCGATGACTTCCACTCCCAATTCCTGGGAAATCCAGCGGGCGGTAGGCTCATCCAGGGGCTCTCCGGCCAGGAACAGGTAGCGCAGGCTGCCGACGTCGTACTGCTTGAGGTAGGCTGGGTCTTGCTTTTTCAAGACGCGAACCGCCGTGGGGGAACTGAACATGACCTTGGGGCGATGCTGCTCCACGATCCGCCACCAAATACCGGGGTCCGGCTGGATGGGCAGCCCTTCGTACATGACGGTGGTCATGCCGCGCAGCAGCGGCCCATAGATGATGTAGGAATGGCCCACCGCCCAGCCGATGTCCGAGGTGCAGAACATGGTATCGCCGGGATCGCAGCAGAAAATGTATTCCATGGACGCCGCCAGGGCCACCGCATGGCCACCGGTATCCCGTTGCACGCCCTTGGGCTTGCCGGTGGTCCCGGAGGTGTAAAGAATGTAGCTGGGCTCGGAAGATTCGAGCCAGGCCACGGGAACTTGGGCGTTGAGATGGGCTTCCCGCAGCGGGGCGTAATCCAGATCCCGGCCTGCGACCCAGCTCATGCCGGGGTCCAGGCCCCGATTGCAGATCAGCACTTTTTCCGGGGGAGTCGCGGAAAGGCGGATGGCTTCGTCCACCAGGTGCTTGTAGGGGATCACCTTGCCGCCCCGCATGCCGGCATCGCTGGTGACCATGAGCTTGGGGCGGGCGTCATCGATGCGGGCCGCCAGGCTGTGGGAGGCGAACCCGCCGAAGACCACCGAGTGAATGGCTCCCAGCCGGGCGCAAGCCAGGATGGCGAATACCGCTTCGGCGATCATGGGCATGTACACCAGCACCCGGTCGCCCTTTTTCACTCCCAGGCCTTGCATCACCGCGGCGCAGCGATTCACCTCGGCATGCAGTTGCCGATAGGTATAACTGCCCTGCTGGCCGGTTTCGGTGGAAAGATAGATCAGTGCGGGTTGCTCGCCCCGCTCCGCCAAGTGGCGGTCCAGGGCATTGTGGCAAAGGTTGGTCTCGCCGCCCACGAACCATTTGGCGAAGGGCGGCCGGCGGTAATCCAGCACTGGGCCGAAGGGTTTGTGCCAATCAATGCGCCGGGCCTGCTCCGCCCAAAAAGCTTCCCGGTCTTCTATGGAACGGCGATGGAAAGCTTGGTAAGAATCTCCCATGATGACTACCTCCTCTGCTGTAGGGTGCGAGTTTGTTTAATGGCCCGGGCTTTGCCGGGGGTTGGCCTGCCGAAGCGCACCGCCAGACCGGACGAATATTCAGATCTCTAGGCCAGATGCGCCTGAGAAAGATATTCCCGGCTTTGCATCTCCACCAGCCGGCTCGCGGTGCGGTCGAACTCGCTGCCGGGTTTCGCCGCCGGACATAAATCGTGGGGCGGAGCCGCCGCCGACAGGATCACTTTGACCCGCCGGTCGTAGAACTCGTCCACCAGCCAGGTGAAGCGCCGCCGCCGGTCGCCGTCGTCCGGGCCGAAGCGGGGAATGTTGGAAATGAGCACCGTGTGAAAGTTGCGGGCCAACTCGATGTAATCCGCCTGGCTGCGAGGGCTGTCGCACAACTCGGCGAATTCCAGCCAGACCACTCCCGGACCGACGCGCTTGGCGGTAATGGAACGGCCTTGTACCGACAGCACCGCATCCTTTCTGCCTTCCTCCCCCAAAATCCCTTGGAAAGCCATTTCTTGAGCGGCTTCCGCCCCGACGTCCAGGGAGGTGTGATAGACGCCGGCTTTTTCCAAGGTTCGCAGCCGGTAATCCACTTTCCCATCGAGGTGGATTACTGCCAGATGGATTTTGAGAAGATCGATGGCGGGAAGGAATTGGCCGCGCTGCAAGCCGTCCTTGTAGAGATCATCGGGAATCTGATTAGAAGTGGTGACCAGCGCCACGCCGTACTGGAAAAAACCTTCCAGCAGGCGGCGCATCAACATCGCGTCGCCGATATCGGTGATATGCATTTCATCCAGACACAGCAAGCGCGTCCTTTGGGATATTTCCCTGGACACTTCCAGCAGCGGGTCCGAGCGGCCCCGCAGGGTCCTCAAGCGCTGATGGATTTCCTGCATGAAGCGATGAAAATGCCGGCGCTCCTTGCGGATGGCGCCCATCCATTGGAAAAACCCGTCCATCAGGAAGGTCTTGCCTCGTCCCACCCCGCCCCATAGGTAAAGCCCTTGCACCGGGACAGGGTTTTTGAAGCGAGCCAGCAATCCATTCCGGCTACGCTCGGCCAGCGCCAGATCTTGGGAGAGCCCCTCAAAACAGCTCACTACCCGAGTTTGGGCGGCATCCAGCGTATAGCCATGCCGCGCCGCGTAGTCGCGGAACCAGCGTTGCGCGGGCGAATTCTCGGGCCCGGAACTCAGCCAACCCGGGATGCCGGTTTCCATCGGTTAAATGTGCAGGGCGCGGCCCGCTGCCCCCAACGCGGCCTCATGCATGGCCTCGGCCAAGGAGGGATGGGCATGGACGATACGGGCGATGTCTTCGCTGCTGGCGCCGAATTCCATGGCCATCACGGCTTCGGAGATCAGTTCGGCGGCGAAGGAGCCGATGATATGGACACCGAGAATCCGGTCGGTCTTGGCGTCCGCCAGCACCTTGACGAAACCGGTGGTCTCCCCCAGGGCCCGCGCCCGGCCATTGGCCGAGAAAGGAAACTGCCCGGCCCGGTAATCCACGCCCGCCGCCTTGAGATCTCGCTCGGTCTTGCCGACCCAGGCGATTTCCGGAGAGGTGTAGACGACCCACGGCACGGTGTCGAGATTGACGTGGCCGGCTTGGCCGGAGATGGTTTCCGCCACCATGACGCCCTCTTCCGAGGATTTGTGGGCCAGCATCGGACCCCGCACTACATCCCCGACGGCATAGACGTTCGGCAGGTTGGCGCGGCAGTGGTCATCCACCTCGATAAAACCGCGGCCGTCTAGCTTGAGTCCCACTGCATTGGGCTTGAGTCCCGCGGTATTGGGAATCCGGCCTACCGCCACCACCAACTTGTCGAACTCGCTGTGGTGGGCTCCGTCGTTGTCCTCGTATTCCACGGTCACCGAGCGTTTGCCTTTCTTGACCCCGGTAATGTTGACCCCGGTGCGGATGGATAACCCCAAGTCCCGAGTGAATGCCCGGTGAGCTTCCTTCGCCACCTGCTCGTCGGCGGCCGCCAGAAACAAAGGCAAGGCTTCGAGAATCGTGACCGCCGAGCCCAGGCGGCCCCACACGCTGCCCATTTCCAAGCCGATGACGCCGCCGCCGATCACCCCCAAACGCTTCGGCACGTCCTTGAAACTCAGGGCTCCGACGTTATCGACGATCATGTCTCCGTCCACCGGAGCCATGGGAATGGGGCGCGGCAAGGAGCCCGTGGCGATAACGACATGGCGGGCCTCGATCACTTCCGCCGCATCGCCCTCTTCCACGGCGATCCGATAGGGCTGTCCGACCGCCACGAAACTGCCCCGGCCGGGCATGAAAGCCACCTTGTTTTTCTTGAAAAGCATGGCGATGCCGCCGGTGAAGGTCTCCACGATCTTGTCTTTTCGAGCGATCATGGCGCCCACATCCATGGAAACGCCTTGCACGGCAATGCCATGCTGAGAAAATTTCTTGGTGGCCCGCTCGTAGTTCTCCGAAGATTCCAGCAGGGCCTTGGAGGGAATGCAGCCGACGTTAAGGCAAGTTCCTCCCAGACTCGGCTTGCCGGCGGCGTTTTTCCAGTCGTCGATACAGACGGTTCGCAGGCCCAGTTGGGCCGCCCGGATGGCCGTGACATATCCTCCCGGTCCGGCGCCGATGACAGCGACATCGTAAATTGGGTGCATAGTGATCCCCTGTTAAATCGGGCCCACAAAAGCGTTGCCCGGCGATACGAAAATTTCTGAACGTGCGCTCTCAAAGATCCAACAGCAAGCGTGCCGGGTCCTCCAGGGCATCCTTGATAGCCACCAGGAACAGAACTGCCTCTCGGCCATCGATGATGCGGTGGTCATAGGAAAGCGCCAGGTAATTCATGGGACGAATCACGATCTGGCCATTTTCCGCTACCGGCCGGTCCTTAGTCATGTGAATGCCGAGAATCGCGCTCTGGGGCGGGTTGATGATGGGGGTGGAGAGCATGGAGCCGAAAATGCCGCCGTTGGAAACAGAGAACGTGCCGCCGGTCAGTTCCTCGATGGTCAGCCGTCCGTCCTGGGCGCGCTTGCCGAAATCGGCGATCTGCTGCTCGATCTGGGCCATGGACAGCAGGTCGGCATTCCGCAGAATCGGCACCACCAAGCCTCGGGGGCTGCCCACCGCGATTCCGATGTCGTAGTAACCGTGGTAGACGATGTCGTTGCCGTCCACCGAGGCATTGACGATGGGAAATTTTTTGAGAGCCGCCACCACCGCCTTGGCGAAAAACGACATGAAGCCCAGCTTGACTCCGTGCTGTTTCTCGAACGGGTCGCGATAGCGCCGGCGCAAATCGATGACCGGCTGCATGTTGACTTCATTGAAGGTGGTCAAGATGGCCGCATTGGCTTGGGATTGCAGCAGCCGCTCGGCGATCCGGGCCCGTAGCCTGGACATGGGGACCCGGGTTTCCGGGCGCTCGCCCCCTCCCGAATCCAAGCCGGCGCCGGGAACGGCAAGGGCCGGAGCAGTGGATGCCGCGGCAACCGGGGGCGGCGCGGAAGCGGCTGGGCCGCCGTGTTCGACATGGGCCAACACGTCGGCCTTGGTGATTCGCCCTCCCCGGCCAGTCCCGCTCACCGCGGACAAATCAATGCCATGCTCGGACGCTGCCTTGCGCGCCGCGGGCAAGGCGGCCGCCATATCCGGGGCCGCCGGGAAGGATGCTCCGGCAGGCGCTTCGGCCGCTGCCTTGGCGCCTTCCGGACGCTTCGCCGCGGTATCGATCTTGGCAATCACCTCGTTGCCGGTCACCGAAGCCCCGTCTCCTTTCAGAATCTCGGCCAATACGCCGGACTCGGGAGCGGGCAGTTCCAGGACGACCTTGTCGGTTTCGATTTCGATAAGGCTCTCGTCCCGCTCCACAAAATCTCCGGGTTTCTTGCGCCAGGCCAGGAGCGAGGCTTCCGCAACAGACTCGGAAAGAACGGGGACCCTGACTTCAATCAGCATGATGGCTCCAAAAAACTATTTCGATAAGGCGACGGCCGGGGTCCGAGAGCGCGGCAAGGAAGACATTTTCCGATAACTCACCGTGATGGAATCGAAGGCCGCGGCAATCAAGGCCCTCGATTGTTCTTCGTGGAGCGCCGGATGCCCCACCGCGGGGGAAGCTGAAGACGGCCGCAGCGCGTAGCCCAGGACTTGGTCTTCCCGCAAGTGGCGCAACAAATAATGCTGGATACGGTGCCAAGCCCCCTGGTTGCCCGGCTCTTCCTGGCACCACAACACTTCCTTGGCCTTGGCGTATAACTCGATCTGGGCCTTAAACTCGTCGTGGGGGAAAGGATACAGCTGCTCGATGCGCACGATGGCCATATCCTTATTGCCCCGGGCCTGCCGCTCCGCAATCAGGTCGTAGTACACCCGCCCGGAGCAAGCAATAACCCGCCGCACTTGCTCCGGATCCAAATCCTCTGCCTCGCCGATCACCGGCCGGAATCGGCCATGAGCCAACTCATCCAAAGAGGAACCGGACTCCTTCATGCGCAGCATGCTCTTGGGAGTTAGAATCACCAGGGGCTTGCGATAAGGACGCAGCATCTGCCGGCGCAGCATATGGAACATTTGCCCGGCGGTGGAGGGGACGCAGACCTGAATGTTGTGGTCAGCGCACAATTGCAAGTACCGTTCGAGACGGGCCGAGGAATGCTCGGGCCCCTGTCCCTCGTAACCGTGGGGCAACATCATCACCAGCCCGCAGACCCGGCCCCACTTGACCTCGCCGGAAGCAATGAATTGGTCGATGACGACTTGAGCGCCGTTGGCGAAATCCCCAAATTGGGCCTCCCAAATCACCAGTTCATTGGGTTCGGAATTGGCATAGCCGTATTCGAACCCCAGCACCGCTTCCTCGGAAAGCACAGAGTCGATGACTAGGAAATCCGACTGATTATCCGCCACGTGCTGTAGCGGAATGTAACTCCCGGCATCCCATTTCTCCCGGTTCTGGTCATGCAGCACAGCGTGGCGGTGAAAGAACGTTCCGCGTCCCGAGTCCTGCCCGGAAATCCGGACTCCGTAGCCTTGCTTGAGCAAGCTGGCATAAGCCAGGGTTTCAGCCATGCCCCAGTCTATCGGGAGCTTGCCCTGGCCCATTAGGCGCCGGTCGGCCATCACTTTTTCGACCCGTGGATGCAACTTGAAATCATCGGGAATTTTCGTGACCGACTCCGCCAAGGCCGTGATCTCCTCCATCGGACAGCCAGTGTCGGCGGGAGCGGTCCAAGCCGTGTTCAGGAACGGCGCCCAATTTACCGCGTAGGGGGGCTTGAACTCGTGCAAAATGATTTTATTGGTGTGGCGACCGGCATCCATGGCTTCCCGATAAGCTCGGACCATTTGGTCCCCTTCGTCCGGGCCGATGGCGCTTTCCGCGACCAGCTTGTCGGCATAGAGCTTGCGCGTGCCAGGATGCTTGTTGATGATTTTGTACATCAGCGGCTGGGTGACCATGGGCTCATCTTGCTCGTTGTGGCCCAGTTTTCGGAAGCATACCATGTCCACCACCACATCCTTTTTGAAGCGATTGCGGAAATCCAAGGCGATTTCGGCCGCCATGGCCACGGCCTCCGGATCGTCCCCGTTGACGTGGAAGATGGGGATCTCGATCATCTTTGCCACATCGGTGCAATACAACGTGGAACGGGTGTCCCGCGGATCGCTGGTGGTGAAGCCGATTTGATTGTTGACGATGATGTGGACCGTGCCTCCCGTTCCGTAGCCGCGGGTCTGGGACAGGTTGAGGGTTTCCATCACCACCCCTTGTCCGGCGAAAGCCGCGTCGCCGTGAATCAGTATGGGCAGCACTTGGCTACCGGCACGATCCCGCCGGCGGTGCTGGCGAGCCCGCACCGATCCCTCCACCACCGGATTGACGATCTCCAGATGGGAGGGGTTGAAGGCCAGGGTCAAGTGCATGGGCCCGCCCGGAGTCATAATGTCCGAGGAAAATCCTTGATGGTATTTAACGTCCCCGGACGGCAGGGATGCCGCATGCTTGCCTTCGAATTCGGAAAACAGATCCTTGGGCATCTTGCCCATGGTATTGACCAGCACGTTGAGCCGCCCTCGATGAGCCATGCCGATCACCGTTTCTTGAATGCCTTGTTCGCCGCCGCGTTGCAGCAGGCAATCCAGGAGAGGGATCAAGCTCTCTCCCCCCTCCAGGGAAAAACGCTTCTGCCCGACGTAGCGGGTATGCAGATATTTTTCAAGGATTTCCGCGGCGGTCAGGCGCTCCAGAATATGGCGCTGCCTGTCCGGCGAGAAGCTCGGGCGGGACCGGCAAGGCTCCAGACGCTCCTGAATCCAGCGTCGTTCGGCGGCATCGGTAATGTACAGGTACTCGACGCCCAGAGTGCCGCAGTAGGTGGCCCGCAAGGCATCGAGAATTTCCTTCAGGGTCGCCCGCCCCAAGCCGACAAACGCGCTGGCATCGTAGCGAACGCCGAGGTCGGCGTCACCGAATCCGTAATGAGCGGGGTCCAGTTCCGGCAGAACCGGTTTTTCCTGGCGGTTGAGGGGGTCTACTTTGGCATGGCGGATGCCCAATAACCGATAGGCGTCAATCAATTCCTTGACGGCGCACTGCTTGTCCCCTCCTGCCCGACTCTCGATGCCGGGCGCGGGAAGCGAAGTCTTGCGAGCCAGGGTTCGATAGGCTGCTTCGATGGGTTGGCGGGGGATGTCGCGCTCGCCGGCCGCCCTCTGACTGACAGATTCGAAATAGCGGCGCCAGTTATCGCTGACCCGTTCGGGGTCATCCAGCCATGCCTCGTATAAATCCTCTATAAACGGCGCATTGGCGCCGAACAGATATGAGTTGTCCGACATTTCCTTCAGCATAGCCAAACCTCTTGCGGGCTTTTCAGAAACTATTTCCGTTGGGTGATGGGCACCACATCCCGCCGCTTCGGTCCGATATAAAGTTGCCGGGGGCGGCCGATTTTTTGCTCCGGATCGCTGATCATCTCGTTCCACTGAGCAATCCAGCCCACCGTCCGGGCCAAGGCAAAGATCGAGGTGAACATGCTGGTGGGGATGCCGATGGCTTTTTGCACGATTCCGGAATAAAAATCCACGTTGGGATAGAGTTTGCGGGAGACAAAATATTCGTCCTCCAGGGCGATGCGCTCCAGTTCCATGGCCAGTTTGAACAGCTTGTCGTTTTCCAGGCCGAGCTCGCCCAACACTTCATGGCAGGTTTCCCGCATCAGCTTGGCCCTGGGGTCGAAGTTCTTGTAGACCCGGTGTCCGAAACCCATCAGTCGAACGTTGGAGTTCTTGTCCTTCACCTTGGCGAGAAATTGGCCGATGCGGGAGACGTCGCCGATTTCCAGCAGCATGTCCAGCACTGCTTCGTTGGCTCCGCCATGGGCCGGACCCCACAGGCAGGCGATGCCGGCGGAAATGCAAGCAAACGGGTTGGCGCCGCTAGATCCGGCCAGCCGGACAGTGGAGGTAGAAGCATTCTGTTCATGGTCGGCGTGCAGAATCAGGATACGGTCGAGCGCCCGCACCAGCACCGGATTGGGCTTGTAGGTTTCCGCCGGGGTCGCGAACATCATGTGGAGAAAATTCTCCACATACTTGAGTTCGTTGCGGGGATACATGAAGGGTTCGCCCACCGTGTATTTATAGGACATGGCGGTAATCGTGGGCACCTTGGCCAACAGCCGGAAAGCCGAGATTTCCCGATGGTGGGGGTCGTTGATGTCCAACGAATCGTGGTAGAAGGCCGACAAGGCGCCCACCACCCCCACCATCACGGCCATGGGATGGGCATCCCTGCGGAAACCGGTATAGAAGCGGGCCAACTGCTCATGCACCATGGTGTGGTGCCCGATCATGCTGTCGAATTCCTGCTTCTGCGCTGCGGTGGGAAGTTCCCCTTTCAGCAGCAGGTAGCAGACTTCCAGAAAGTCGCACTGCACCGCCAACTGCTCGATGGGATAGCCACGATACAGCAAAACACCCGCGTCGCCGTCGATGTAAGTGATGGCGGAGTTGCAACTGGCGGTCGACATGAAGCCGGGATCATAGGTAAACATCCCCAGCTTGCTCAGCATCGAGCGGATATCGATGACGTCGGGTCCCACGGAACCGGAATAGACAGGAAACTCGGAGCTTCCGCCCCCCTCTACAGATACTGTGGCTTTACGCTTGCTTTCCACGGCGATTCTCCGATAGTGCGTTCAACGCTGATTGATTTTCAACATTAGCCCGCTGCGCGTTTCGGCGCGACGGCCCTCACTTGCTTCAATATTTCGAAGACGTCCAGATCTTCGGGTTCCGCGCGAGCGGAAACCAAGTCCCAAAGATCATTGTCCGGGTATTCCAGCAGCTTGCTAAAGGCCACCCGATCAGATTCCGCCAATGCTCCGTAAACAGCATCCATGAATCGGGACAGCACCAAGTCCAGCTCCAGCATTCCGCGGCGGCAATGCCATCGAACCCGGTCGATTTCGCTCATACCGTGCGACGGACCAACAATTCCTTGATCTTGCCGATGGCCAGCGTCGGATTCAGGTTCTTCGGGCAAACGTCCACGCAATTCATGATGGAGTGGCAGCGAAACAGCCGGTAGGGATCCTCCAGATCGTCCAGCCGATCGTTGGTGGCCTGATCTCGGGTATCGGCGATGAACCGGTAAGCTTGCAGCAACCCGGCCGGGCCGACGAACTTGTCTGGATTCCACCAGAACGAAGGGCAGGAGGTGGAGCAACAAGCGCATAAAATACATTCGTACAGGCCGTTCAATTCCTCTCGATCTTCCGGAGATTGCAGACGCTCCCGCTCCGGGGGAGGATCGTCGTTGACAAGGTATGGCTTGATGGAGTGGTATTGCTTGAAAAACTGAGTCATATCCACGATCAAATCACGGATCACCGGCAGCCCGGGCAACGGGCGCAACACCACCGGCTGCTTGAGGCCATCCAACTCGGTTAGGCACGCCAAGCCATTCTTGCCGTTGATGTTCATCGCATCCGAGCCGCACACGCCCTCTCGGCAGGAGCGGCGAAAGGCGATCGAGTCGTCCTGGGCCTTGAGCTTGACCATGGCGTCGAGCAGCTTACGGTCGGATGAGTCGATTTCCACCGTGATGTCCTGCATGTACGGCTTCTTGTCCTTGTCGGGATCGTAGCGGTAGATACTGAATTGCATGGTCTTTGTCGTCATTCGTCGCGCCCCCTAGTACACGCGTTTCTTAAGCTCGATGGTTTCCACCGTGAGCGGTTTTAGATGCACCGGTCGAAAATCGACCCGGTTGCCATCCCGGTACCACAGGGTGTGCTTAAGCCAATTGGCATCGTCACGCTCGGGGAAATCCTCCCGCGCCTGCGCCCCGCGTGACTCCTGGCGGGTCGCGGCGCAGACCATGGTCGCCTTGGCGGCTTCCACCAAATTGTCCAGTTCCAGCGCTTCGATGCGCGCCGTGTTGAAAACCTTGGACTTGTCCTTGATCTCGGTACGGCCGACACGCCCAGCCACTTCCATAATCTTGTCGACGCCCTGCTTGAGCATGTCCGGGAAACGGAAAACGCCGCAGTGATCCTGCATCGCGCGCCGCAAGGCAAGCTGCACTTCATGGACGCCCTCGCCATTGGCCTGGCCATCGAGCCGGGCGAGGCGCGCCAGCGAGTAATCCGCCGCATCCTTGGGCAGATCCTTGGGCGATTTAGGCAATGCCTTGATATCCTCGACCACGCTCTCCCCGGCCGCCTTGCCGAACACCAGCAGATCCAACAGCGAATTGGTGCCGAGGCGATTGGCCCCATGTACCGAAGCGCAAGCGCACTCCCCGGCGGCGTAGAAGCCGGGAACCACGGCATCGGGGTTACCGTTCCGCGGGGCCACCACCCGGCCGGTGTAGTTGGTGGGGATGCCGCCCATCTGGTAGTGGGCCGTCGGCACCACCGGGATCGGCTCCTTGATGGGATCGGCACCGGCGAACTGCATCGATATCTCCCGAATTCCCGGCAGGCGCTGCATGATCACCTTCGGATCGAGATGGCTCAGATCCAGCAGAACGTGGTCCTTGTTCGGCCCGCAGCCGCGGCCCTCCTTGATCTCGGTGGCCATCGCCCGCGAGACCACGTCGCGTGAGGCAAGATCCTTGGCGTTGGGCGCGTAACGCTCCATGAAGCGCTCGCCGGACGCATTGCGGAGCACTCCCCCCTCCCCGCGGACTCCTTCCGTGATCAGAATGCCGGCGCCATAAACGCCGGTGGGATGAAACTGGAAGAACTCCATATCCTGAATCGGCAGCCCGGCACGGGCCGTCATGCCCAGGCCGTCTCCGGTGTTGATGAAGGCATTGGTGGAAGAGTAGTACATCCGCCCGGATCCTCCGGTGGCGAACAGGGTGGCCTTGCTTTGGAAAATGCAGACTTCGCCCGTTTCCATCTCCATGGCCGTGACCCCCAGCACCGCCCCCTCGGCGTCGCGGATCAAATCCAGAGCCATCCACTCGACAAAAAACTGGGTATGGACCCGTACGTTGCGCTGATAGAGGGCATGCAGCATGGCATGGCCGGTGCGGTCCGCCGCCGCGCAAGCCCGTGACACCGGCTTCTCGCCGAAGTTGGACATGTGGCCGCCGAACGGGCGTTGATAGATCTTGCCGCTCTCGGTACGGTCGAACGGCATGCCGAAATGCTCGAGTTCGATCACCACCTCGTTAGCCTTGCGGCACATGAATTCGATGGCGTCCTGGTCCCCCAGCCAGTCCGACCCCTTGACGGTGTCGTACATGTGCCAATGCCAGTGGTCTTCCTCGGAATTGCCAAGAGAGGCCGCCACCCCGCCCTGCGCCGCCACGGTGTGGGAGCGGGTCGGAAACACCTTGGTCAGCACCGCCACCCTGAGGTCGGCCTCGGCCAACTGCAGAGCGGCCCGCAAGCCCGCGCCACCCGCCCCCACCACCACCGCGTCGAATGTTCTAACGGGAATTCCCATCACGCTCCCCACAAAATCTCAGCGAACCAAGCCGCATAGGCCGCCAGGACCAGCACGACCAGGGCTTGCAGGAACAGTCTTACCCCTGTCAGATGGACATAATCCATCAGGATGTCCCGCACCCCCACCCAGGCATGCAGCAGCAAGCTGACAAAAAACAGCAAGGTCGCCACTCTGAGCAGGGGAGCGTGGAATAGGGCCGTCCAGGCGGCGTAATCCAAGCTCGGCTGGGCAGCGAGGACGCCGATCATCAGGAGAAGATAGACCGCCATGGCTACGGCGGTCACCCGCTGCACCAGCCAATCGCGCAACCCGTAATGGGCGCCCACCACAACGCGCTTCACCATAGCCTCACCCCCAACGCCACGGTCAAGGCCAGGCTTAATATCAGCACGGCCCAACTGGAATTCCTGGCAGCGCCCAAACTGGCGCCCCAGTGAATATCCAGCGCCAGAAAGCGCAGCCCGGCGAAAAAGTGATGCAGCAAGCCCCATAGCAACGCCAGCAGCACCAGCTTGCCGAGGGGGTGCCCCACCACCGCGGCGCATCGGGCGAAACTCTCGGCGGAACCCAGGCTCGCCCCCAGCAGGTAGAGAACGAAGGGAATCAGCAGGAACAGCAAGGCACCGCTGATCCGATGCAGGATGGAAACCAGACCGGGCAAGGGAAGCCTGATCCGGGTGAGATCGAGGTTTTTCGGGCGTTGTTGGGTCATGGGGAGAAGAGCCTTAACTCGTTATGTTGACATGGGCTTTTTCTGGATTTTCAGGGCAATTTAGCAACCAGCGAAACGCGGCAAGATCGTCATAGGGAGGTTTTTTGGGGCAACCTCGAATCAAGCGGAATTTATATCACAAGCGCTGCCAACCCGTCTACGAAGCCCCCCATCTTTCCTGAACCGCTTCCCCCGAGTTGCGCATGGGGACGCATTTCGCTAATATTTTCGGCTTTCAGCCCACCCCCTTTGGTGACTGAACCGGCCTTGAAAGGCAGCAATCTTGCAAAGTCGGGCTCATAAGTTCAGTTCTGACAACCCCAGATAACCCGGAGTGTTCATTCCATGAAGCAACCAGTTCGCGTAGCGGTCACGGGCGCCGCCGGCCAAATCGGATACAGCCTGCTTTTCAGAATCGCCAACGGCGACATGCTGGGCAAGGATCAGCCGGTGATTCTGCAATTGCTCGACATCTCCCAGGCTCTGCCCGCCGTCAAGGGCGTGGTCATGGAATTGGAAGATTGCGCCTTTCCCTTGCTGGCCGGCGTGGTGGTGACCGACGATCCCAAGACGGCGTTTCGGGATGCGGATGTCGCCCTGCTGGTGGGGGCCCGCCCTCGCGGCAAGGGCATGGAGCGCAAGGACCTGTTGGAAGCCAACGGCGCCATTTTCACCGTCCAGGGCAAAGCCCTCAACAAGGTCGCCAGCCGCAACGTCAAGGTCCTGGTGGTGGGCAACCCCGCCAACACCAATGCCGCCATCGCCATGCGCAGCGCTCCCGACCTACCCTCCGCCAGCTTCACCGCCATGATGCGGCTGGACCATAACCGCGCCTTATCCCAAGTGGCCACCAAAACCAGCAAGCCCGTATCCAGTGTCAAGAAAATCATTGTTTGGGGCAATCATTCCGCTACCCAATACCCGGATATAACGCATGCCGAAGTCGATGGCCAAAAAGCCCTGGGGCTGATCAACGATCCTCGCTGGGTTGAGGCCGAATTCATTCCCACCGTGCAAAAGCGGGGCGCCGCCATCATTGAGGCCCGCGGACTGTCTTCGGCAGCCAGCGCCGCCAACGCCGCCATCGGCCATGTGCGGGATTGGGTGCTGGGGACTCCCGCAGGGGATTGGGTCACCATGGGCATCCCCGCCGATGGCAGTTACGGCATTCCGGAGGGGGTGATCTACGGTTATCCGGTAACCTGCGCCGGGGGCGCCTACCACATCGTCCAGGGGCTGGGTGTCAGCGACTTCAGCCGGCAGCGCATGCAGGCCACTCTCCAGGAACTCCAGGAGGAGCGGGACGCCATCCGGCACCTGCTGGGTTGAGGACTCAAGATCGTGTCCAAAACCCGGCCAGGTCATTTTTTCGAGGATTTCTGGGTCGGGCAAAGCCTGGTTCACGGCACTCCCCGCACCCTGAGCGAGGGAGACCGCTCCCTCTACATCGCTTTCACCGGGGCCCGGCACCCGCTGCATTGCGCCGCTCCGCTAGCCGCCGCCTGCGGGTACCCCGCCACCCCGTTGCACGATTTCCTGGTTTTCAATATCGGCTTCGGCAAGACGGTTCCCGATATCTCCCTCAATGCGGTAGCTAATCTGGGTTACGCCGATCTGCGATTCCTGCGGCCGGTCTACCCAGGGGACACTCTGACGGCCGACTCGACGGTTATCGGCCTGAAACAAAATTCCAGCGGCAAGAACGGCGTGGTCTACGTTCGTTCCACGGTTCGCGATCAACACGGACAAGATGTCCTGACGTGGATTCGCTGGGTCATGGTCAACAAGCGGAATCTGGCGGCCCCCGCCCCGGAACCGCTGATTCCGGAGCTGCCGGAATCCGTGCCGGCGGAGCGATTGGCGATACCCGCCTTTCTGCGGCCCGGCAAGCTCGATCCCGCAGCCACTGCCGGGCGAGACTACTGGGAAGACTATCGGCCGGGAGAGCGCATCGACAACGCCAGCGGCATGACCCTGGACGAGTCCGACCATACCTTGGCCACCAAGCTCTACCAGAACCCTGCCCGGCTGCACTTCAACGCCCAGGCGGCCGGGGGCAAGCGCTTGGTCTATGGCGGACACGTCATTGCGGTGTGCCACGCCCTCAATTACGAAGGCTTGGAAAACGTTTTGAACGTAGCCGCCATCAACGCTGGCGCCCACTGCAACCCCAGCTACGCCGGCGATACCCTCTATGCCAGCACCGAAGTGCTGGAACAATGGCCCCTCCCGGGCCGTAACGACCTGGGGGCCCTGCGGCTGCGGCTGGTGGGCACCAAAAACATTCCCGCCGCCGAAATCCGCGACCGCTTCGCGGAACACAATGGCAAGCCGACTTATCACCCCAATGTGGTGCTGGACCTGGACTACACGGTCCTGATGCCGCGGCGGACCGCCATGGAGAACCGATGAAAACCCACCCCAATGACGCTCTCTTCAAGGGAGAAAAACCCTTCCCCGTCATCCCCTCCTGCGAACACTTCGCCGGCAGCGAGAAGTTGATTGCCAAGGCCCTGGAACTGCAGCGAAAATTGGGACCCCTCTTCGACATCACCTGCGACTGCGAGGACGGCGCGGCGGCGGGCAAGGAGCGGGAACACGCGGAGATGGTGGCCCGGCTGGTCAACTCCCCGGCCAACCAGCTGAAAATGGCGGGAGCCCGCATCCACGACTACACCCACCCCGCCTGGAAGCAGGACGTGGACATCCTGGTGGCGAATGCCGGGGAAAATCTCGCTTACCTCACCCTCCCCAAGCCCACCAGCGTCACCCAAGCCGGAGAAATGATCGAATACATTCAGAAAAAAGCCGCCCAGCATGGCATCAAGCGGGACATTCCCATCCACGTGCTGGTGGAAACCCACGGGGCGCTGAAAGATGCCTTCGCCATCGCCGCCCTGCCCTGGATGCAGGTATTGGATTTCGGCTTGATGGATTTCATCAGCGGCCACCATGGCGCCATTCCCGCCGCCGCCATGCGCAGCCCCGCCCAATTCGAGCACCGGCTCATCGCCCGGGCCAAGGCCGAGGTGGTTGCCGCCGCCCTCACCTACGGCGTAATCCCCTCCCACAACGTTTCCTTGGACCTCAAAAACGTCTACGCCACCTACCTGGATGCCTGCCGCGCCCGCCAGGAATTCGGCTTCCTGCGCATGTGGAGCATCTATCCCGCCCAGATCCAGCCCATCGTGGATGCCATGAAGCCCGATTTCGCCGAGGTGGAGACCGCCGCAACCATCCTACTGGCCGCTCAACAGGCCGACTGGGGGCCGATCCAACATGCCGGGGAGCTCCACGACCGGGCGACTTACCGCTACTTCTGGGAAGTCCTGCAAAAAGCCCGAGTCACCGGCGTAGCCATTCCGGAAGCCGCCGAACGGGCATTTTTCCAGTAACCCGCAACGAGGTCCCCATGAGTTCCAAAACCTCTGCCGGCGCCCGGTTCCGCGCCGCGCTGCAAGCCGAAACCCCGCTGCAGGTGGTGGGCTGCGTCAACGCCTATGCCGCCCGCTTGGCCGAACGCTCGGGTTTCCGGGCTTTGTATCTTTCCGGCGGCGGAGTCGCCGCCTGCTCCCTGGGTCTGCCCGACCTGGGAATCTCCACCCTGGACGACGTGCTCACCGACGTGCGCCGCATCACCGACAGCACCGGCTTGCCGCTGCTGGTGGACGTGGATACCGGCTTCGGCGGCGCCTTCAACATTGCCCGAACGGTCAAATCCCTCATTAAATTCGGCGCCGGCGCCATGCATATCGAAGACCAGGTGATGGCCAAGCGTTGCGGCCACCGGCCCGGCAAAGCCATCGTTCCGGCCGCGGAGATGGTGGACCGAGTCAAAGCCGCGGTGGACGCCAAGACCAATGCTGATTTCGTCGTGATGGCCCGCACCGACGCCCTGGCGGTGGAGGGGCTGCAATCCGCCATCGACCGGGCTTGCGCCTGTGTCGAGGCGGGAGCCGATATGATTTTTCCCGAAGCCATGACCGATCTCGCCATGTACCGCAAATTCGCCGATGCGGTAAAAGTCCCGATCCTGGCCAACATCACCGAGTTCGGCCAAACCGAGCTCTACACCAAGAATGAACTGGCCTCCGCCGGGGTCGGCCTGGTGCTCTACCCGCTGTCAGCCTTCCGCGCCATGAGCGCCGCCGCCCTCCAGGTTTACCAGGCCATTCGGAAGGACGGCACCCAGCAAGCGGTGCTACCCTTGATGCAGACACGGGAAGACCTGTACCGCTACCTGGACTATCACGCTTTCGAAGCCAAGCTCGATCAACTGTTTCAACAGGAGAAATGACCATGGGAGAAGCCCCCGTCCCCGGCAAGAAGAAATCCGTCGCCCTTTCCGGGGTTGCCGCCGGCAACACGGCCCTGTGCACCGTGGGCCGTACCGGCAACGACCTCCATTACCGCGGCTACGACATTCTGGATATCGCCGACACTTGCGAATTCGAGGAGATCGCCCACCTGCTGGTCCATGGCAAGCTGCCGAACATCGCGGAACTAGCCGCCTACAAGACCAAGCTGAAGGCGCTGCGCGGCCTGCCGGCGGCGGTGCAAGCGGTTCTGGAGCAATTGCCCCCGTCCGCTCATCCCATGGACGTGATGCGCACCGGCGTATCGGCCTTGGGCTGCATGCTGCCGGAGAAAGACGATCACAACCATTCCGGCGCCCGCGACATCGCCGACCGGCTGATGGCCTGCCTCGGTTCCATGCTGCTGTATTGGTATCACTACAGCCACAACGGCCGCTGCATCGAGGTGGAAACCGACGATGACTCGATCGGCGCCCACTTTTTGCACTTGCTGCACGGCAAGCTCCCCCAGCAATTATGGGTACGGGCGATGCACACCTCCCTGATTCTATACGCCGAGCACGAATTCAACGCCTCCACCTTCGCCGGACGAGTCATCGCCGGCACCGGATCGGATATTTATTCCTGCGTCGCCGGCGCCATCGGCGCACTGCGCGGTCCCAAGCATGGCGGCGCCAATGAGGTGGCCTTCGAAATCCAGAAACGCTACGACACCCCGGACGAGGCCGAAGCCGACATCCGGCGGCGCGTGGAGAACAAAGAGGTGGTGATCGGTTTCGGCCACCCGGTCTATACCATCGCCGATCCCCGCAACAAGGTCA
This sequence comes from Betaproteobacteria bacterium, assembly GCA_023259135.1. Lineage (GTDB taxonomy): Bacteria > Pseudomonadota > Gammaproteobacteria > Burkholderiales > JAHFQX01 > JAHFQX01. The sequence goes on along the minus strand of JAHFQX010000026.1, from coordinate 9,078 downwards.
TCAAGGAAGTGGCTCGCAAACTCTCGGCCGACGCCGGCAACATGAAGATGTTCGCCATCGCCGAACGGCTGGAGTCGGTGATGTGGGAAATCAAGAAAATGTTTCCCAACCTGGATTGGTTCTCCGCGGTCTCCTACCACATGATGGGCGTGCCCACCGCCATGTTCACGCCGCTGTTCGTAATCGCCCGCACCAGCGGCTGGAGCGCCCACGTCATCGAGCAACGCATGGACGGCAAGATCATCCGCCCCAGCGCCCATTATGTCGGACCGGAAAACGTTAAATTCGCCGCCATCGATCAGCGGAGCTAAAACGCCCAACCACTCTTTCCCGTACCTATCCAAACCATCACATCGAATCCACACACCATGTCCGCTCACATCTCCAACGTTCGCCCCAAGCCCGACAAAGTCCTGGTCGACATCGCCGATTACGTCATCAAGTACAAAATCAAGGGCAAGCTCGCCTATGAAACCGCCCGTAACTGCCTGATCGACACTCTGGGGTGCGGTCTGGAAGCTCTCGAATATCCCGCTTGCGCCAAGCTGCTGGGGCCCATCGTGCCCGGTACGATGGTGCCTAACGGCGCCAAGGTGCCGGGGACCCAGTTTCAACTGGACCCGGTGCAGGCCGCCTTCAACATCGGCGCCATGATTCGCTGGCTGGATTTCAACGACACCTGGCTGGCCGCAGAATGGGGCCATCCGTCGGACAATCTGGGGGGCATCCTGGCCACCGCCGACTGGCTGTCCCGCAACGCCGTCGCCCAGGGCAAAAAGCCCCTGACCATGAAGGCCGTGCTGGAAGGCATGATCAAGGCCCACGAAATCCAAGGCTGCATCGCCTTGGAAAACTCCTTCAACAAGGTGGGCCTGGATCATGTGGTGCTGGTGAAAGTGGCCTCCACCGCCGTGGTGGCCCAAATGCTGGGGCTGTCCCGGGACGAGATCATCAACGCCGTATCGCTGGCCTGGGTAGACGGCCAAAGCCTGCGGACCTACCGCCATGCCCCCAACACCGGCTCCCGCAAATCCTGGGCCGCCGGGGATGCCACTGCCCGCGCCGTGCGGCTGGCGCTCATCGCCAAGACCGGCGAGATGGGCTACCCCTCGGTGCTGTCCGCCAAGACCTGGGGCTTCTACGACGTGCTGTTCAAGGGCAACGCCTTCAAATTTCAGCGCCCCTACGGCTCCTATGTGATGGAAAACGTGCTGTTCAAGATTTCCTTTCCCGCTGAATTCCATTCCCAGACCGCCGTGGAATGCGCCATGCAGATTCACAAGGAAATGCAAAAGCTCGGCAAGCGTCCGGAAGACATCAAGAAAATCACCATCCGCACCCATGAAGCCTGCATCCGCATCATCGACAAAAAAGGCCCCCTCGACAATCCGGCCGACCGGGACCATTGCATCCAGTACATGGTGGCGGTGCCCATCATTTTCGGCCGCCTGACCGCCGCCGATTACGAAGACCAGGTGGCCGGCGATCCGCGCATCGACAAGCTGCGGGACAAAATCGTCTGCGTCGAGGACAAGCAGTTCACCGAGGATTACCACGATCCGGACAAGCGCTCCATCGCCAATGCCCTGACGGTGGAATTCGCCGATGGCAAGAAACTCAAGGAAGTGGTCTGCGAATACCCCATCGGCCACAAGCGCCGCCGCAAGGAAGGCATTCCGCTGCTGGAAGCTAAATTCCGCACCAATCTGGCGCGGCGCTTTCCCGCCAAGCAACAGCAAACGATCCTCGACGCGAGCCTCGACCAAGACAAGCTGGAAGCCATGCCGGTTCACGAATACGTGGATCTGTACGTCATCTGAGAGCCAAGGAGCATTTGCAATGAGCCAAAACCCCTTCAATTCCCTGCAAGCGTTTTCCCTGGGCTCGGGACGCAAGGGCCAGTTCCATTCCTTGCCCGCCCTGGAAAAAGCCGGGGTCGGTCCCGTCTCCCGGCTGCCGGTGTCGATTCGCATCGTGCTGGAATCGGTGCTACGCAACTGCGACGGCAAGAAGATCACCCAAGAACATGTCCGGCAACTGGCCAACTGGAAACCCAACGCGGCCCGCACCGACGAGATCCCCTTCGTGGTGGCGCGCATCGTGCTGCAAGATTTCACCGGCGTGCCCTTGCTGGCCGACCTGGCCGCGATGCGGGGCGTCGCGCAGCGGATGGGCAAGAATCCCAAGATGATCGAACCCTTGGTCCCGGTCGATCTGGTGGTGGATCATTCCGTGCAAATCGATTATTTCGGCGCCAAGAACGCCCTGGATTTGAACATGAAGTTGGAGTTCCAACGCAACAAGGAGCGCTACCAATTCATGAAATGGGGGATGCAGGCCTTCGACACCTTCAAGGTGGTGCCCCCCGGCATCGGTATCGTGCATCAGGTCAATCTGGAGTATCTGGCTCGCGGAGTGCATCACAAAGACGGCGTGTATTATCCGGATACCCTGGTCGGCACCGACTCCCACACCACCATGATCAACGGCATCGGCGTGGTGGGCTGGGGCGTGGGCGGCATTGAAGCGGAAGCCGGCATGCTGGGCCAGCCGGTGTACTTCCTCACTCCCGACGTGGTGGGCGTCCACCTCACCGGCCAGTTGCGGGAAGGCGTCACCGCCACCGATCTCGTGCTCACCGTCACCGAGATGCTCCGCAAGGAAAAAGTGGTCGGCAAGTTCGTCGAGTTCTTTGGCCCAGGCACCGCCTCCCTGGCTCTCCCCGACCGCGCCACCATCGCCAATATGGCCCCGGAATACGGCGCCACCATGGGCTTCTTCCCCGTGGATGACGTGACGATGGACTATTTCGCAGGCACCGGCCGCACCCGGCAAGAAATCCGCGCCTTCGCCGCCTATTTCAAGGCCCAGGGACTGTACGGCATTCCTCAAGCAGGCGACATCGACTACAGCACCGTGCTGACCCTGGATCTGGGTTCGATCGCCCCGTCCCTGGCCGGGCCCAAGCGGCCCCAGGACCGCATCGAAATCGGCCGGGTGAAGCTTAAATTCACCGAACTCTTCTCCAAACCGGTGGCGGACAATGGCTTTTCCAAAAAGCCGGAGGAACTGGGAAAGCGTTTAAAGATCTGGCTGGAAAATGGCGCCGGGATCAGCGGGGGCGGCACCGTGGCTGCCGAATCGCTGCAGCGGGGGGCTCCGGCCGATGTGGTGGAGATGGTCGACAACCGTCCCACGCCCGATACGGTGAGCGCCCCGGCGCCCGCCGATGCAACCCTTTCCCTGGGGCACGGAGACGTGCTGATTGCCGCCATCACTTCCTGCACCAACACCTCTAACCCCGGAGTGCTGATCGCCGCCGGCCTGCTGGCCAAGAAAGCCGTGGAAAAAGGCCTGACCGTCAAACGGCACATCAAGACCTCGCTGGCCCCGGGTTCCCGAGTTGTCACCGATTATCTCAAGCGGGCGGGGCTGCTGCCGTATCTGGAACAATTGGGGTTCTACGTCTCGGCTTACGGCTGCACCACCTGCATCGGCAACGCCGGACCGCTGGATCCGGGCATTGAAGCGACTATCGTCAAGAACGACCTGGTGTGCGCCGCGGTGCTGTCCGGCAACCGCAACTTCGAAGCGCGGATCCACGCCAATATCAAGGCCAACTTCCTGGCCTCCCCACCGCTAGTGGTGGCCTACGCCATCACCGGTACGGTGCTGAAGGATCTGATGACCGAGCCCCTGGGCACCGGCCACAACGGCAAGCCGGTGTGGCTGGGAGACGTATGGCCTTCCAGCAAAGAAATCCACGCCGCCATGAAATACGCCATCGACCCCAAGACCTTCCGGCGGCTCTACGGCGATTTCACTAAAGACAACCCACTGTGGAACAGCATCCCCGCCACCGCCGGGCAGGTCTATAAATGGGAGAAATCCACTTACATCGCCGAGCCGCCGTTTTTCGAGGATTTTGGCATGCAGCCCGGCCAAACCGGCGACGTGACGGGAGCCCGGGCCCTGGGGATTTTCGGGGATTCGGTGACCACCGACCATATCAGCCCGGCCGGCTCCATCAAAGCCAACTCCCCCGCCGGCAAATACCTCCAGGAACACGGCGTGCCGGTAGCGGATTTCAACAGCTACGGCTCCCGCCGCGGCAATCACGACGTCATGGTGCGGGGCACTTTCGCCAACGTGCGCATCAAGAACCTGATGATCCCCGGCTCAGAAGGCGGCATTACCCTGCACCAGCCCGACGGCGCCCAAATGAGCATCTATGATGCCGCCATGCAATACATCGCCCAAGGCACGCCCACCATCGTGTTCGGCGGAGAGGAATACGGCACCGGCTCCAGCCGCGACTGGGCCGCTAAGGGCACCCAGTTGCTGGGGGTGAAAGCGGTCATCGCCAAGAGCTTCGAGCGCATCCATCGCAGCAACCTGGTAGGCATGGGGGTACTGCCCCTGCAATTCAAGGCCGATGACAGCGCTGAATCCCTAGGCATCCGAGGGGATGAAACTTTCGATATTTTCGGTCTGGAGCAAGGCATCCGTCCGCAGCAGGACGTCACCCTGGTGATCCACGGGAAAGACGGTAGCCGCCGGGAAGCGAAAGTGCTGCTCCGCATCGACACTCCCATCGAGGTGGACTACTACCGCCATGGCGGTATCCTGCCCTATGTGCTGCGAGAGTTGCTAGCCGCCGCATAAAGCCTTTGCGGCGCCCCCCGCACCGGGCCGATGTCCACAAGACATCGGCCCGGTGTCCTTCAGCCTTCGCTTATTCGTACCACGCGACCACCTCTTTCGCGTCAGCCCGTTCGGTGCGAAAACGGTTTGCCGGATGTTCGGCATCGGCATAGCCGAAGGAAATCCCGCATAGCATGCGCCGCTCCGCAGACAGCCCGAAAAACTCCCGGATAAACCCTCCATGGCGGGCCAGAGCCGCTTGGGCAATGGTATCCACTCCGAAACTCTTCGCCGCCAGCATGAAATTCGCCAAATACAAGCCGCAATCCACCGCGCCGTACAACCCCAAGCGGGCATCGGTGGTGACGATGGCAACGTGCGGGGCCCCGAACAACTTGAAGTTTTCCAGGGACTGGGCCGCGGCCCCCTGCCGATCTTCCTTGCCGATGCCGACCGATTGATAGAGCGCCACGCCGCAAGCTTTGCGGCGTTCCCGGTAGATTCCCCGGTATTCCTCGGGAAAGGGAAAATCCGGAGTCTCGGGAGTCCCCGCAGCCACCCGTTCCAGCAGCGCCTCCCGAAACCGCCGGGTCCCGTCGCCACAGGTGATAGTCAGTTGCCAGGGCTGGGTGTTGCACCAGGATGCCGAGCCTTGGGCCAGGGTCAAAATATCCAGCATGGTCTGCCGGGGCACCGGCCGATCCAGGAAACGCCGGGCACTATAACGCTCGGCGACGAGTTGTCGAAAGTCCATATAGCCTGTCCCATTATCCATAAATAGCCGCCGGAACTTTAGCTGCCCGGCGCGTTCATAAAAGTGGTTCTACAGCGGAGTTTGCGATGCCGGACAAAATCCACAAGCCCGACGCCCAATGGCAGGCCGAACTGACCCCCACCCAATACCAAATCTGCCGCAAAGGCGGCACCGAAATCGCCTTCACCGGAGAATATTGGCATACCAAGGAGCCGGGGGTCTACCGCTGCGTGTGCTGCGGCAACGAACTGTTCCATTCCGAGACCAAGTTCGATTCCGGCACCGGTTGGCCGAGCTTTGGGGCTCCCTTCGACCCAGATCGGGTCGCCACTCGCACCGACCGGGCTCACGGCATGGTCCGCACCGAAGCGCTGTGCGCCCGCTGCGGCGCCCACCTCGGCCATGTCTTCGAGGACGGCCCTCCCCCCACCGGCCTGCGGTTTTGCATCAATTCCGCCGCTCTGCGCCTGGAAAAGAAATCCGGCTGACGGTGGAAGCTAGTCGGAGAATAAGACTTCCCATATAATTGAGACCGTTTCAGGTATCCCCCTCCATCCGGAGAGGGGATGAAACGGGAAACAGGTCCGCGACATCAAGCCTGTGCTGCCCCCGCAACGGTAGGAGAGTGGGGGCGCGCCATCCAGCCACTGTGGCCTTGCGCCATGGGAAGGCGGCGCGCCAAGACTCTCGAGCCCGGAAACCGGCCTGAAGCGACACGTTGGAATCACCGCGGGGCGCGGGAGGCCAGACGGGCGCGACGCTTTCCGCTCTTCCCTTCTCCCTCCATGGCCCCTGGGATTCCGTTCCCTTAATGCTTTCGCCCGCGGGGATGCGGACGGAACCAGGAGACTACCATGAAGCATTGCAACAAGGCCTTGGCGCTTTTTTGCGCGGCCTTTTCTTCGCTTGCCCCAGCTCAGCAGCCCCCAGCCCTCCCTGAAGTCATCGTGACGGCCCGACGCTTTCCCGAGCCTCCGGCCCATCAGCCGGTCAACGTAACGGTTATCTCCGAGGAGGAAATTCGCCGCAACCCCGCCGCCACCGTGGGGGATCTGCTGGCTCAGCAACCCGGCGTGACGATGCGCAGCCTGGACGGCACCCCCAACGTATCGGTGGATTTGGGCGGGTTCGGCGCTTCCGGCCCGCAGAACACCCTGGTGCTGGTGGATGGCCAACGGATGAACGACATCGATTTGGGGGGAATCCAGTGGACCGCCATTCCCCTCAGCCAAATCCAGCGCATCGAGATCATCCGGGGCAGCGGCGCGGTACTGTTCGGCGAAGGCGCCAGCGGCGGGGCCGTCAACATCATTACCCGGATTCCCGACGGCAAGCCCGGCGGCCAACTATCGGCGGCGGCCGGGAATTATGGCACCCAAGACGCACAAGGCGTCGCCAGCTTTGGCGACGAACGCTTTTCGATCCGCGCCTTTGGCCAGCAGTACCGCTCCGACAACTACCGCCGCAACAACCGGAATGACGAGACCAACGCTTCGTTGGCCGCCCGGCTCGCCACCGAGATCGGAGAGTGGCGGCTGAGCCTGGCTTCGGAGCGGCAGCAATTGCGCCTGCCCGGAGTGCGGCGGGTGAATCCGACCTTGGGCATCAACGAATTGGCCACCGACCCCCAAGGGACTTCCACTCCCAACGACTATTCGACCCGGGACAACGACCGGATCGCCTTGAGCTACACTGGCAACCTGGGCGAAACGGAGCTGGGCGTGGACCTGGTGCATCGGGAGCGCAAGCAACGGGCGTTCTTCGGCGACTATGTGTTCGGCGGCCTGTTCGACAGCTACATGGAAACGGGCCTGGCGGTCAACAGCATCAGTCCGCGCATGCGCCTGCCCCACCGCTTGCTGGGCCGGGATCATAGCCTGGTAGTGGGTTTCGACGCCGCGGACTGGGATTATGACTCCCGCCGAGGCGCCAGTCCCGCAAGCCTCGCCACGCCGGCGGCCAGCATCGTGGCTACCCAGCGGCACCGGGCGGCGTATTTCCATAACCTGACCCGGCTCACCGAGAGCACCCGCCTCGCCGTGGGAGCACGGCGCCAGGAAGTGGATTTCAGCGCGCGGGACCGGGCCAACCCGGCGGCTTACGCCGGCGGGGATCAGCGGCGCGAGGTCAACGCTTACGAAATCGGCCTGCGGCATCAAGCGACGCCGGCCACCGCGGTATTCGCCACGCTGGGACGCAGCTTCCGCATCGCCACCGTGGACGAGGTGTTCTCTCAATTCGGCGGCCCGCTTTTCGACTCCATCATTACCTTCCTGGAGCCCCAAACCTCCCTGGATCGCCGCGTCGGGGTGGAGCATCAAGCTGGCCCGCTGGGGTTCAAGGCCAGCCTCTACCACATGGATCTCAACAACGAAATCCACTTCAACGCCCTGACTTTCGCCAACACCAATCTCTCTCCCACCCGCCGCTACGGCCTGGAGTTGGAAAGCCGAGGCGCCGCGGGCAAATGGGATCTGTCGGCCAATTACACTTTCGCCGTAGCGGAATTTCGCGAAGGCGTCTACGCCGGGATCAACGTCGCCGGCAACGAAGTGCCCCTGGTGCCGCGCCACAAGGCCAATCTGACGGCTGCCTACGCGCTGGCCGCCAAGACCCGCGTCGCTGGTATCTTGCATTATGTCGGCGAGCAGCGCTTCGACAACGACCAAGCCAATACCTTCAACCAAAAAATGCCCGCCTACCGCACCGTGGACGTCAAGCTCACCCACCATACGGGAAATTGGAACTTGGCGGCGGCGGTGAATAACTTGTTTAACGAGCACTATTTCACCTACGCCATCCGGGGCGCCGCCCAAGGAGTGTACAACGCCTATCCGATGCGGGACCGGTTCTTTTCGCTGAGCGCCCGTTATGATTTTCGCTGAGCGCAGGCGACGGTGATCCGGCCACGGCTCGTCTTCGCCCTGCTGCTGGCGGTCTCGCAAGGGGCCGCCCACGGGTCGGTCCAGGTGGTGGACGACGCCGGTCGGCCGGTGCGCCTGGCGGCCCCGCCTCGGCGCATCGTCAGTCTGTCGCCCCATCTCACGGAAATCCTGTTCGCCATCGGCGCCGGGGATCGGCTGGTGGGAACGGTGGACTACAGCGACTATCCCGCAGCAGCCGCCCGGCTGCCCCGGGTAGGTGGCCATCAGTTGGATCTGGAGGCCATCGCCGCGCTGCGTCCGGATCTGGTGCTGGCCTGGGGCAGCGGCAATCCCGCACGGCAAGTGGCGAAGCTGGAAGATCTGGGCATGCCCGTCTATTACAGCGAAACCGGGCACGTAGCCGAAATTCCCGCCACTTTGGAACGGCTGGGAAAACTGACCGGCAGCGAATCAATCGCCACCAAGGGGGCAGCGCATTTCAGGGAAAAGCTGGCCGAGTTGACGAAACGCTATCGGGGACGCCCGCCGGTACGGGTCTTCGTGCAGATCGAAGCGCGGCCGCTGCTGACGGTGAATGGCCGGCATCTGATCAACGATGTCCTGGGACTCTGCGGAGGGCAAAACCCCTTCGCCGGATTATCGGCTCTGACTCCTAATCTCGATGCGGAGGGCGTGCTGGCGGCGGATCCGCAGGCCATTGTCGCCACGGCCATCGACGGCCGGCGGCCGGCGTGGCTGGAGGAATGGAAGCGCTGGCCCGCCCTGTCCGCGGTACGCTACGGCAACCTGTTCTTC
>JAHFQX010000066.1 GCA_023259135.1 Betaproteobacteria bacterium | reverse complement strand
TCACCGCCGAAATCGTCCGGATCGATCCCAACTTCGTGGTGGTGAATGCCGGCTTGAAATCGGAAAGCCTGATCCCGCTGGAGGAATTTCTGAACGATCGGGGGGAACTGGAGGCTAAGGTCGGGGATTTCGTGACCGTCGCCATCGAGACGGTTGAAAACGGCCATGGCGAGACCCTCCTGTCCCGTGATCGGGCCAAGCGTCTGGCGGCTTGGCTGGATCTGGAAAAAGCCATGGAACAGGGCACGCTGGTGGAAGGAATGATTACCGGCAAGGTCAAGGGCGGTCTCACGGCGATGATCAACGGCATTCGCGCTTTCCTGCCGGGATCCTTGGTGGATACCCGTCCCGTGAAAGACACGACCCCTTACGAAGGCAAGTCCTGGCCATTCAAGGTCATCAAGCTGGATCGGCGGCGCAACAACGTCGTGGTGTCGCGCCGTGCCGTGCTGGAGGCAAGCCAGGGAGCCGAGCGGCAGGCGCTGCTGGAGAATCTCAAGGAAGGCGCGGTGGTCAAGGGTATCGTCAAGAACATCACGGATTACGGCGCATTCGTCGACCTGGGCGGCATTGACGGCTTGCTGCATATCACCGACCTGGCCTGGCGCCGCGTCAAGCACCCCTCCGAAGTGTTGTCCGTGGGCGATGAAGTGGAAGCCAAAGTGCTGCGTTTCGACCAAGAGAAAAACCGGGTGTCCCTGGGGATGAAACAGCTTGGAGAAGATCCGTGGGCGGGGTTGTCGCGCCGTTACCCTTCGGGGACTCGGATGTTCGGCAAAGTCAGCAACTTGACCGACTATGGCGCGTTCGTCGAGATCGAGGAGGGCATTGAAGGATTGGTGCACGTTTCGGAGATGGATTGGACCAACAAGAATGTTCACCCTTCCCGCATCTGCCAAGTCGGGGACGAGGTGGAAGTGATGATCCTCGAAGTGGACGAAGAGCGCCGCCGTATTTCCTTGGGCATGAAGCAATGCCGCCCCAATCCCTGGGAAGAGTTTTCCATGAATCACAAGAAAGGCGACAAAATTACCGGGCAGATCAAGTCCATCACTGATTTTGGGGTATTCGTCGGGTTGCCGGGAGGAATCGATGGGCTGGTTCACCTTTCCGATCTGTCCTGGAATGTGCCTGGCGAAGAGGCGGTGCACAAGTACAAAAAGGGAGACGAGGTGGAGGCGATGGTGTTGGCCATCGACATGGAACGGGAACGCATCTCCCTCGGCATCAAGCAGCTGGATGGGGATCCTTTCACCACCTTTGTGACCAATCACGACAAAGGACACTTGGTCACGGGGACTGTCAAATCTCTGGATGCCAAGGGTGCGGTGATTGCTCTCTCGGACGAAGTGGAGGGCTATCTGCGGGCTTCCGAAATTTCACGGGACCGGGTGGAGGATATCCGTTCCAAGCTCAACGAAGGGGACACGGTTACGGCCATGATCATCAATATCGATAGGAAGAACCGTTCCATCAACCTATCCATTAAAGCCAAGGATGTCTCCGAGGAAGCCGAGACCATCCAGCGGATGGCCGCGGATACTCCCAGCAACGCCGGTACCACGAGCCTGGGAGCTTTGCTGAAAGCCAAGATGGATAGCAAAAACGCCGGGGAGTAAGGAGATGACCAAATCGGATCTGATTCTCAAGCTGGCGGCCCGGCATCCCCAGTTGGGGGCGAAGGATGCCGAGTTGGCGGTCAAGGTGGTGCTGGAAGCCATGGCGAGCAGCCTGGTGGAAGGGCGGCGCATCGAGATCCGGGGCTTTGGCAGCTTTAGCTTGAATTACCGCCCTCCCCGGATCGGCCGGAATCCGAAATCGGGAGAAAAGGTCCGTGTTCCCGGCAAGTACGTTCCTCACTTCAAAGCGGGGAAGGAGCTTCGGGAGCGCGTCGATACCTTAGACAAGGCGGATAACGCCGCCTAACTTTGTCGGCAGCGGATTCCGGGCCCCTTTCCAGGTTTGCCTCATGCGCTATCTTGCTTGGGTCGTCAAAGCCCTGCTGTTTATTCTGGTACTGGGCTTCGCTTTGAAGAACGCCGACCCGGTGGAGGTGCGCTATTATTTGGGATATTCCTGGCAAGCGCCCCTGGTATTTATTCTGCTGGTGTTTTTTTGCCTTGGCGTGGTGGCCGGGATTTTTGCCGGCCTGAGCCGGGTGTATCGGCAACGCCGAGAGATTTTGGCCCTCAAGAAGGCGCTGCGGAATCAGTCCCAAAGCGTTACCCCCGCTACTCCTTGGGTTGACGGCGCTTGACGGCCATCCGCAGAGGCCTATGGAATTTGAATGGTGGTGGTTGCTGTCCCTGCCGCTGTTTTTCGGCCTGGGTTGGGTTGCTGCCCGCATTGACCTGCGCCAACTTCTTTCCGAATCTCGGGCCCTGCCCCGATCTTACTTCAAGGGTCTGGATTTTCTGCTCAAGGAGCAACCCGACAAGGCCATCGAAGCCTTTATCGAGGTCGTCAAGGTCGATCCCCAAACCGTGGAGCTGCATTTTGCCCTGGGTAATTTGTTTCGTCGCCGCGGCGAGTTGGATCGGGCCATCCGCATGCATCAGAATCTGGCCCAGCGGGAGGATTTGGGCGATGAGCAGAAGCTCCAAGCCCTATTAGAATTGGGGCAGGATTATCTGAAGGCGGGTTTGTTGGACCGGGCCGAGGAGGTATTCGGAAAGCTATCGGACAGCCCCCATCGGGAAACCGTGCTACGGCATTTGCTGGATATCTATCAGCAGGAAAAGGATTGGAGCAAGGCGATTGCCGCCGCCCGCAACCTTGCTGAACGCACTGGTCATTCCCTGCAAAAGGAGATTGCGCAGTTTTATTGCGAGCTGGCCGAGGGCTGTTTGCTGGATACCGACCCGGATGGAGCGAAGAGATATTTGCAGGAAGCGTTGCAATCCCATCGCCAATGCATGCGGGCGACCATTCTGTTGGGGGATGTGGCGGCATCCGCGGGGCAGTGGGCCGAGGCGATCAACGCCTGGAAGCGGATCGAGTCCCAAGATCCCGCTTATCTCGCCTTGGTGGCCGAAAAATTGTTGGATGCCCATCGCGCCCTGGGCAAAGAGGAAGACGGCTTGCGCTTGGTCAGGGGGTATTTGGAGCGCTATCCGTCCTTGGATCTGATGGATGTGGTTTTCCAAACGACGCTGGCTCGCGAGGGGGCAGCAGCGGCGTATCGCTGGATGCGGGATGAGTTGCGGCGTACTCCGACACTGCTGGGGCTGGATAGGCTGCTGGAAGCCCAGTTGCTGGAGGCCCCCTTGGATCGGCGCCGCGACTTGGAATTGATCCGCAACCTGGTGCGCCACCATACCCGCAATCTGGCTCTGTATTGTTGCGATCATTGCGGCTTCAAGGCCCGCCAATTTTATTGGCGTTGCCCGGCCTGTGGCGGCTGGGAGACTTGCCCTCCGAGACGAATCGAGGAACGGGAGGGAGTTGCGGCATGACCGATGCAAGCCGTTCCCCGTTGATCGTGGCTTTGGATTATCCCAGCGCCGGCCCGGCCTTGGCTTTGGCTCGGCGCTTGAGCCCGGAACTATGCCGCCTCAAGGTGGGTAAGGAATTATTCACCGCCGCCGGTCCGGATTTAGTGAAGGCCTTGGTGGATCTGGGGTATTCGGTATTTCTGGATCTCAAATTTCATGATATTCCCCATACCGTGGCCAAAGCCTGCCAAGCCGCGGCTCGGCTGGGAGTTTGGATGCTGAATGTCCACGCCCTGGGGGGGCAGGCCATGCTGGAGACCGCTCGGCAAGCCGTCTCGGAATCGGATGTTCCTCCCTTGCTGGTGGCGGTGACGGTGCTTACTAGCCTGACACAAAAAGATCTGATCCGACTGGGTATCATCGGCACCCCGGCTGATGCCGTTTTGCGGTGGGCGCATCTCGCACGGGAGTGCGGTTTGGATGGGGTGGTGTGCTCCGCCGAGGAAGCGTCGATGCTACGGCGGGAATGCGGGCCGGGGTTTTGCTTGGTAACCCCGGGAATTCGCCCGGCTGATGCTGCCCAGGATGATCAACAGCGGGTGGCGACCCCGGCCCAGGCTTTGGCGGTTGGAGCCGATTACCTGGTGATCGGACGGCCCATCACCGGCGCAACCGATCCGGAACAGGCCTTGCGAAAAATATTGTCGGATCTGAAACAGGGGATATGACGGCATGAAGATCAGCATCATCGGCACGGGCTACGTGGGGTTGGTGACGGGCGCCTGCCTCGCCGAGTTGGGCAACGACGTGCTGTGCTTGGACACCGATGCAGCGAAGATCGGCCAACTGCGCCAAGGAGTCATCCCCATTTTCGAGCCGGGCCTGGAAGATTTGGTGCAGCGCAACGCGGCGGTAGGCCGGCTACGTTTTACCGCCGATCCTGCCGCTAGCGCCCGGCACGGGACGGTTCAGTTCATCGCCGTCGGCACTCCAGCGGGAGAGGATGGCGCCGCCGACATGGATTACGTGATGGCGGCGGCTCGCGATATAGGCCGGCATATGGAGGGATACCGGGTCGTGGTGGACAAATCCACCGTTCCGGTAGGAACGGCCGAGGCCGTGGCGCAAGCCATTCGCGCCGAACTCAAGGGGCGCGGCGTCGAAGCGGAATTTAGCGTGGTCTCCAATCCCGAGTTTCTGAAGGAAGGAGCGGCAGTCGAGGATTTCATGCGACCCGATCGGATCGTGGTGGGCGCCGACGACGAACGGGCCATAGAGATCATGCGCACCCTTTATACCCCAATTCAGCGCAACCACGAGCGGATGATCGTGATGGACGTTAAGTCCGCCGAACTGACCAAATACGCCGCCAATGCCATGCTGGCTACCCGCATTTCGTTCATGAACGAGCTGGCAAACTTGGCGGAGGTCGTGGGAGCCGACATCGAGCACGTGCGTCAGGGGATCGGTTCCGACCGGCGCATCGGTTACGGTTTTCTGTACGCCGGGTGTGGTTATGGCGGTTCTTGTTTTCCCAAGGATATCGCTGCGTTGCGGCGCACCGCCGAGCAGCATGGAGTCGCGTTGCAGATCTTGGAGGCGGTAGCGGCAATCAATCGCACCCAGAAGCGCCGCCTGCTGGACAAGATGGAAAAACGCTTGGGGCAGGATTGGAGCGATTTGCGGTTCGCCTTGTGGGGTTTGGCATTCAAGCCGAATACCGACGATTTGCGGGAGGCCACCAGCCTGGAAGTGATCGAGGGCATGTTGAGTCGGGGCGCGCACGTTGTCGCTTATGACCCGATAGCCATGCCGAGGGCCCGCCAGTTGTTCTCCGGAAAGCCGCGGATGGGGTTCGCAGCCAACCCTCTGGCGGCGATGGAGGGTGCGGACGCTCTGGTGATCGTCACCGAATGGAAGGAATTTCGCAGCCCCGATTTCGAGGCCTTGCGGCAACGACTGAAGCGGCCGCTGGTGTTCGACGGGCGCAATCTCTACGACCCCGGGGTTATGGAGCGCGCCGGGTTGGAATACCACGGCATCGGCCGGAGCAATGTCCGGGAGCCCCGGAAATGAATTGGGCGCTGGATCAAGCCAGGGTGCTGGTGGTGGGGGACGTGATGCTGGATCGTTACTGGTTCGGCGATGTGAGCCGTATCTCCCCGGAAGCGCCGGTACCGGTGGTGAAAATCGAGCGCTCGGAGGAACGTCCGGGGGGCGCCGCCAACGTGGCCCGCAACGCGGCGGCCCTGGGAGCGCGGGTGAGCCTGCTTTCCGTGGTGGGGGAGGATGAGGCGGGCCGCTCCTTGGAGCGGCTGTTGGCCGAAGAAAGAATTTTTGCCTCGATGCATCGGGACAGCAGCGTCGTCACCACGGTTAAATTGCGGGTCATCGGCCGCCGGCAGCAATTGCTGCGCATCGATTTCGAGACCGCTCCCAGCCATGAAGTGTTGGCTTCCAAGCTGGCCGATTACGAGACCATGCTGCCGGTAGCGGACGCGGTGGTGCTGTCGGATTATGGGAAAGGGGGGCTGGCGCATATCGCCCGCATGATCGAATTGGCCAATAGGCTGGGCAAGCCGGTGCTGGTGGATCCCAAGGGAGACGATTACCGGCGTTACCGCAATGCCACCCTGATAACTCCTAATCGCGCCGAGTTCAAAGACGTGGCTGGCGGCTGGAAAACCGAAGCCGAACTGGAGGCTAAGGCTCAAAAGCTGCGCCGCGATCTGAATTTGCAAGCCCTGCTGCTGACTCGTAGCGAAGAAGGCATGACCCTGTATCGGGAAGAGGGCGTATTCCATGAACCGGCCCAGGCGCTGGAAGTATTTGACGTCAGCGGCGCGGGGGATACCGTCATCGCCGCTCTGGGAGTGATGCTGGCGGCGGGGGCGGCACTGCCGGAAGCAGTGCGTACCGCCAATCGGGCGGCGGGGATCGTGGTGGGCAAACTGGGTACCGCGGTGGTCGGTCCCGACGAACTGTTTTCCGGTTAGCGAATAAAGCGGAGGCTATCCCGTGTACACCGTGGTCACCGGCGCCGCCGGATTCATCGGTTCGAATCTGGTCAAGGCTTTGAACCAGCGGGGCATCACCCGCATCATCGCCGTGGACAATTTGACCCGGTCGGCTAAATTCGTCAATCTGGTGGACTGCGACCTCGCCGACTATCTGGATCAGGACGGCTTTATCGCTCAACTGGCGGCGGGCGGTTTCGACAAGGCGGTGGGGGCGGTGCTGCACCAGGGAGCTTGTTCCGACACCCTGGAGCAGGACGGCCGTTATCTCATGGAGAACAACTACCGTTATTCGGTCACTCTTGCCGAATTCTGCCAACACAGGAAAATCCCTTTCATCTACGCTTCTTCGGCATCGGTCTATGGCCCCGGCCCGGTATTCCGGGAGACCCGGGAGCATGAGCGGCCTCTCAATGCCTATGGCTTTTCCAAATTCCTGTTCGACCAGTGGGTGCGCAGCCGGCTGCCCGGCGCCAGCCCGATCGTGGGATTGCGCTACTTCAACGTCTACGGTCCCCGGGAGCAGCACAAGGAACGCATGGCCTCGGTGGCTTTTCATTTTTGCCGTGAGTTTCTGGAAACCGGGCGGGTGCGCTTGTTCGAAGCCAGCGGTGGCTACGGACCCGGAGAGCAACGCCGGGATTTCGTGTTCGTGGAAGACGTGGTCAAGGTCAATCTGTTCTTCCTGGACCACCCGGAAAAATCCGGCATCTACAACGTCGGCACCGGCCGGGCCCAGACCTTCAACGAAGTGGCGGTGGCCGTGGTGAACGCTTGCCGCCGCGCCCAGGGCCAGCAGCCCCAAACTCTGGAAGCTCTGCGCCAGCAAGGGATCGTCGAATATATCCCATTTCCCGAGGGGCTTAAGGAGCGTTACCAGAGCTTCACCGAAGCCGATCTCGGTTGTTTGCGGGGCGCGGGATATGCGGACGATTTTCTCACGGTGGAGCAGGGAGTATCCCGCTATGTGGCGGCAATGCCGAGGGCCTGACTCGCCGTCAACCGGGTTAACGTTGCCGCGTTAAATTCTGAGGATTACCAAAGTGGGTGGCAAAGGAGAGCCGCGGGGTATACTGTCTTCTGTTCATCGATGTCAATTAAGGGAGGTAACAATGAATCGCTTCGTGTATTTTTTTGCAGCCCTGGTTGCTTGCTTTGCCTTGATGGGCCCGGCCGCCGCCGCGGTGAACATCAACTCCGCTACCGTAGAGGAATTGCAGGCTTTGAAGGGAGTGGGCCCCAAGAAAGCCCAAGATATCGTTGACTATCGGAAGAAAAACGGCCCCTTCAAGAAGATCGACGATCTATCCAAGGTGAAAGGTATCGGGCCGGGGATCATCAAGCAGATCAAGGCCGACGTGTCGGTGGATGGGGCTCCCGCCGCCAAGGAAGAGCAGAAGTCCGGCAAGCCCGCCGACGCCAAGCCCAAGACAGAACCCACCAAGAAGTAATCAATACGGCGGGCGTAGACCTTGCCCCGTTCCGGATCGGCTCCGGGACGGGACAGGTTCTTTGAGGCGGTCCGCTGTGGCCTGGGAAATGGCCATTTGGACACCCGGCTAGGATTCGCGCCAGAGTGTGACGGCGATTTCGCCACTTTTTGCTTGCCGAGCATCTTGTCGAACCTGTAACAACTATTTGCCTTCCTTCTCCATGCGATCCCAGTCATAAAGCGGGGGCTGTTTCGAGAGGAAGCGCTGTACGGCTTCCCGGTGATAGGGCACCGTCCTGGCCGCCATAGAACCAAAAGCCTCTAATTCTCCCATCATCCGCTGGTCGGTATGGAACGACTGGTTGAGCAGATTCTTGATAATGCCGAGAACTTCGGTGGGGGCATGACAGAACCTGCCAGCCAATTCGAGGGCGGCATCCATCAATTTTTCAGGCGGATGGATGGCATAGACGATGCCCAGTTCCTTGGCCTCCTCGGCCCCCACCACCCGGGCCGAATACATGAGTTCCTTGGCTTTCTGTAAGCCGACGATGCGAGGCAATAGGTACAGCCCGCCAAAGTCGGGAACCAGCCCAATACGGGCGAACACTTGGCAAAACTTGGCGCGAGGGGTACATAGCACAAAATCCGCAGCCAGCGCCATGTTAAAGCCAGCGCCGAAAGCTGCTCCATCCACTGCGGCAATGACCGGCTTCTCCAGATTGACGAACTCCGGCAACCAAGCATGTAAATCCCGCAGAACTTGGCGATTATCGGTAGGGGTGTTGCTATTGTATTTCTTCATGTCCCCCAGGTCTCCTCCTGCGCAGAACGTCCCACCCGCACCGGTCAGAATAACGGCTTTGACTTCCTTGTCGCCGCGAATTTTTAAAATCAGCTCGACGAGTTCTTCGCGCAACTCAATGCTCAGGGCGTTACGCTGCTCAGGGCGATTCAGCGTCAGCACCGCGATTCCGTTCCGGACTTCGTAAAGCAAAGTTTTGTAGGTCATGTCCGAGCCCCCTCTGATTGAATCCCCTACTTATTGGGAAAAATATGGTTGGCGATCCCATTCTTCTGGGTCTGGGTGGTACCGCCGGTGATGGTCAGCATCCGCACGTCCCGCACCATGCGTTCCAACGGCAAGGCGCCGAA
>JAHFQX010000025.1 GCA_023259135.1 Betaproteobacteria bacterium | reverse complement strand
CCCGCAGGCGCCAGTAGGCATGCGCCTGGACGAGTTGGCGCACCAGATCGATATTGGCCGCGTCCCCGATTTGCAGCAGGACGATCGGCAGATCGCCGGAGATGGCGTAGCCCCACAGCCCGGATTGTCCACGCCGATTGCGCATCAGAAGGGCTGGATCGGCGCGCAAGCCAGCGTTGGCGTAGATGATGGAACCGGCAAGTCGTGCGTGCAGTTGCGCATCGGCCTCGCTGACATTGAGCTGCCGCAATACCACCAGGCTGTGGGTCCATGTCAGGTCGAAAACGCGGTCGGCGAGATGACGGTCCTGGTATTTGTCGATCAGGAACAGGGCCATGTCACGGGTTTCGGCGATGCCCGATACCATGTCGATCGTGGCGGTCTGTTCCGGCTCGAGCGTAAGGACATGGCGAATGGCAACGATCGGATCGAGCACTGACCCCGTGGTACCTGAAAGCGGCGCCGGTGCCATCATCGCCAGCGGTGCCGCGGCGCTTCGGGTGCGGCCAATGAAACGCAGGCGATCCGTCTCGTAGGACACTGCGCGCACGTCTGCGCCATGCACCACCATCAGATGCAGCATCCACGGCGCCTGCTCCCCACCGGAGCGAGGGCGGCGTGTGCACAGGAGCGCGTTGCGCTCCTGCACGATTTCGGTCTGCACGAACAGATTGCTGAAGGCCGGATGCAGTGCGTCCGTCGACGCGGGTGCAATCACGACTTCGGCATAACTCGTCACCTCGATCTCGCGCCGCTGTGGGGAGCGATTAGTAATGCGAATCCGCCGTAGTTCGATATCGTCTTCGGGCGATACGACGATCTCGGTATGCGTCTCGAAATCGCCATCGCCGCCCGCAACCGCATCGCTGCGGCGAAACTCGGCGCGGCCTTCGGAGAAAATGGCTTCATAGCTCTGCGGCCGCCTGAGCGTCGGCTGGTAGGCCGTCGACCAGGCTTTGCCAGTTGCTCCGCCCGTTCCGCGCGTCACTTCGCGGATATAGCAGAACGTCCCCCAGTTGTCGCAGGTGACATCTTCACGCCAGCGGGTTACGGCGAGGTCTTTCCAGCGACTGGAGCCGCCGCCTGCGTTGGTGATCATCACGTGATAGCGGCCGTTCGACAACAACTGGACTTCTGGCATCGCCGTGTCAGGCGTGGTGTACACCCGGGTCGACGTTTCCGCCACGACCGAGGTCGGCCGTACCGCGGAGAGTTGTGCCGTGTGGGTGAACAATGCCGTGGCCTTGGGGATCTTTTCCTGGAGCAGCGGCATGACCGCCTGGAACAGCCGGTCCGACTCGAAGCGCCGCTGCATTGGGCGGTCGAGGAGCAGGTAAGCCAGGGCGAGCAGGCTCATGCCCTGATGATGCGCCATGAAGGAATGCACCACCGTGCTCGATTGTCTGCGCCGTTGGCGGGCGGGCGTGTAGTCGATCGCTTCGAAGAAGCCGTACTTGCCGACAAACCCCTCGGCGGCAAGCCGTTGCAGATTCAGGCAGGCCTTCTCGGGTGCCACCATCAGCGCGAGCACTGATGCATAGGGCGCAATCACCAGATCCTCGGCCAGGCCGCGCTTGAGGCCCAGTCCCGGCACGCCGAATGCACGGTACTGGTAATTGAGGTGCGCATCGACGGTGTTGTAGCTGGATTCGGAAATGCCCCAGGGTACGTTACGCTGGCGTCCATACTCGATCTGTCTGGCCACCGCCGCCTTGCAAGTCTGGTCGAGCAGGGTGTTGTCGTAAGTCGGCATCACCAGCAGCGGCATCAGGTATTCGAACATCGAACCGCTCCACGACAGGAGCACCGGGTCGCCACCGGTTCCGGTGAGCAGGCGCCCGAGGGCGAACCAGCTTTCCTGCGGCAGTTGTCCCTGCGCAATGGCAACAAAGCTGCTGAGGCGGGCCTCGGAGGCCAGCAGGTCGTAGAAACTGGAATCCGCCCGGCGTTCGCTCACGTTGTAGCCGATGGTCAGGAGATGGCGCGACTTGTCGAACAGAAAGTCGTATTCCATGGCGGCGAGTTCGCCGCATTGCCGTGCCAGATCCTCGATGTCCGCCATTCGGGTAATGGCATGGGTGTTCCCGGCACTGGCCAGTTCGCGCAGGCTGGGAATGCTGTCGATGGGGGGCTGCTCGTCACCCGGGAAGTTCAGTTCATCCAGCGCTTCGTGAATTTGCCGGGCAAGCGCCCGTGCCCATTCGCCCGCGTCCCCCTCGGATGTGCTGTCGTCGCCGGCAGGGAGCTTGCCCGCAACCTGGCCGGCCAGCTTGTCGGCATGGGTTGCGAGGTGCGCGAGAGTCAGGCGTGCCGCCGCCAGGGTGCCTTGCGGAACGGTCGAAACTGACGCCAGTTCACTCCGCAACTCTTCGATCAAGTCCTGCATGGTTTCATCGACATCGCTCGCAAGCAATTCAAGCGTGTCGCTCAAGCCATCGAACCATCGAGGTCGAAGTATCTTGTCATCGACCATGGCCAGCAGACCCGCGCGCAAGGTTAGCAAGTGGCCTGCCAGGTTTCCGCTGTCCACCGTGGAGATATACAGCGGTGGCAGCGGTGCAAGTGTTTGCGTGTCGTACCAGTTGAAAAAATGCCCCCGGTATCGTTCGAGTCCGTTCATCGTGCGCAGGGTCTGCGCCGTGCGTTCGATGAGCCTGCCGCCGTGCAGATAGCCGAAGTCATAAGCGGACAGATTGGCCAGCAATGCCAGTCCCATGTTGGTGGGCGAGGTGCGATGGGCGATCGCGGCAACGCGATACTCCTGATAGTTGTCGGGTGGCAACCAATGGTCATCCGGGCCGACGAACTTGTCGAAGTAAACCCAGGTACGCCGTGAAAGCTCACGCAGGAATAGTCGCTGCTCCACGGTCAGGGTGGCCTTGCGACGCGCCAGCGGGCGGCTGATCCACCAGGCGAGGACGGGTGAGGAAAACCAGAGGAACAATATGGGCCATGCCACCACCCATGCCTCGGGAGCGGCAACCACCAGATAAATGCTTGCGGTAGCAGCGATGGCGGGGGACACCCACATCGACCGGATACTGGTGGCAAGCGCATTGTTGCCCGGTCGTGTCGCGACGCGGTCGACCTCGCTCGACGGGTTCCATTCGAGCAGCCGCTTGTGTGACACCAGCATGCGCCATGACGTGTGCGCGATGGCGTCCAGGCTGTAGAACGCTTCATAAGGAAGACAGGCGAGCTCGAAGGTGAACTGCATCAGGCGCCGCCAGGCCGATCGTGCGACGGCAATGAGGTGCTGTTTCAACAGGACTTCATTCGGCTTGCGGAACAGATCGAGGAGCGTGACGTACAGCGAGGGGAGCAGCAGGATGCCGATCACCGACAGGGTCCATAACGACGGCGGCGCGAGGAGCGCCCATCCGAGCAGGAACAGCAGTGTCAGTGCCACGGGCACAAGGCTGCGCCGCAGATTGTCGATCAGCTTCCATTGCGACAGCTTGGAGAGCGGATTCTTCTGCCGTTGCCTGTGCGCGCCAGGTACGCGGCGCAACAGCCAGCCCGCCAGCTGCCAATCGCCGCGAATCCAGCGGTAGCGGCGGCTGACGTCGGCGGCATAGCGGGCGGGATAGTCTTCATAGAGCTCGACATCGCTCAAGAGCGCCGAGCGCGCATAACATCCTTCGAGAAGGTCGTGACTGAGGATGTGGTTCTCCGGGAAGCGCCCAGCCAGGGCCTGCTCGAATGCGTCGACGTCGTAAATCCCCTTGCCGATGAACGAGCCCTCGCCGAACACGTCCTGATAGACGTCCGAGACGGCACGCGTATACGGATCGATGCCCGGTTCGCCCCCATACAATCGTGCATAGCGCGAGCGATTCGTCCCTGGCAGGCTGATTGCCACGCGCGGCTGCAGGATGCCGTAGCCGGCGACGACACGCTGTTGCGTTGCGTCGTAGCAGGGTCGATTCAGGGGATGCGCCATGGCGCCGACAAATTGCCGTGCCGCATCGCGTGGTAGCTGCGTGTCCGTATCCAGGGTGATGACGTACCGGATGCCGGACAGAACCGAGGTGTCACCGACGATGAGCGCAAAGCGATCCTTGGCGCTGTTGTTCGCATCATCGCGCAGCAGCGCGTTCAGGTCCGCCAGCTTGCCGCGCTTGCGCTCATACCCCATCCAGAGTTTTTCCTGGGCGTTCCAGCAGCGCGGGCGCTGGAAGAGGAAGAAGGCGTCGCGCGTGGCGTCGTCTCCGCTACCCGCATATTTCTGGTTCAACTCCTCGATGCGTGTCCGGGCAAGTTGTACCAGTGCGACATCCGTGGGCAAAGATTCCTGATGGGCATCCTGAAAATCGGTGAGCAGGCCGAAGTGCAGGCACGCATCGCGATTCGCCAGAAACCTGACTTCCAGCGCCTCGACCAGATCTTCGATGCTTGCGGCGCTCGTGAGCATGGTCGGGACGACCACCAGTGTGCGCGAAGCTGTTGGCAGTCCCGCGGAGAAATCCATTTTGGGCAGCAGCTGCGGCTGTACCAGCAAGGTTGCTAGCCAGTTCACCATGGCCACGGCCAGTTGTGAGGCGGCCAGGAACGCGAGGATGCCCAGCGGCAGCAGTATCCAAAGTGGAAGAGCAAGCGCCTGACCCAGCAGCCCGCCTGCGATGAGTGCCGTTAACAGCGCGATGCCTCCCAGATACAGGGGCAGGGGGAGCCGACCGGCCGCTCTGCGCAAGCGTGCGGCACCGGAATGCCGCACGCCGGCAACCTGCTCCAGCTTCGGCAAGCCGGCATCGACGAGATAGAAACCGACATGTCGGCTGCGTTCGGCGATTCCGCTGCCAGCGTCGAGAGACGTACCCGCGCGCGCCAGTTCGACCGCCTTGCCGGCCACCGCACTTTCCGTTAGCTGGCCGTTGCGTGCGATTCTTTCCGTGGCATGGCGATAGCGGTCGCGGGTGGTAAAATCCATCGCGCCGTAAACGCCGCCCGGATCCGCATGCAGTATCTGTTCGACGATGCTTAATGTTTCGACGAACTTGCGCCAGTCCAATGCGCCCAGCACCCGCAGGCTGCCGATGCAGTTGCTGACGGAAACCTGATCGGCCGCCTGCTGCTGGTTTTCGGACTGCACCAACTGCTCGATTGTCTGCCCAGATTCCGCGAGCCTTTGCTCGACCCATGTCAGCGGCAAAGCCAGGGCGGGGCCTCTGCCCTGCAAACGACGGGCAAGCTCCGCCACGAATGCGCTGACCATCGGCGGATTCGAACGCGCCATGTCTGCGATCACCAGAATCAGGCTCTTCGGATCCTTCTCGGCGGTTTCCGCCATCCGGTCCGCCCAGGAATCCGCCAGGTCACGCTCGCGCCAGCCGGCGGCGATCCGCATGCCGACGCGACGCAGATTCTCGATGACGGCCAGTCGCAACATGATCGGGATCGCCCACAATTCGCCCAGCTTGAGTGCGGTGACGGTCTGATAGGCCGCCACGAAGCGGCTGAGCGTTTCCGGATCGACGCGTCCATCGCCGTGCGCAACCGTTTCCAACGCAATGTCATACACACGCGGGAATCCGGCCGATTGCGCGGACGCTCCCCTGGCGAGGCGAGGGAGTTCCCGGCTGTAATCCTTGGGCAAATGTCGCTTGGCGGTGCGGATTTGCTCCTCGATCAGGTAGAAGTTGTCGAGCAGCCATTCCCCGGCCGGAGTAATCCGGCGCTTTGCCGTGGCTTCCGTCGTCAGCAGGTTGCACACCTCCACTAGCGCACTTTCGTTTTCAGACAACCGGGACAGCAGTTGATCCGGCGCACGCCCGGCAGCCAACTGGTGCGTATTCGCCAGTGTCTTGCCGTACTGCTCCATCTGGTCGGCGCTAAGCAGTTCCGACCGTAGCGGGAGAGCTTCGTCAGGGAATATCCGCGGCCACCCGTTGCCACGAATGGATGACTTCCAGCAGGACAGATACTCGATAAGCTTTGCGGCAATATTCAATTAAAACGTCCTTTCCGGACAGTGGAATCATCAACCGATCCCTGCGCCTGCAAAGCCCGGCCTTCTATTGACCCAGCAACTCAGCTACCGGCTCCAGTTGTTCCACTTGTTCAGCCACCACTTTCAAGATGACGGTGAGCGGGATGCCCAGCAGTATGCCCCAGAAGCCCCACAGCCATGTAGTGAGATAAACACCGCGGTAGCGTTCATCCGGGCCATCCTGCCTGTCATCCAGGTGGTGACAAAAGTGCCAACCAGCGTGGCGATCACCACTGAAATCCCGGCGGCCGCAAGCGCCGCCGCTAGCGAATCGAACTGCATGAAGGCCGCCATGCCAATCCCGGCAGCGGTAACAGCAGGGCCAAAATACGGGACGGCATGCAGCAATCCGGCGGCAACGGCCCAAGCACCGGCGTTTTCCAAGTCTCCCCAGCTCAGCGCAATCCAGGTGAGCAGTCCCACCAGCACGTTGGTTGCGAGCAGCATGAACATATAACGCTGTATGGATTCGTTGATGTCATCCAGGATGTGCACGGTGACCTTCTTGCTCGACAACGATGGTCCGGTGAGCCGTACCAGCTTTCGCTTGTAAGTGTCGCCGGACAGAAGGAGAAAGAAGGTCAGGAAAAGCACCATGGTGGCTTGCCCAATGAATGCTGCGACGCCCATGGAGTTCGCCCAAAGGGAGTTACCGAGTTTGAAGCCAGGCGGATCGATGACGACACGCGTTACCGGCTGTCTGGGGGCCGTAACCTCTCCGGTCGCCTGCCTTGTCGCCTTTTCGATTTCGCTCGCGGCGGTTTGCACTTTCTGCATCGTACTGGCCTGACCTTTGCGAAGGCTGTCCAGTCCGGCAGACATCTTGCTCGCGGCGTCGGGTAACTGGTCAAGAATGGTCTGAATCTGCCCGCGTAGTGAGTAAGCGCCGATACGCCGATACCCAGCGTACACACGATACTCACCATCACGATCATGGCACCTGCCACCCGGTGAATTCTGATGCGTTCCAACCATGCAACAAGGGGATTCAGGGTGTAGGCAAACAGTACCCCGAGTACCAGGGATATGACCAGACTCTGCGCCCACCGCAAGGCAAAGACCACCGTAACCGAGGCGAGGATGATGGTGGCCAACCCTCGCCCGGAGCGAAGCATTCGAATGACTGTCAGTCTGGCTACTTGACGCGCATGTCGTTTTTGACGGATTTCACGCCGCTGATGCCGCGGGCGATTTCACCTGCCTTGTTCGCGGCGGCCTGCGAGCTGACAAAGCCGCTCAGCTGCACCACGCCCTTGAAGGTCTCGACATTGATCTCGGCAGACTTCAGGGTCGGCTCATTGAAGATCGCCGCCTTCACCTTCGTCGTCAGCACGCTGTCGTCGATGTACTCGCCGGTCCCTTCCTATTTCTGTGTCGAGGCACAACCGACGGCGGTCGCCAGCATGAAGGCCATGAATAGCGCGGATAGGTACTTGCTCAGTTGTTGTTTCATGATGGATGCTCCCAATGTGAAATGAACAGAATTTCCTGCTCCCGGATCCTGCCGCGCATGCGGGCAGGATCCGGCTCGGCCTGAAATAGCGCTATCCGTTCCCCGGGGAGCGCGCGCCGTGCAACGCCGCAATGCGCTGCCGCAGCCACTTATTCGGGCCTTATTTGCCGGCAGGTTTCAGGCGCCCGGATCAACGGCTTGTCGTTGGCGGGGTCCGCCGCCGGGTCTCCGCCCAGCCGGACTCCTTGGTAGACCCACCACGCCCTTAACGCGCTCATGCCATCTTCCTGGCAGATTTTCTGCAGCAGCCGGTCGACCGTCTCGCGGTACTGATCCTTGTCCAGGTGATGTTCCCGCATCAGCTGGTACAGGGCGTCATGAACCAGGGAACCCCGCATGAAATTCAAGGTGTCGATGGTCGGTCCGGACGGGCCGTCCCAGGCGTAGCCTTTTCTCACGGTCAGCATTCCCTCCGGGGTCAGCGCCAGATACTCGGTATCGATCAGCGCTCCGGGCTTGATCTCGATCCGGGCGACGTATTCTTCCTTGAGTTGGTACTTATAGCCGGCCTTGTAGGCGATGCATTCCATGGACTCCCTCCTGATCTCGGGGCGAGCGCTGCCGCTCGGCTTTTCCCGTTGTCGCGCATGGGGCGCGGAAATCGAACTAGCGCAGCTTGATCTCGGTCCAGAGGCGATTGAGCAGCCGGCGCTGGCGGACGTTGAGGTCCCGCAGCATTTCCAGGCGTTTCAGCCGTTCGGCATCGGGAAAGATGGCCTTGTTGGCGGCGATTTCGGGGTCGATGTATGGGGCCGCCGCCCGGTTGGGATTGCCGGAGCCGATGAGGTTGGTGAGATCCGCGGAGTTGCGCCCCTCCAGCATGAAGTCGATGAATCGGTGGGCCAGGGCGGGATGGTCGCGGTTCTTGCCGTCCTTGTGCAGCACCATGGAATCAATCGCCAGCACCGCGCCTTCCTTGGGGGTGGAGTAGCCGATGGTGAAGGGCCGCTGGGCCCGCTTGGCATCCTGCTGGGCCTGGAACATATCGTTGGAATAGCCGTGGGCCAGCCAGATGTTGCCCAGGGTCAGTTCCTTGATGTAGCTGGAGGCGTTGAACGCCGCCCAGTACGGCTTGGCTCGCAGGATCAGCTCCTTGGCCTGCCGGAGCTTGGCCTCGTCGGTTGCGTTGGCCGAATAACCCAGGTACTTGAGCGCCGCGGCCATCAGTTCCCGCTGGGAATCCAGCACCGTCACCTTGCCCTTGATGCGGGCCAGGTATTGGGGCTCGAACAGCGCGGCCCAACTGTCGGTGGGAATGCCCAGCTCGCGCATTTTCGGTTCGTTGTAGCCCAGCAGGGTGATGGAATAGGCGTAGGGCACCGAGTAGCGGTTGCCCGGATCGAACTCGGTGTCGAGGTAAGCCGGGTTGAGGTTGGCGAAATGGGGCAGCAGGTCCTTGCGAATCGGCAGTAGCGCGCCTTGCTTGATGAGGGCGTCGACGGCGTTGCCGGTGGGCACCACCAGGTCGTAGCCCTTGGCCCCGGCGGCGAACTTGGCCAGCATCTCCTCGTTGTCGGAATAATAGTCCTGCACCAGGTCGCAGCCGCAGAAGGCTTCGAAGCGCTTGATGGTTTCCTCGGAGATGTAGTTATTCCAGTTGTAGAGATAGAGCCTGTCGCCGGCCAGGGCCGGCACGGTCCCCAGCAGCCATACCAGCAGCAGCGCCACCACCCCCCCGTGCGGCGCCTTCATGCCTTGGCCTTGAACAGGTGGGGGGAAAAGCGCGACGCCGCGATGATGAGGGACAGGGTCATGAGCATCAGCAACGTGGATACGGCGTTGACTTCCGGCGTGACGGCGATCTTCACCATGGAATAGATCTGCAGCGGCAGCGTGGACACGCCCACCCCGGCGGTGAAGAAGGTGATGACGAAATCGTCCAGCGACAGAGTGAAGCTCATCAAGGCCCCGGCGATGACGGCGGGCAGGATGAGGGGAAAAGTCACCAGCCGGAAGGTCTGCCACGGCGTCGCCCCCAGGTCCCGGGCGGCCTCGAAAAGGCTCTCGTCCATGCCCGCCAGCCGGGCCCGCACCACGATGGCGACGAAGCCGACGCAGAAAGTCGTGTGGGCGATGACGATGGACAGCATGCCCAGGGTCAGATGCAGCACCTGGATGAAGAACAGCAGCAGCGACACCCCCAGCAGGATCTCCGGCATGGCCACCGGGGTGATCACCAGGAAGGGCAGGAAGCGAAGCTTGTAGCGGTGCATGGCAATCCCCGCCATGGTGCCCAGCAGCGTGGCGAAGGCGCTGGACAGCAGGGCGATCACCAGGGAGTTGAAAGCCGCCCCCAGCATCGCCTCGTTGTGCAGCAGCGCCACGTACCACTGAGTGGTGAAGCCGACCCAGGCGGCCGACAGCTTGGAATCGTTGAAGGAAAACACCACCACCACGATGAGCGGGATGTAGAGAAAAGCGTAGGCCAACAGCGCCGCCGCCCACAGCAGGGGTCCGCGCCGCATGGCTAGCCGCTCCGGGCCGCGCCGCCGCGGGCGAGCCCGGCCGCCAGCGCGGCGAAAGCCAGCACCGTGACGGTGAGCATGATGGACAGGGTGCCGCCAAAGGGCCAGTCGCGGGAACCCAGGAATTGCTCCTTGATGAGATTGCCGATGAGGATGTCGCGGGTGCCTCCCAGCAGTTCCGGAATGGCGAACATCCCCAGCACCGGGATGAACACCAGGGCCGCTCCGGAGAAGATTCCCGGCAGCGACAGCGGGAAAGTCACCCGCCAGAAGCGCTGCCAGGCGTTGGCCCCTAAATCCTGGGCGGCATCCAGCAGCACCGGATCATGCTTTTCCAGATTGGTGTAAAGCGGCAGCACCATGAAGGGCAGATGCACGTACACCATGCCCACCACCACCGCGAAGGAAGAGAACAATAAATCCAAGGGGCCGAGAATGATCATCCACGAATACACCCGGATCAGGAAATTGCTGGCGAAGGGCAGCACCACCAGCAGCACCATCAGGTCGCGATGCTTCTTGGGGCTGCGGGCGATGAGCAGCGCCAGGGGGTAGGCCGCCACCAGGCAAACCAGGGTGGTGGCGAGGGCCACGCCGAAGGATCTGACGAAGATCTCGACATAAATGATGTCGCTGAAAAAAAACCGGTAGGTTTCCAGGGTCAGCCCGGCCAGGGCGTCGGGCCGGGCCGGATCCTTGAACAGCGGCGCCAGCCCGCCGTACTCCCCCGGATACTGGAACGACGCCAGCACCATGATGAGGGAGGGCAGGGCGAAAAACAGCAGCAGGAACAGGGTGGGGGGGGCGATCACCCACCACCGGGTCAGGCCCTCCCCCTTGGCTTTACTCATGGAGGAACATCCCCGCGTCGTGGCGCCATGCCACCGCCACCCGATCCCCCGCTTCGAAAAGCTGAGCGCGGCCGGGAGCCGAGTTGGCCAGCAGCGCCTCGACCTTGACGCCATTGGGCAGATCCACGATGTAGGTGGTTACGTCGCCGATATACAGCAGATCATGGACGGTGCCGACGAAGCGGTTCTTCAGTTCGACAGGGTGGTCTTCGGCGGAAATCCGCACCTGCTCGGGACGGATGGCGAACACCCCGGCGGCGCCAGGGGCCGCGTCGGGGCGCGGCGGCGCCTCCACCGTCCCCAGCCCCGGCACGTCCAGCAGCAGCCGCGAGGCCTCGGCCCGCGCCACTTTGGCCTGCATCATGTTGATGTTGCCGATAAAGTCGGCGACGAAACGGTTCTTGGGAAAACCGTAAATCTTCGAGGGCTCGTCCATCTGCTCCACCCGCCCCTCGTTCATCACCGCGATGCGGTGAGACAGCGCCAGGGCTTCGGCCTGAGCGTGGGTGACGAACACGAAGGTGACGCCGACTTCCTTTTGCAGATTGATCAGTTCCAACTGCATCTCTTCCCGCAATTTGGCGTCCAGCGCCCCCAGCGGCTCGTCCAGCAGCAGCAGCCGGGGCCGGTTCACCAGCCCCCGGGCCAGGGCCACCCGCTGCTTCTGCCCCCCGGAGAGCTCGTGGGGATAGCGCCCGCCCTTGTCGGCCAGCCGCACGTCGTCCAGCGCCTCGGCGGTCCGGCGCTTGATCTCCGCAGCGGCCAGCCCCGCCATCTTCAGCGGAAAGGCGACATTTTCCGCCACCGTCAGGTGGGGAAACAGCGCATAGCTTTGGAACACGGTATGGATCGGCCGTCGCTCCGGCGGCGTGTCGGCGAGATCCCGGCCATCCAGCAGAATCCGCCCGGCGTCGGGCAGGTCGAAGCCGGCGATCATTCGGAGCAGGGTGGTCTTGCCGCAACCGGAAGGACCCAGCAAGGTGAAGAATTCTCCCGCCTCGACGGCGAAGCTCACGTTGTCGACGGCGGTGAATTCGCCGAAGCGTCGGGAAACGTCCAGAATCTCCAGCAGCGCCATGGCCCCAGCCCGAAAAGAAAAGGCCCATTTTAGCAAAGACCCCGGCCGACCCATAGAATGTTAGGAGAAGGCTCTTCAGGGCGACGGTTCGCTCCCACGCGTGGGGGGAACACGATCTGCTCGATTACGTCTATGGAAAAATTCTAGAAGAAATCTTCTTCGCGCTGATGACGTACGGCCAGCACGGTCACGGTCTGGCTGTCCTCGATTTCAAACAACGCGATGTAGCCATTTGCGCCAAAACTGATAATCAACTCACGCAACAGGGGATATTCCGGCGATGCCTTGCGGCAACTGAATGGAAAGGTGCGCAAGAATTCGATGCCTTTTGCCATAGCCGAGCGGGGGCGCCTAGCGGCCTTCGCATCCCGCTCCGCGAGAAAATCGAACAAACGTTGCAAATCTCTCGCGGCGGCAGGCGCAAACCGAACCGTGTAATTCACTTGCGGGTAGGCACGCTTGCCCGCGGCGCGGCGCGGGTAGTGCGCGGCCGGGTCGGCTTCCAGGATTTTTTCGATTCTGATTTCATGCTCCCAGTCGTCGCCGAAATCGTATTCGTAGCGCACGCTCTGACCGTCAGCCAAGCCAGCCGACGCGGCAAGCCGTCCGTCTATGGGAGCGTGCGCGAGAGGTTGCTCGTTTTGCGCCCGGTGATTTGGGTGAGCTGCGCGATGGATTCCGGTTGTTGCTCGCGGATGAGCTTGAGCAGTTCCTGATTTTCTGCCGAGAGAGCGCTGGCCAAGGACTTAAAAGAGGTCAGCCACAATTTTGGCTCGCCGGGACGGGGTTTGTATTGACCCTTGGCAATGGCGATGGTGCGCGCCTTAAGCGCGGTTACCCACTCGGCCTATCGCATCCGCCATGGCGCCTGATTGACCCCCGCTGGTTCTAAGCCGCGGGAGCGGAAGAGTGTGCTAGCATTTTCTCCATGGACCCCTTTCCCTTGTTGCGCCATCTTTCCGACGGCGAGTTTCATTCCGGGGCAGATCTGGCCCGGCAGATCCAAGTTTCCCGGGGCACGATCTGGAATGCCTTGCGGGCTGCCCGGCAATTCGGGGTTGAAGTGTTCGCGGTGCGCGGCCGGGGCTACCGGCTGCCCGTCCCGCCCGATTGGCTGGACCGGGGGCGGATTCTCGATGCGCTGGGACCGCAAGAGTCCCTTTTCCGGTTGGAAATTCTCGACACGACGCCCTCCACCAACTCGCTGCTGCTGGAACGGGCCCAAGCTGGCGCTGCCCACGGGACGGTTATCGCCGCCGAGTTGCAAACTCAGGGCCGTGGCCGGCTGGGCCGCTCGTGGCAAGGCGAACTGGGGGGCGGGCTGGCCTTTTCGCTGCTGTGGCGGTTCCGCGAAGGCGTGGGCTTTCTCGGTGGCCTGAGCCTCGCCGCGGGCTGCGCGGTGGCCCGGGCCATCGACCGGCTGGGGGCCGAGGAGGTGGGGCTGAAATGGCCCAACGACGTGTTATGGCGGGGCGGCAAGTTGGCGGGCATCCTCATCGAGAGCCGGGGAGACCTGCTGGGGCCCACCGCCTGCGTCATCGGCGTGGGCCTCAACGTGCGGGCCTCCGCCGCGCTGCGGGCCCAGGTGGCCCAGCCGGTGGCCGATCTGGCCGAAGCTCTGCCCCGGTCGACGGACCGCAGCCGAATCTTCGCCGCGGTGCTGGCCGCTCTTGGCGAAACCCTGGAAACCTTCGGCCGCCACGGCTTTGCCCCCTTCCGCGACGAATGGCAGCAGCGCAATGTCTGGCAGGGGCGGCAGACTTATCTCAATCTGCCGTCCGGCGAGACGGTCGCGGGAGTGTGCGAGGGCGTCGCGGAAGACGGCTCGCTGTTGCTGCGCGCCCCCGCCGGTCTCCGCCGTTACCCAACCGGCGAAATGGAATTTCCCGCTGCCCCGCGTTCATGATGCTGCTGGCCATCGACGCGGGCAACACCCGCATCAAGTGGGGCGTCCGCCAGGAAGAAAACTGGGCGGCGCTGGGTTCCGTCGCCGTGCCGGAAGCCCCCAGCTTAGAGCCGGCCTGGAGCTACCTGCCCTCGGATACCGCCGTCATCGGCAGCAATGTGGCCGGGGAGGGAGCCCGGCAAATCATGGAAGGAATTTTGGAACGACGCGGCCTGCGGGTTCGCTGGATCGCGCCCCGAGCGCAAGGCTTCGGCATCACCTGCCGCTACGACACCGCGCAACTGGGCAGCGACCGCTGGGCGGCGCTGGTGGCGGCCCGCCGGCTCTGCCCCCAATCCTGTCTGGTGGTCAGTTCGGGGACCGCCTTGACGGTGGATGCGCTCACCGCCCAAGGGGAGTTTCTCGGCGGCATCATCGTGCCGGGTTTCGATCTGATGCGGACCAGCCTGGCCGGCAATACCGCCGCCCTGGGGTTGCGGGACGGCCGGGCCGAGCCCTTTCCGCGCAACACCGGGGACGCCATCGCCAGCGGCGCGATCCAAGCCCTGTGCGGCGCCGTGGAGCGCATGGCCGGCCACATGCAAACGGCCGGCGCGCCGCCCGCCCTCTGCCTGCTGAGCGGTGGCGGCGCGCCTTTGCTGGAGCCCCATTTGCGGCTGCCGGTGCGGCGGGTGGAGCATTTGGCGCTGGAAGGCTTGATCGTCATGGCCAGGGACTGAGCGATGCGCCGCGCTTTCCTGTTACTGCTGCTGGCCAACGCGGCCCTCGCCGCCTATCTCTATTCCGCTCCGGCAGCGCGCCGGGAAGCCGGCTCGCCGGCCCAGTTGGAGATGAACGCCGACCAGGTGCGGTTGCTGGGCCCTGCCGCCCCCGAAGCCGCGCCGCCCTCCAAGAGCGCCCCCGCCCCGGCGGCCTGCTTGGAGTGGGGCCCCTTCGCCGGGCCGATCCGGGCCCTCGCCGCACAGACCTTGCGGCAGCAGGGACTGACCGAGGCGGTCTCGCCGGATACCCGCAAGGGGCCCGGCTATTGGGCTTACGTGCCGCCGCTCAAATCCAGGGCCGAGGCCGAGCAAAAAGCCGCGGAACTCAAGAAGCGAGGCGCCGGGGAATTGTTTTTGATCCAAGACGACAGCTCCTGGCGCAACGCCATCTCCCTGGGAATGTTCAGCACCGAGGCCGCCGCCAAAGCCTACGTGGAAGAGTTGCGCAAGAAAGGCATCAGGTCGGCGGTGGCGGGCCGGCGCGACGAAGGCAAGCCCGCCGCGCTGTTCATCCGCGACCCCGGCGAGGCCGCCGCGGAAAAACTCGCCGCCCTGAAATCCGCTTTCCCCGACGCCGAGCTCAAGGCCGGCGGCTGTCCACCGCCCTGAGCACCGGAGTCAGCAGCCCTTCTGTGGCCGGGTGCTTGGCGACGGTGCGGGCCCAGCGCTCCAGCCACCAGCCGTATTGCGGCGGCCACTTTTCATAGCCCGGATCCACCCCCAGGGTGAGGGCGGCGTGAAGCGGCCAATAAGGGTCGTACAGCGCCATCCGGGCGATGGCGATGAGATCGGCCTCGCCTTTTTGCAAAATTTCCTCCGCCTGCCGGGCCTCGGTGATGAGGCCCACCGCCACGGTGAGCGCCCCGGTGCGGGCCTTGATGCCGCTGGACAGAAACACCTGAAATCCCGGTTCGCGGGGCAGGGCTTGGGAGCGGTCCAGCCCGGCGGTGCCGCCGGACGAGCAGGCCAGCATGTCGATGCCCAGGGCTTGCAGCCGGCGGGTCAGTTGCGCCGAATCCTCCAGGGTCCAGCCCTGGGTGGCGCCGTCGATCACCGAGGCGCGGAACAGCACCGGCCGATCCTCGGGCCACGCCCGCCGCACCCGCCGCGCCACTTCCAGGGCAAAGCGCATGCGGCCCTGCAGGTCGCCGCCGTAGCGGTCGTCGCGGAAATTGGTCAGCGGCGAGAGGAACTCGTGGATGAGATAGCCGTGGGCGCCGTGAATCTCGACCACCTCGAATCCCGCCGTCCGCGCCCGGCGCGCCGCCGCCTCCCAGGCATCCAGCACGATTTCGATTTCTTCCAAGGACAGCGCATGGGGCAGCGGGTGCCCCGCGGCGTAGGGAAGCGCCGAGGGCGCCACGCACGGCCAGGGCGCTTCGCCTCGGGCCGCGTCCGCCTCGGTGAGGGTTGCGTAGCCGTCCCAGGGACTTTGGGACGAGCCCTTGTGCCCCGAGTGGGCCAGTTGGATGGCGGGAACGCTGCCCAGCTCCCGCAGCAGGTCGGCCACCTGCCGCAAGGGCGCGATCTGGCTGTCGTCCCACAGCCCCAGGTCGCCGTGGCCGATGCGGCCCCGCCGCTCCACCGCGGTGGCTTCCACCATCACCATCCCGGCGCCGCCGATGGCGTATTGCCCGTAATGGCCAAGATGAAACGCCGTGGCCTGGCCATCCCGCCCGGCGAACATGCCCATGGGAGAAATCATGATGCGGTTCTTGAGGGTCAGGTTGCGCAGCCGGAACGGCTGAAACAGCAATGGGGTCGAGGTGCTCGGGTTCATTGGCATGTCCTATGCGAAGCGTTTTGGAAAATAATCCCGGATGCAAGGATGTATCGTAGACTACCGGAACGCCGCTGCGACAACCAGATTGTTTCGACCGTCAATGAGCGTCCCGCCCACTCCCGACGAGCTCGCCCCCCCTTCGCCCCCTTCTTTCCCGGAAGCGTTCCGCTACTGGCTCAAGCTCGGCTTCATCAGCTTCGGTGGTCCGGCCGGGCAGATCGCCCTCATGCATGCCGATCTGGTGGAAAAGAAGCGCTGGATTTCCGAGCGGCGCTTTCTGCATGCCCTCAACTACTGCATGGCGCTGCCGGGGCCGGAAGCCCAGCAGTTGGCTACCTACATCGGCTGGCTGATGCACCGGACCCCGGGGGGTCTCGTCGCCGGCGGCCTATTTGTCCTGCCGTCGCTGCTCATCCTCATCGGCCTGACGTGGATTTACATGGCCTTCGGCGGCGTTCCGGCGGTCTTGGGCATCCTCTATGGCATCAAGCCCGCGGTGACCGCCATCGTAATCTTCGCCGCCTATCGCATCGGCTCCCGAGCCCTGAGGAACCGCTGGCTTTGGTCGCTTGCGGCGGTGGCCTTCCTGGCTATTTTCGCTTTTGACGTCCCCTTTCCGGTCATCGTGCTGGGGGCGGGAGTGATCGGGTACCTCGGCGGGCGCGTCGCTCCGGAGCAATTTCAGCTTGGAGGAGGCCACCAGGCAGCCGGCCAGCGCTTCGGCCCCGCTCTGATCGACGACTACACGCCGACCCCGGCCCATGCGCTGTTTGCCTGGGGCCGCTGCGGGCGCGTGCTGATGGTCGGCCTGGGGCTATGGAGCGCCGCGCTGGCGGCGTTGGCCGGCGTCCACGGCTGGGACGGCGCCCTCGTCCAAATGGGATGGTTTTTCACCAAGGTGGCGCTGCTGACTTTCGGTGGCGCCTACGCGGTGCTGCCTTACGTATTCCAGGGCGCCGTGGAGCATTATCAGTGGCTGTCGGTCCAGCAGATGATGGACGGCCTGGCTCTCGGGGAAACGACGCCCGGACCGCTCATCATCGTGGTGGCTTTCGTGGGTTTCGTCGGAGGCTGGAACCAGGCGCTGTTCGGCGCCGATTCCCTGTTCTTGGCCGGCGCGACGGCAGCCGCGGTGGTCGCCTTCTTTACCTTTTTGCCCTCTTTCATCTTCATCCAATTGGGCGGCCCGCTGGTGGAAGCGACCCATGGCAAGCTGAAATTTACCGCGCCACTTACCGGCATCACCGCCGCGGTGGTCGGCGTCATCGTCAATCTGGCGGTATTCTTCGCCTACCATGTGCTCTGGCCCGCCGGCTTCGGCGGATCCTTCGAGTGGGCGGCGGCGGTGCTCGGCTTGGGAGCGGCGGTCGCGCTGTTTCGCTATCGGGTCGGCGTCATCCCGGTCATCGCCGGTTGCGGCTTGCTGGGCATGCTGCTCCTCTTGGCAAAACCGCTGCTGGGCTGAATGCCTCAAGCGCAGCCGATGGGCTCAGGGCACAGGCGGCACAGTCCCCGGACTGGGTTGGCCGGCGGCATCCGAAGGAGATTGGAGCAACTCCAGATCCGCCTCGACTTCCCGGCCCTCGGAAGTGGTCTCCATGAAAAATTTTTCCGCCAGCCGGCGCATCCCGCTGTTTTCCTGGAGGCATAGCACGGTGATCTTCTTGAGGCCCAAAGACTTGCCGTGACGGATCGCCTGTTCCAGCATCGCCGCTCCGATTCCCTGCTTGCGGGCCCGCGCCAACACGCTCAAGCCCACCTCGGCGCTATCCCCGGCAATGGCCATGTGGGCCACCCCCACCGGCACCAGACCGCCGTCATACACCCCGAACACGGCATCGGCGTCGAAATCCATTGTCGACACGTAATTCCTCAAAACCGACTCTTGAATGGCATGACCGAAGCGCATCCAGATATCCTGGGCGGACAAGGATAAAAAATGGGTCAATACCCCGTTTCTGGCCAGCGCCGTCAGACGGCGCACGATGTGATGGGACATGTTGACGCCTCTTTATTAAGGACGGCACGGTATACTTTTTCGATGGGCTACGTTAAAACTCTGCAATTCCAGCATTCGACCCCCGTCGCCGCAAAATGTTGCGTTGCAGCATAACACTTCCTGGGCCGTGGCACAATCGCCCCGATTCTACGCCCATCCGCTAGCCGGAGCGCCCCCGCCCGGGCCGGCGGGCTTGGTGCTGTCGGGGGGCGGGGCCCGGGCCGCCTACCAGGTCGGCGTGCTGCAAGTCATCGCCGCCCTGACGGCACCCCAAACCCCCACCCCGTTCCCCATCGTATGCGGCACCTCGGCGGGAGCCATCAACGCGACGGTGTTGGCGGCCCATGCCGGCGATTTTCGGCAAGGGGTCGGGCGGCTGCTGGCGGTCTGGCGCAACTTTCGCACTCATCAAGTCTATCGCTCCGACCCCTTCGGAGTAGCGCTTAGCGGCGCCAAGTGGCTGCTGGCGATGATGGCCATGGGGCTCGGCAGGCACAATCCGGCTTCGCTATTGGACAACGCTCCCCTCCAAAGGCTCTTGGAAAGCGCTTTGGATTTCGGCGCCATCGAGCGAGCCATCGGCGCCGGCGACCTGCGGGCGCTGAGCGTCACGGCGTCCGGCTACACTTCGGGAGAGTCGGTTTCCTTCTTCCAGGCGGCACCCTCCTTGAAACCTTGGCGGCGGGCCCGCCGCCTGGGGGTGGCGACCCGCATTTGCACCCCTTATCTGATGGCTTCCGCGGCGATACCTTTCTTTTTTCCGGCGGTCAAGATTCACCGGGAATATTTCGGCGACGGTTCCATGCGCCAGATCGCCCCCTTGAGTCCCGCCCTGCATCTGGGGGCCGACCGGCTGCTGGTCATCTCGGTCGGGCGCAAGGCGGACAACTCGCCGGAACGGGCGCCGCCGGCCGAATATCCGTCCCTCGCGCAAATCGCCGGGCATGCGCTGAACGGTATCTTTCTGGACAATCTGGAAGTGGATTTGGAACGGCTGCAACGCATCAACGTCACCTCCGCCCTGATTCCTCCGGAAACCATGCGCGAAACGGGCCTCGCCTTGCGGCCCATCGAATGCCTGGTGATCTCCCCCAGTTCCCCCTTGGAAGAAATTGCCGCCCGGCACGTGGAAGACCTGCCCCGGCCGATCCGCTACCTGATGCGGGGCATCGGCGCCACGGCCCGCAGCGGCTCGGCGCTGGCCAGCTATCTATTGTTCGAGCGCGCTTATTGCCGAGCCTTGATCCGGCTGGGCCGCCGGGATGCCTTGGCGCGACGGGACGAGATCGCGGCGTTCCTGCGGGTGTCTCCGGAAAACGTCCCTTCCTCCCGGGGCGATTTTGCCGACATGCCGTCCGGCTCCCGATCCGCGTAGAATATCGGCTTCCTTCACTTCCCGAGGCTTCGGTGTCGCTGCTTTCCCTCATCGCCGCGCTGGCTCTCGAGCAAATCCGGCCCCTCGACAACCGCAACCCGCTATGGCGCTGGCTTATTCGCTACGCTAACGCTATCCAGCGCCGGTTCGACGCCGGCGAACGCCATCACGGCATCATCGCCTGGTGCGTCGTGGTGCTCCCGGTATTGGCGGCGGTGGGCGCGGTCTATGCCTTGCTGTATTGGATCAACCCGATCCTGGGGTGGGCCTGCAACGTGGCGGCGCTTTATCTGACCATGGGATTCAGGCAATTCAGCCACGCTTTCACCGCCATCTTCGAAGCCCTCGGGGCCGGCGACTTACCCCAGGCCCGGGCCGCCCTGTCCCGATGGCGCGGCGAAACGCTCTCCGAGCTGGATGAAGGCGAAGTTTCGCGGCTGGCCATCGAGGAGGGCTTGTTGGGCTCCCACCGGCACGTGTTCGGCGTCATCGTCTGGTTTCTGCTGCTTCCCGGCCCCCTCGGGGCGGTCCTGTATCGGTTGGCGACGATGCTGAACAACAAGTGGGGAACCCGGGCCGCCGAGGCGCAACCGGATCTTTTCGGCGATTTCGCCGCCCAGGCGTTTCAATGGATGGATTGGGCTCCCGTGCGCCTGACCGCCATCGTTTTCGCCATCGTCGGCAACTTCGAGGATGCGATTTATTGCTGGCGCTCTCAGGCGACGACCTGGAACCCGCTGGACCAGGGGATCCTGCTGTCCAGCGGGGCCGGGGCGCTGGGAGTGAAGCTGGGCGGGCCGTTGCGCCAATATGGCACGATCCGCGCCCGCCCCGAACTGGGCATGGGAGAAGAAGCCGATCCGGCTTGCCTGCAAAGCGCGGTGGGCCTGATCTGGCGTGCGGTGGTGCTGTGGCTGATGCTGATCGGATTGGTAACGGTAGCCAGCTGGATCGGGTAAGCCCCCGGTGAGAATCGGACCGTTGCCCTTCGGCGGGCGAACGGTCCGTTTTGTGTGTCACCTACTCCTCTAATCCTCAATAATCCAAACCCAAACTACTGGCCCATCACTTTTGGAAAATACCGTTTTCGCCATCATGGCCTATCTCCTGGGATCGGTTTCCTTTGCCGTGATCACCAGTCGCTGCATGGGATTGCAAGACCCTCGGGGCTACGGATCGGGGAATCCTGGCGCCACCAATGTGCTGCGCGGTGGCAATAAAACCGCGGCGGCGCTGACTCTGCTGGGAGATTGCGCCAAAGGATGGCTGGCGGTGGAGGTGGCCCGCCACTGGGATGCCCCCCTGGGAGAGATTGAGGTCCGGGTGGCCGTCACCGCTACCGCGGTATTCCTGGGCCACCTGTATCCGGTGTTTTTCCGGTTCCGCGGCGGGAAGGGGGTGGCCACCGCCCTGGGAGTATTGCTGGCCATGAACGGGCTGCTGGGACTGGGAGTGCTGGTGGTGTGGGTCACGATATTCGCCGTGTCCCGCCTGTCTTCCCTGGCGGCCCTAGGCGCCACCGCCGCGGCGGCCATCGGCTCGGCGCTCCTCTGGGAAACCCAGCTCTGGGCCCTGACGATATGGGGCATCTCGGCCCTGCTGGTATGGCGTCACCGCGGCAACATTCGCCAGTTGCTGGCCGGCACGGAAAGCGGCATCGGCAAGAAGCCGCCTATTCCCCCGCCCACTTGATTCCTACCGCAGCTCCTCCAAAG
The DNA here is from genome assembly GCA_023259135.1 of Betaproteobacteria bacterium. Lineage (GTDB taxonomy): Bacteria > Pseudomonadota > Gammaproteobacteria > Burkholderiales > JAHFQX01 > JAHFQX01. The sequence continues at coordinate 19,160 of JAHFQX010000025.1, read as the reverse complement.
GCCAGCGGGGCCGCACCGTAAAGCTTCCGCCTATGGTCGCCGCCGCGTCCGCCTTTTGCCGTTCCAGCCGCAGCGCGCCGGCTAAGGCGATCATGGCGCCGTTATCGGTGCAGAATTGCGGCGGCGGATAGTAAACCTGCACGCCTTCCCGGTCCGCGGCATGGGAAAGCCGCTCCCGCAAGCGATGGTTAGCGCCCACTCCGCCCGCCACCACAAACCGCCGATGTCCCGTTTCTCGCCAAGCGCGCGACGCTTTGGCTGCCAACACCTCCGCCACCGCTTCTTGGAAAGCGGCGGCGATATCGGGGCGATCAGCCTCTCCTCGTTGCCGGATTAGCAGCCGCACGGCGGTCTTCAGTCCGCTGAAGCTGAAATTGAGGTCGGGACTATCCAGCATCGGGCGGGGCAAAGGAAAACGTTCTGGGTCGCCGTCTTGAGCCAGGGCGGCCAGGGCTGCCCCGCCGGGATAACCGAGCCCCAGCAATTGGGCGGTCTTGTCGAAAGCCTCCCCGGCGGCGTCATCCACCGTTTCCCCCAGCAAGGTGTAACACCCGACTCCGGCCACTTCCATCAACTGAGTGTGTCCTCCAGATACCAGCAGGGCAATAAAGGGAAACCCCGGAGCCGGATCCGACAGCAGGGGGGAGAGCAAGTGTCCCTCCAGGTGATGCACCCCCATCACCGGAATTTCCAGGGCGCGGCTCAAGCCGACAGCCGTGGCGGCCCCCACCAGCAAGGCTCCGGCCAATCCCGGACCTTGGGTATAGGCAATCCCGTCCAGGTCGGACAAGCCGACCCCGCACGCCTGGCTCAAATCCCGGATCAATGGCAGCAGGCGCCGGACATGATCCCGAGACGCCAGTTCCGGCACCACCCCGCCGTAATCGGCATGGATATCGGACTGGGTATGGACTCGATGGCCCAGCAGTCCCCGGCCGGAGTCATAAAACGCCACCCCGGTGTCGTCACAGGAAGACTCGATACCCAGGATCAACATTTACGTTTTGAAAGGAAAGGCTTTTGGGATATACTTGGCGGTTCCACCGCACTATTGCAACAGTGAAGGAAAACGATGCCGAACGTCAAAATCAAAGAGAACGAACCCTTCGAAGTGGCCTTGCGCCGCTTCAAGCGGACCGTGGAAAAGACTGGGCTGCTGACCGAACTGCGGGCCCGCGAATTCTACGAAAAACCCACCACGACGCGCAAGCGCAAATTGGCCGCTGCCGTCAAGCGCCACCACAAGCGCCTGCGCAGCCAGGCACTGCCCCCTCGCCTGTATTGAGCGTCGCTTGAGCCTCAAGAGCCGCCTCAGCGATGACATGAAAGCCGCCCTGCGCGCCAAGGATGCGCGCAGGCTGTCGGCTTTGCGCCTGCTGTTGGCCGCCATCCAGCAGCGGGAAGTGGACGAGCGCACGACTCTCGACGACCCCCAGGTGCTGGCCGTCGTCGACAAACTCCTCAAGCAGCGCCGCGATGCGGCGGCTCAGTTTGAATCCGCCGGGCGCAACGACTTGGCGGAAGGAGAGAAATTTGAGATCGGCGTACTCCAGGCCTATTTGCCTCCAGCCTTGTCGGCCGCCGAAATTGCCGAGGCCGTGGACCGCGCCATCCGGTCCGCCGGGGCCGCCGGCCCGAAGGACATGGGCAAGGTCATGGCCGTGCTCAAGCCCCAGTTGGCCGGACGGGCCGATCTTGCCCAAGTGTCCGCCCAGGTCAAGTCCCGACTCGGCAATTAAAGTTTTCTGGGGGACGGGCCCCGGGCGGTTTTTCTCGAGGAGGCCAGGCAGCGCCGTGATTTCCCCCGCTTTTCTCCAAGAATTGCTCGGCCGCGTGGACATCGTCGCAGTAGTGGATCGCCACGTGCCTCTCAAGCGCGCCGGGGCGAATTATGTCGCTCGCTGCCCCTTCCATGTCGAAAAAACTCCCTCCTTCACCGTGAGCTCGGCCAAGCAGTTTTATCATTGTTTCGGCTGCGGAGCCCATGGAGATGCTATTCGATTTTTGATGGAGTATTCCGGCGCTAACTTTGTGGAAAGCGTTCGGGAGCTTGCCGCCGGGGTCGGCCTGAGCGTTCCCGAGGAGTCGCATCCGGCCCATGCCGACATCCCCGCAAGCCGCAAGGCGGCCGCGGACATTTTCGCGGTGCTGCGCCAAGCCGCCGATTATTACCGCTCCCGGCTCAAAAAGGCCGACGACGCCATCGGCTATCTCAAAGACAGAGGCGTCAGCGGCGAGATCGCCGCCCGTTTCGGCATCGGCTATGCTCCCGGCGGCTGGCAAAATCTCAAAAGCATCTTTCCCGAGTACAACGTTCCCGTCCTGACTGAAGCCGGCCTTCTGATCGAGGGGACCAACGGCGGCCGCTACGACCGATTCCGGGAGCGCATCATGTTCCCGATTCTGAACCGGGAAGGGACGGTGGTCGGGTTCGGCGGGCGTATCTTGGGCTCCGGCGAGCCCAAGTACCTCAACTCTCCGGAAACCCCGGTGTTCAGCAAAGGGCGAGAACTCTACGGGCTCTATCAAGCCCGCCGGGCCATCCGGGAGGCGGGCCGGGCGCTGGTGGTGGAGGGTTATATGGACGTGCTGGCCCTGGCCCAGCACGGAGTCGAATACGCCATCGCCACCCTCGGCACTGCCACCACCGAAACCCACGTTCAAACCCTGTTCCGCCTCACCGACGAAGTGATTTTCTGCTTCGATGGCGACGAGGCCGGCCGGAAAGCGGCCTGGCGAGCCTTGGAAAACAGCCTGGGGCTGATTACCGACAGCAAGCGGGTCGGTTTCCTGTTTCTGCCGCCCGGGGAAGACCCGGACACCTATGTGAGAAAAGCCGCGGCCGAAGATCGCTGGGAGACGGTGCCGTTGAGCACGTTTCTCTTGGATGCCTTGGCCGCCAAAACGGATTTATCCAGCGAGGAAGGCCGGGCTCGGCTGCTGGCCGAAGCCAAGCCATTGCTGAACAAAATCACCGCGCCGGTCCTGGGCTTGATCCTGAGAAAGCGCCTTGCGGAACTGGCCGGCTTGGCCCACCGGGAGCTGAATGAACTGTTTCCTTCCAACACGGTCCGATCAGCAATCCGGGTCCCACGATCCCGACGCTCGGCCCCCGTTTCTCTCTGTCGCAAGTTGATTCGCGTGTTGCTCCACCACCCTGAAGCCGCCCTCCAAGTGGATAAGGCTCTGCTGGCCCAGGCTGGCGCCGAAGGCGAGGCCGTGGCCAGCCTGGTGGATTTTGTCGCCAATCAAGTTCCGCTGCCGGCCCCCAATGTGCTCGTTCCCCTGGCGCTTACCCATTTCCGCGACACCCCCCATCAGCCCCTGCTTCAGGAAGAAGCCGCGGCAGTATTAAGTTGGGAAGCGGATTTCGACGGGACCGCGGAATTGCAGGGCATACTGGATCGGCTCCGGGAGGCTCGAGCCCGAAAGCGTTTCGACCAGTTGCGCGCCAAGTCTCTGGCTGAACTCACCGGACCGGAGCGAGACGAAATGCAGCAGTTGCTCACTCTGTTGGCCGGCCCTAAACCTACCGCCCCAACACCCCCCCCATCTCACTTACAATGACGGGTTTTTAACTTATTTTATCGCTAACCTTCCTCCGGAAGATCGAGGTCATGGCCAAAAAAACCACCCCCAGCAAATCCGGCGAGCGCATGCCCGCCGCCAAGAGCACCAGCAAGCCGGTCCCACGCCCGGCGCCCGCCAAAGCGGCCAGCCCCAAGGCTCAGGAGAAAGGGAAAGTCCCCGTTGCGGCCCCGGCTAAGGGCAACAAGCGGGTCCCGAGCCTCAAGGAGCAGAAGGCGGCCGCTCTTTCCAAGGCTCCGCCCTCGCTTCTCGATGTCGAGTCCCGTCGTATCCGCCTGAAGAATCTGATCGTGCTGGGGAAGGAACGGGGCTATCTGACTTACACCGAAATCAACGATCACCTGCCCGACGAAAACCTGGACGCCGAGCAGATCGAAAACATCATCAGCATGATCAACGACATGGGGATCTCGGTCTATGACGAGGCCCCGGATACCGAGACTCTGCTGATGTCGGAAACCCCGCCTCCGGCGGCCGACGAGGACGTGGTGGAGGAAGCCGAAGCCGCGCTGTCCACGGTGGATTCCGAGTTCGGCCGCACCACCGATCCGGTCCGCATGTACATGCGGGAGATGGGCTCGGTGGAACTGCTCACCCGCGAAGGCGAAATCGAAATCGCCAAGCGCATCGAGGACGGCCTCAAACACATGGTCCAGGCCATTTCCGCCTGCCCCACCACCATCGCCGAAATCCTGGCCCTGGCCGACCGGGTGGAACGGGATGAATTGCGGATTGACGAAATCGTTGACGGGCTGATCGGCCCCGATGCGCAGGATCAAGTGATCGAAGCGGCCATGAGTACCGATGAAGTTGAGGACAGCGAGGAAAGCGATGCCGAGGACGACGGCAGCGCCGCGGCCCTAGCCAATCTGCTGGAACTCAAGACCGAAGCCCTGAAACGGTTTGCCGTTATCCGCGCAGCCCACAACAAAATGCGCCGAGTGCTGGCGAGAAGCGGCCCGCAGAGCAAATCCTACAAGGAATTGCAGCAGCAAATCTCCAACCAGTTGATGACCATCCGCTTCGGCGCCAAGCAGGTGGAAGCCCTGTGCGACAGCGTCCGCAAGCAAGTGGATCGGGTGCGCCAGCACGAGCGCAAGATCATGGATCTGTGCGTCAAGAAATCCGGCATGCCCCGGCCCCATTTCATCAAGGCTTTTCCCGGCAACGAAGTGGATCCGGCGTGGGTAAAAAAAGAAATCGCCGCCCGCAAGAGCTACAGCGAAGCCTTGTCCCGCCATGCTCCGGCCATTTTCGAGTTGCAGCAAACCTTGATCGATCTCCAGCAAAAGGTGGGCATTCCGCTGCGGGATCTCAAGGAAATCAACCGGCAAATGTCCACCGGCGAAGCCAAGGCGCGGCGCGCCAAGCGGGAAATGACCGAAGCCAATCTGCGCTTGGTCATTTCCATCGCCAAGAAATACACCAATCGTGGCCTGCAATTCCTGGATTTGATCCAGGAGGGCAACATCGGGCTGATGAAAGCGGTGGACAAATTCGAATATCGGCGCGGATATAAATTCTCCACTTACGCCACGTGGTGGATTCGGCAGGCCATTACCCGCTCCATCGCCGATCAGGCCCGCACCATCCGCATTCCGGTGCACATGATCGAGACCATCAACAAGATGAACCGCATCTCCCGCCAGATTCTCCAGGAGACCGGTCAAGAGCCCGATCCCGCGGAACTCGCCAAGCGCATGGAAATGCCCGAGGAAAAAATCCGCAAGATTTTGAAAATCGCCAAGGAGCCGATCTCCATGGAGACGCCCATCGGCGACGACGACGACTCCCATCTGGGAGACTTCATCGAGGATGCCGCCACCATGGCCCCCGCGGAGGCGGCGGTCTACGCCAGCCTGCAGAATGCCACCGACGATGTGCTGGACTCGCTCACCCCGAGGGAGGCCAAGGTCCTCCGGATGCGCTTCGGCATCGAGATGAACACCGATCACACCCTGGAGGAAGTCGGCAAGCAATTCGACGTGACCCGGGAGCGGATCCGTCAAATCGAGGCCAAGGCGCTGCGTAAGCTGCGCCATCCGTCCCGTTCCGAGCGGCTGCGCAGTTTCCTCGACAATGAATAGCATTCCGCCGCGGCGGAGAAACGGTTTTTCGGGCCTCTAGCTCATGCATGGTTAGAGCAGCGGACTTGGCGGAAGAAACCTAAACATCCTCGGGATGCATGGTGACTTCCTGTGGGTTGCCCAGGGTTAAGTTCACTCTGATCCTGGGTAGAACTTCTCAAATTCGGTGAAAGCTAACGCGGCCTTTGCGCCACGCCGATACCGAGCGAAGCCCCTGAACCCCGGGGGAACGTGTAGAGACTCGACGGGAAGGCCGTAAAGGCAAGATAGAGTCCAGACCACAAACCCGAAAGGGGCGGCGAAAGTCGTAGTGGTACGCATAATCCGTTGGTGCTGGGTTCGACTCCCAGGGGGCCCACCCATACAAAAGGCCAGAGAAAACCTCTGGCCTGTGTCTTTCCAGCGCGCCCGTCCGCAACACCGGAGCCCAGGGCGTCTCGCCAAGCGGCTACCCAAGCCTCAGGAGCAAGTCCGCCAGTTCCTCCGGCGCCGTGACCATGGCGTTGTGCCCGGCGGCCAGCCGGTAGTAATCCATGGCCGCGGTGAACGGGGGCCTTTCCCTTGCGGACGGGGGTTGGCCGACACAGTGAATATAGGTGCGCGGCAGGGCCAAGGCGGTCGGGCTGCGGAATCGCACCGGGTCCTGGAAAGTTTTATAGGGCTGGGGCACCAGCTTGGGAATCACCCAGGCCGCGTCCGCATTATCCACCAAGCCCAAGCGCTCCGCCGACCAGGGCGGCACCCGCCAGCCCTCTCCCCGACTGCGGGCCGCTTCGGCCATGTCGGCCCGGAATCGGTCGCCCACGCAATCCAACAGCGCTTGTCCGTCCGAGGGCACCGCGCTATCCAGATACACCAGGTGCGCCAGCCGCTCGGCCACCCGGTCGGCGACGCCGGCGATGACCATGCCTCCGTAGCTGTGGCCCACCAGCACCACGTCTTGCAAGTCTTCCCACTCCAACACGCCGACCACGTCCTGGACATGGGTGTCCAGGCCGACCTGCCGGGAGAGCAGATGAGCCCGCTCGCCGAGGCCGGTGAGGGTGGGGGTATAAACCTCCCGACCGGCGGCTTGCAGCAAGGGCTTCACTTTTTTCCAGCACCAGCCGCCGTGCCACGCCCCGTGCACCAGAACATAAGTCTTCATGCGATGGCCTCCCGGATTTCCGTTTCGATGCGTCTGATCAACCTGGGCAAGGCGGCGGCAACAGGCTGGCTGAGGGCGGCTTCCATGCCCACATCGGCGACCTCGATGCCATGCACAGCGATATCGGGTAGCGGTCCGAGGGCGGCCGCCAGCCGCAGCGCCGCCGCGACTCCCGCGCCATGGCTGGAGAAGATCTCTCCCGGGTCAAGCAAGGCCGCTCCATCCCAGCGGCGCAAGGTGCCGGGCGGTCCGCTTCCCCGGGCGGCATCCACAATGATGACCCGTTCGGCCCCTGCCAAATAACGTATCAAATTTACGCCGGGGCGGTCGAGGATGTGCAGGGCCAGCGCGCCCCGCGGCAAGCCCTCCAACGCCGCCGATTGCCGCAGGGCTTCGACCGCCCGCCAGCCGGCCCGGTCGTCGCCGAAGGGCGAACCGATCCCCAGCACCTGGATACGGGTCATATCCGCTCTACCTGCATTTGCAGGAAATGGGTGGCGCAGGAGATGCAAGGATCGTAGTTGCGGATCACTTTTTCGCAATGCGAGCGCAACGCCGTATCGCTGTGGTGCAGCCCAAAAACCCGCAGCGAGCTGTGCAGGTCTTCTTCGATGCGGGCCTGATTCTGGCTGGTGGGCGGGACGATGCGCGCGCTCAGAATGCGGCCCTGGGCATCGACTGCATAACGGTGCCAGAGGATGCCGCGGGGCGCTTCGCTGCATCCATAGCCGATCCCGGCGCGGGGAACGACCGCTGCGGCCGGCGCTTCCGGAACGGCATAAGCGGCGAGCAGCCGGATGGCTTCGAGCAACGCGTAATACACTTCCACGGCGCGGGCGACGGCGCTATGGAACATATTGCCGCTGGGCCAGCGGATGCCAGTGTCGGCAAGCAGGTCCCGCGCTTGAGCGGGAAGCCGGTCGAGATTGAGGTTGAGCCGGGCCAGGGGGCCCACCAGATAAGGCCGTCCTTGCAAAGTGCTGTAGAGCGCCGTGGAATGCGGCTCCTGATGTTCGGCGAAATGCCGTTCGTACTCTTCCACCCCGATGGCCAGCCCGTCGCTGGAGACGATCCGCCCTTCGTTCATGGGATATTCCCGCTGATGCCGCAGGGCCACGCAAGTGAATTGCTGGGGGTCTTGGGGCACTTTTACGGCCGCTATCCAGCGCACCAGCGCCTCGGCCTCGGGCAACGCCGCCTCCAGCTTGTCCCGCATGGCGTCGGCCTCGGCCTGCGACGGGGCGCGATAAAATCCGCCGATGCGAACCCCCACCGGGTGCACCGAGCGGCCCCCCAGCAGCCCCATGAGTTCGTTGCCCAAGCCTTGCAACGCCAGGCCGCGGCGGATGACTTCGGGATGATCCCGGGCCATCGAGATGGCGCTGTCGTAGCCGAAAAAATCCGGCGCGGCGAGCAAATGAATATGCAGGCAATGGCTTTCTATCCATTCGCCGCAATACAACACCCGCCGCATGGCGCGAACCCAGGGCCCCGGTTCGGTGCCGAACAGGCTTTCCAGGGCGTTCACGGCGCTCATCTGGTAGGCCACCGGGCAAATGCCGCAGATGCGCGCCACCATGTCGGGCACCTCATCGCAGGAGCGGCCCTCGAGGAATTTTTCGAATAGCCGGGGCGGCTCGAAGATCCGCAATTTCAATTCCTCGATGGCGTCGCCGCGAATGCGCAAATGCAGCGCCCCCTCTCCCTCGACCCGCGCCAGCACCGGCACGTGGATCGACACGGTTTTTTCCGTCCCGGCGCCGGCCTTGGCGCGGGGAGGGCGACGGCCCGGTTTCTTTTTGCCGGAGTCAGTCATGGCCCGTGCCCCGTGCCTTGTGCCCCGCGGCATAGAATGCGGGAGCCTGGTTGTTGATGAAAAGAAAACGCCGGGCGATGTCCTCGGGCATCAAGCCCAGCCCCTTAAAGCGCCGTGCCAAGGCATCGGTGGCGGGATTCTCGGCGGGCCCGTAGCAAGCGTAGCAATCCCGGCCAAAGCTGGGGCACAAGGCGCCGCAGCCGTTGCGGGTAACCGGCCCCATGCACGCTTCGCCCTTGGCCACCAGCACGCACACCGTATTGCGCCGCTTGCATTCCATGCAGACTTTGTCGGCATCATCCCGCGGGGCGACTCCGAGCAGCAAGGCATTCACCGCCGCCACGATTTGGCGGCCGGTCACCGGACATCCCCACAACTCGAAATCCACCTTGACGTGCTCGGCGATGGGTGTGGAGGTCGCCAGGCTGTGGATGTATTCCGGGCTCGCGTAGATCTGCCGCAGCCACTCGGCGCTGTGGGCGCCGTTGCGCAAGGCCTGGATGCCGCCCGTCGTGGCGCAGGCGCCGATGCTCACCAGATAGCCGGTGCTGGCGCGAATCCGCCGGATGCGCTGCAGGTCTTCCGGAGTCGAGATGCTGCCCTCCACGAAAGCGATATCTACTCGGGCGTCCAGGTTGACGGGGCCGGCCTCGGCGAAATGGACGAGGTCGATGCGTTCGGCCAGCGGCAGCAGGTTCGCGCCCAGATTGAGGAAGGCCAATTGGCAACCGTCGCAGGAAGCGAACTTGTGCACCGCGACCGTGGGCTTGTCCGCCATCTAAAATCCCCGCACGCCGAGCAGTTCCTTCACCTCGGGGTAGGCGAACACCGGCCCGTCGCGGCACACGAACCGGGCGCCGAACTGACAGTGGCCGCAGTGCCGCACCGCGCAGCGCATGTTGCGTTCCATGCTCAGGTAGATGCGCTCCTCCGCCACCCCGCGCTCCGCCAGTTGCCGCGCCCCGGCGCGCAGCATGCCTTCCGGGCCGCACATCATCACGAAGCTGTGCTCCGGCACGATTTCCGCTCGATCGAACACCTCGGTGACCAAGCCCACATGCCAGGGCCAGAGCGGACCGCCGTGGTCCGCGGCGAGCAGCACCTGGGTATTGGGCAAGGACCGCCAATAGGCGTAGCGCTCCCGCCAAATAAGCTCGTCGGCGTGCTTGACGCCTTGAATGAGGGTGAGACGGCCGAAGCGCTCGCGGCGCAGCAGCACATAGTTGATCACCGCCACCACCGGGGCGCAGCCCAGGCCGCCGGTCACCAGCAGCACGTCGCGCCCCTCCGCGGCGTCAAGCGGCCAGCCGCGGCCATAGGGCCCGCGCAGCCCCAAGCGGTCGCCCGGCTTCAATTGGGCGAGCCCCTGGGTCACCCGCCCGACGGCGCGCAGGGTATGCCCGATCAATTTTTCCTCGTGGGGGTCGGAAACGATGGAAATGGCCACCTCGCCCACGCCGTAGAGATAGAGCATGTTGAACTGGCCGGGCGCGAACCGGTATCCGGTCCGCACAGCGCCATCGGTCAGGCGCAGCCATAAGGTGAAAATGCTGGGCGATTCCTGGATGCGCTCCGCCACCTCGGCCTCCCAGGGCCGATAGGGGTTGGGAAACGCCGCAAGGCTTTCCGGTGCCGTGTGTCGGCCCTGGCTCATGCCGATGCTCCGCAAATGGCCGCGGCTTCTTCGGTGAGATCGATTTCCGCCGGGCACCAGGCGATGCAGCGGCCGCAGCCGACGCAGCCGCTGCGGCCGTACTGATCGTGCCAGCCGCCCAGTTTATGGGTCAGCCACTGGCGATAGCGGGTGCGGGTATCGGGCCGGACTTGATGGCCATTCATATATCCGTGGCCCGCGGTGAAACAAGAATCCCATTGGCGGACGTGTTCCGAACGCGCGCCCCCTAGATCAAGCTCCTCCGCCTCGCTGTGGCAAAAACAGGTCGGACAGACCGAGGTGCAGTTGCCACAGGACAGGCATCGCTCGGCGACGTCGCTCCAGCGCGGATGCTCCAGGTTGGCGAACAAAGCAGAGCGCAAGTTTCGGCTCGGCAAGCTCCTGGATTGAGATTGGGCGGCCTGCTCCGCCTGCCGAGCTTGGGCCTCGCGCTGAGCCGGGGTGGCCGCGGAAAGCCGCAACGGCTCCACCAGCCGGGCGCCTGTTGCGCTGCCCGCGTGGATCACGAAACCGTCATCGAATTCGGTCAAGGCCAGATCATAGCCCGCGGAGGCATGGGGACCATCTCCGGTGGAGGCGCAAAAGCAGGTTTGGGCCGGGTGGCTGCAATTGACGGCGACGACCAGGAGCTTGCGGCGGCGCGCCGCGTAATGCGGGTCGGGATACGGCCCCTCCAGAAAGTGCCGGTCCTGCAAGCGCAAGGCGGCCAGGTCGCAGGCCCGGGCGCCGAAGAGGGCGACGGGCTTCACGCCTGCTTGGGGGTCGCTGAAAACGATGCGGCCATCCGGGCCCCGCTCGGCGCGCCACAGCACTTCCCGCGGCGCGAACAGATGGGGCTTCAGCGCCTGAGGACCGGTGGCCCAAGCGAAACAGCGCGGGCCGTCACCGCACTCCAGGCGGTATTGCCCCGGGATTTGGCGATCGCGAACGCCGACCGGCAACTCGGCCGCATTGTCGAGCGGCTCGTACAGAATGGCGCCGTCGCGAACCTTGGGGCCGAGGCAGGCATAGCCCGCCGCCAAAATCCCGTCGATCAAGGCTTGTAGCCGGTCACGCGCAAGAAAACCGGGACCGCCGCTTATCGAACCGTGTTCCGTCATTTATGAGCTTCCCCCGCCATCATGCGCCGCCGATTGGCAAAGCCATGGGACCTGGATTCCCCCCTCAACAGCCAGCCGGCCCTAGGCGTATAATCGGGCGCCAGAAATTCCCACCGGAGACCTTGCCATGCCTTTAGAATTCAAGAGTATCAAAAAATACACCCGGCTGTTGGATCCCCGCGACAACTACCGGGAAATCCAGGTGGAAAGCGAAATCCGGTTTCATCCCTTGACGGGCCGCACCGCCCGCATCGCCCACTTCGCCACTTTCCAGGGTTTTCCCAAGACCGATCTCAAACCCTTGGCCGAGGCCACCCGCAAAACCTGCCCTTTCTGCGCCGAGACGGTGGAAGCCATTACTCCCCGATTCCCCGCCGACATGATTCCGGAAGGTCGCTTGAAGCTGGGCGAAACGGTGATATTTCCCAATTTGTCCCCCTACGACAAGCATAGCGCGGTGGCGGTGGTCACCCGCGAACATTATGTGCCCTTGCTGGAGCTTTCCGCCCAGCAGTTGAACGATGCCTTCAGCGCGGCCTTCCAGTATTTCGAGCGCACCGCCAAGGGCGATCCCGAGGCCGAGTATGCCCTGGTGAACTGGAATTACATGCCCTACGCCGCGGCGACTCAGGTTCACACTCACCTTCAAGTATTCGCCACCTCCACTCCTGGCAACCACCATGCCGACCTCATCAACGGCAGCCGCGCTTACCGCGAAAAAACCGGCCGCAATTTCTGGGCCGATTTCCTGGCCGAGGAAACCCGGCTCGGCGAGCGCTATATCGGCCGCACCGGCAATGTAGAATGGCTGACGCATTACACGCCCTTCGGCGCCATGGGGGACATTCTATTCCTCTTTCCCCGCCGGGCCTCCTCCTGGGATCTGCTGCCCGAGGATCTATCGGATATGGTGGGTGGGCTGCAACGCCTGTTCCGTTATTTGGACAGCCTGGGCATCCACAGCTTCAATCTGGCGCTCTATCCGGGGGCGCGGGGCCAGGATAATTTTTGGACCCACGGCTTGGTCAGCCCCCGCCTGAGTTTCAACCCGGCCATCGGCGCGGCCGACGTGGGCACGCTGCGGCACCTCTACAACGAGCCTTTCTCCATGTTCCGGCCGGAGCAACAGCGGGACCAGATCAAGCCGTTCTTCGAGTAGGCTGATTACGGTCGAAGCGTGGATCGGGGCCGGTGGCAAAATTGAGATTCACCCCCGGCCCAGGGCAATTTTTTTGATAAGATTTTTGAGCGGCTATCATTTCCAATCACGATGACGACCTATAGCAGCTATTCTTCCAATTGGATCCGGGAAGCGCGGCGTGGCCTGCGCGGAATAGCCCAGGACAATTGGATTTCCCTCCGTACCAAGGGGTTGCTCGCGTTTTTCCTGCTTATCGGCTACGCGGTCACCATCGGTATGATCGTCTTGCATCATCGCAACCAGGCCGCGGAACAGATGCATGAGATCAAAAACATCCGCCGGCAGGAGGCCGCCCTCGCGGGAGCCCACACCCTGCTGATCGACACCGCCATGCTGGTGGAACGCACGGGCTACGCCACCTCCGGCCCATCGATATCGAGGGAGTTGGAGCGCATGCGTGCCCTCGCTTGGAAGTCTAGCCCGGAGCTTGCCGCGGGATTCCCGTCACTGGAAAATCGGGAAACGGTTGACCGGCTCTTTACTCAAGCAATCAACGATCCTTCCCGGGACAAGGTGGTGGAACTTGTGTCGGCCCTGGGTCGGTTAGCCGCCGCCCTGGAGAAATACGGCGAAGCCCTCAGGATCAGAGCCGGTTTCCTCGCCAACGAATACGAATTGACGAACCATTCGGCCATGGTAACGGCGCTGGCTCTCGGGTCCTTGGGCCTGGGCTTGTTCGGAGCCGCCCTGAGCCTGTTTTTTAGCAGACTCATTGCCGACTTGCACTCGGTGCAACGCCGATCTGCCGAGATTGTCGGCGGCTATCGGGGGGCCCCGCTGGCCCTCGCCCGTCGCGACGAAGTCGGACAGCTTATGGAAGCCGTTAACCGGATGGCGGTCGATCTCGATGAGCGGGAAAAGCAGTTGGCCATCGAGCGACGGAAATATTTCCATCAGGAAAAAATGGCCGCCATCGGCTCTCTGGCGGCCGGAGTGGCCCACGAGATCGGCAATCCCCTCGCGGCCATCTCCGGCGTGGCGCAGGCCATACACGAAGCCCGGGCCAGCGGCGCTTGCCCGAACCCCGGAGAAGATTGTAGTCCGGAAATCATCCTCGCCCAGGCCACCCGCCTGGCGGGAATTGTCCGGGAAATCTCCGACTTCGCCAGCCCGCGTGCCGCAGAGTGGGACTTGGTGGATTTGAACGGGCTGATCCGGGCAACGGTCAGTCTGATGCGCTACGATGAGCGGTTCAACAAGGTGGGACTAGCGCTCAATTTGGACCATCAACTCCCGGCGGTTCCTTGCGTTGGAGACCAGGTCACCCAAGTCATCATGAATCTGCTGATCAACGCCGCGGATGCCCTGGAAGGGGTAATGGAACACGACCGCCGGATCACGGTCTCGACCCGATTCGAGGATGGCTACGCCCGGATCGAAATTGAGGATAACGGTTGTGGGATGGAGGAAGATACGCTGAGGCGCGTCGCCGAGCCGTTTTTTACCACCAAGCCCGCGGGAAAGGGGACCGGCCTCGGACTGGCGCTGTGCCGGTCCATCGCGGAAAACCACCAAGGGCGCCTGGAGATCAGCTCTCTGCCAGGCCAAGGCACCCGAGTTCACTTTCTTTTGCCGCGGACGGCAAAGAGCAACATCGAGGTTGAATCGGCGTGCTAAACGTGCTGGTAATCGATGACGAGCCGGCGATTCGCCAAGTCCTGTCGGCGGTTCTCACCAAGGCCGGTCATTCGGTGGAGCAGGCGGCCAACGGCATGCTGGGTCTGGAGCGCCTGGCCAAGGGCGACGTGGACGTGGCCCTGTGCGATATCAGCATGCCGGTCATGAGCGGCATCGACATCATCAAGCAAGCCCGCAGCAACGGCATCGACACCTCGTTCATCATGATAACCGCGTACGCCTCGGTCGATACCGCAATCGAGGCAATGAAGGCCGGCGCTCTTGACTTCATGATCAAACCCCTGCGCAACGATGAGTTGTTGCACCGGCTGGCGCAGATTGCCGACCTGCGGAAACTGCGCGACGAGAACAGCAGGCTGCGCAGCATCGTTTGGGGGCGGGAAGAACAAGCTTACCGCTTTATTTGTCCGGCGATGCAAGCCATCGATCGGCTGATCTCCAAGGTGGCCCCCACCGACAGCACCGTTCTGATCACCGGGGAGAGCGGAACCGGAAAGGGGGTTGTGGCCCGCACCATCCACCGGCAAAGCCGGCGGGCGGCGGGGACCTTTGTCAACGTTAACTGCGGAGCGATACCGGAGAACCTGCTGGAGAGTGAATTTTTCGGGCACACCAAGGGCGCGTTCACCGGCGCCGACAAGGCCCGCAAGGGGTTGTTCCTGGAAGCGGACAAAGGCACTCTGTTCCTGGACGAGATCGGCGAGTTGCCGCTCTCGCTGCAAACCAAGTTGCTGCACGTAATCGACGACAAGCATGTCCGCCCGGTCGGCAGCGAGCAGGCGCGCCGCGTCGACGTCCGTATCATTGCGGCCACCAATCGGAACCTTACAAACATGGTTGCAGAGGGGCGATTCCGGGAAGATCTTTACTTCCGCATCAGTGTGTTCCATATCGATCTGCCGCCGCTGCGCGAGCGGCGCGAAGACATCCCGGGGCTCATCCAACGGTTGCTGGCCCGAAACTCCCGGCAGCCGGGCATGGAGCAAAAAATAACCATCGACCCCGAAGTCGAGGAAATCTTCCTTGGGTATGGCTGGCCGGGCAACATGAGAGAATTGGAAAATGTTCTCGACCGGGCGATGATTCTGGCCGACGATGGCCGCATCACCCTGGCGGACCTGCCCCCCGGAATCACTAAGACTTCCCGCCCCGCCGACGGCAAAGGCCCGCCCTCCAATACGGCCGGCAGCCTGCGCGAGCAATTGCGCCGCATGGAATGGCGGATCATCCTGCGCAGCCTGGAGGAGGCTGGCGGCAACCGCAAGGCCGCGGCGGAAAAGCTGGACGTCGGCTTATCCAGCCTTTATCGTAAACTGGAGGAATTCGAACAGTTGGGGTGGCCTCTCGGGCAGGGCGGCGAAAATGGGCAAGACCATGTTCCATGACTTTTTCCGGGGTTGCGGAATGCAACGAACAAGCTTGACCGGCGCCATCGGATGGCGCCGGTGGATTCTGGGCGCGGCGCTTGGCATCGCGGTAACGTCGGCCGCCTTCCCGGCGCCGGAGGATGATTATCAGGCGGGGCGCAAAGCATTTCAGGGCGGCGACATGGCGAATGCCATGGCACTGCTGCGCAAAGCCGCGGACATCGGGCATGCCGGCGCCCAAACGCTGCTTGGGTATATCCTCGACATCTCGGACGAGAATGAGGAGGCCCTCAAATATTACCGCTTGGCCGCCAATCAAGGCCATGCGGAAGCCCAGTACGGGCTCGGGACTTTATACTCGGTGGGGGAAGGGGTAAAGAAGGACCCCGCGGAAGCGCTCAAGTGGTTCCATCGGGCGGCGGAACAGAACCACGTTCCGGCCATTTTGGCTCTGGCCCAAGCTTACTGGCGCACAACGCTGGGTTTGGACGCCGCCGCCAAGCCCCCCCCGGAAGAGGCGCTGCGCTGGATCAAGCGGGCAGCGGAAAACAACGACGTCGCATCGATCCAAGCCATGGCCGTCGCCTATCGCCGCGGACTGCTTGGCTTGGCCCCGGACCCGGAACAAGCGCTGGCCTGGGAAGAGCGGGCGAAGAAACTGGTGACCTCCCCGACCAAAAATCTCCGTCAGGAGCCGAAAAAATGAACCCGATCCGCAAACCCCCAACCAAGCCCGCCGCGGGAAGCGCCGTTGCGGCACTGCTGGCGTCTTGGATGATCGCGCATCCGGCGCTGGCCGCGGACACGGCCAACGGCGGGCGTTTATACGCCACTTATTGCGTCGGCTGCCATGGCCCCACCGGCCAGAGCGTGATGCCGGGGGCTCCCAATTTTTCCCGAGGGGAGCGGTTGTTGCAGCCCGACATGACGCTCATCCCGTCGATCAAAATGGGCAGGAATGCGATGCCCGCTTTTCAGGGGATCCTGAAAGACCATGAGATTCTGGATATTATCGCCCATCTGAGGACGCTTTCCCGATGAAACGCTGCCCATGGTCCCTGGCGGTCGCCCTGTGGGTTGCCGTTTCCCTTTTCCCGTGCCACGCCCAACCGCAACCCCCGCTCCTCCTCAATAGAGCCCCAGGCGGCGCGGAGCGAGTGCTGGAGACGTTTGACGTCGGCCCCAACGTCTATGTCCGCGCCCTCAAAGTGGAACCGCAGCGCAACACCCTCTGGGTTGGCACCTCCGCCGGAGTGCATGAGGTGGACCTCTCGACCCAAAAGGCGAGGAACAGCTTTACCCGTGACCACGGACTGGCCAACGAGTATGTCTTTGCGGTCGGGATAGACCAGCAAGGCTATAAGTGGTTCGGTACCAACGCCGGCGGCGTGTCCCGCTATCGCGACGGCAAGTGGAAAACGTTTTTTCCGATGCACGGACTCGCCGATTATTGGGTCTACGCGTTTGCCAACCAACGGGACGGAACTTTGTGGATCGGCACCTGGGCCGGCGCCAACCGCTATGACCTGAAAACCGGAAAATTCACAACCTATGTGAAAGAGCTGGTCAATGAGTGGGTTTACGGGATCGCGGTGGACGGCAAGGACCGGGTGTGGTTCGGCACCGAGGGAGGCGTATCCATGTTCGACGGCAAACGCTGGAAATCCTGGACCCACCGGGAGGGTTTGGGCGCTCCCAATACCGGCGACCTGAAACCCAGCGGCAATACCGGGCTCGGCACCCAGAACCGTCACGACCTGTCGGTAAGCGCCGGGGGAGTGGCCACCTATAACCCCAATTACGTCTTCGCGGTTCATGTGGCCCAGGACCAATCGGTGTGGGCCGGAACCTGGGGTGGAGGGGTCAGCCGGTTCGACGGCGCGAAATGGATGAACTTCACCGAAAAACAAGGCCTCGCCGGCAACATCGTGTATAGCATGACGCAGGATTCCCGCGGGGTATTTTGGTTCGGCACCAACAAAGGCGTATCCCGATACGACGGCAAAAGCTGGCAGACTATTTCCCGCAAGGAGGGATTGCTGGATGAGCATGTGTACGCCCTGGCGGTCGCCCCGGACGGCACGGTATGGGCCGGAACCAAGCGTGGCGCGGCGCGCATCGGGCGCTGATTCAGAGCCGCCGAATCGACAAAGGAGCAAAAAGTGCGGTTCAACCTCAAGTGGGGAGCGGTACTGACGATCGTTGCCGGAGGTCTGGTGGCCGGGGGATATATGCTGGGCGCCAACCTCAACCAGAAAAGAAGTCGCGCCGGCGAGGCCTCGGTCCCGCCGGCGGACCTAAATCGGCCCATGGCGAGCCCCCTGGGGTCCGGCATGCCGGTTCCGCCGAGCCATCCGCAGATCACTCAAAATCAAGTGGCCGGGCCGGAACCGGAACGGCAAGGCAAGGTAACAACACCCGACCCGAACACGCGCTTCTCCCACTTCCGGGTAGGGAACCGAAACGTCAAGGACATCCTGGTGGACGGTAAGGTGGTTTGGATCGGCACGTCGGGCGGGGTGATCCGTTACGATACGGCCACCGACGAGTACCGATTGTGGGACAACAAGACCGGATTGCTGTCGAACGGCGTGTTCCACATCAGCAAGCTCGACGGCCGTATCGCGATCGGCACCTACGGCGGCGGCTTGTCGATCCTGGATCCCGCTAAGCAGGCATGGAAAAACTACAACGTTCCCGATGGGCTGGGGGACGCATTCGTTTACGATGTGCTGAAGACCCAGTCGGGCGATGTATGGATCGCTACTTGGTCCGGAGTAAACCGGGTACGGGGCGGGGCGCTCGACGACCGCTCCCAATGGGATTTGTTCACTGTCGAAAACACTCAAGGCGGGCTGCCCAACGACTGGGTTTACGGACTGGCCGAGGGAATGAACGGCGAGGTCTGGATGGCCACCGAAGGCGGCCTTGCCCGCTACCGCAACGGCAGATGGGACAACTGGAACCACGCAAAGGGCCTGGGGGCTCCCTACGAGAAAGTTAAGGATTCCATCGAGTTCAAAAACGATCCGGCCAAGCAGTCGGCACATCACGCCCGCCAAAAAGAGGAAATGGGGCTGCAGGGGGTGGACGTGGCCTACAACCCGAATTACATTGTGTCCCTGGCCATCGATGGCCGGGGGAGGGTATGGGCGGGCACGTGGGGTGGCGGCCTATCCCGCTTCGACGGATCCGGGTGGAAGCACTACACTGTTGCCGAGGGCCTTCCCGGCAACCATGTGTTCATGCTGCACATCGACCAAGGCGGCCGGCTTTGGATCGGCACCAACAAAGGACTGGCCTGGATGGAAAACGGGAAATTCAAGATTTTGACCACCGCCGACGGCTTATTTTCAGACACGATTTTTTCCATGGACACCGGATCCCGCGGTGACCTGTGGATCGGAAGTTTCGGCGGAGTCACCCATCTGCGCCGATAGACCCTCTGCCGGGGGATGCTGAAATCCCGGATCCCGCCCCAACACGGAGCCGAACCCAGCAGATCGTTCGCCATGCTGCCCCCCCCCCCGAAAACCCGGGC
>JAHFQX010000065.1 GCA_023259135.1 Betaproteobacteria bacterium | reverse complement strand
GGCGTGGTGCCAAGAACGATTTCTGTCTGTCGTGCGGATACGGGAATGGCGCGATGCCCACAATCAACTTCACGGTTTCGCGGCCGAACAGGGCTTCAGCAGCCGGCTGGCTACGAGGCCATCCATCAGGCGCCGCTGAGCGGTCTATTGGGTAATGTCGGTTGCAAAGCCGAGGGTTGAAAACCCCATCCCGATACCTGTCAAGCGGCTTCAAAAAGCCTGGGACGGTCGGTCCCACGCAGGCCGATGATAATAAAGGCCCCCACCCCCGCACGAAATCACGTGGGCCCTTCACTCAATCAATGCTTAATACGGTGGGGTGGCCGATGGGACTCGAACCCACGACGACCGGAATCACAATCCGGGACTCTACCAACTGAGCTACGGCCACCGTACAGACGCGGCACGCCCAAAGGCCATGCCTATAAGCTTGGCGTGCCCGACAGGAATCGAACCTGTAACCCCCAGCTTAGAAGGCTGGTGCTCTATCCGGTTGAGCTACGGGCACCACTCAAACCGGCTTGAAAAACTCCTGCTGGTCGGGGTGGAGAGATTTGAACTCCCGACATCCTGGTCCCAAACCAGGCGCGCTACCAGGCTACGCTACACCCCGAAAGGCCGCCACTATACAGCGGATACGCTCCGCCGGTCAATTTGCGTAATCTCAATTTCCCCGGTTGCCCAGAACGATCACGGCGGGATCCGGTAAGGGCCCCGTATCCGCCGGGACAAGGTTTCCGGCAAACACGCTGCTTGCGGGTGTAATGCTTTTCTGTTATTAAAGCAGTTTTATCAAAATCAGGATCTAAGGAAGAAAATGCCTTCGGAACTCCTCAAACGTTTCCCCCCATACACTCCCAAAAAGGGGGAGGAATACATGAATTCCCGTCAACTCGGGCACTTCCGGAAAATTCTGGAGGATTTGAAAGCGGAACTCAGCGAAGACATCGACCGGACGGTCCACACCATGCAGGATGAAGCCACGGTGTTTGCCGACCCCAACGATCGGGCGAGCCAAGAGTCTGACATGGCCCTGGAGTTGCGCAGCCGAGATCGCGAGCGCAAGCTCATCAAGAAAATAGACGAAATGCTCGCCAAAATCGAAGCGGGAGATTACGGCTACTGCGAGAAATGCGGGGTGGAAATCGGTCTCAAACGCCTGGAAGCACGGCCAACCGCCACTCTGTGCATTGATTGCAAGACTCTCGACGAGCTACGGGAAAAGCAGCTCGCCAAATAAAACCTTCGGGCCGTTGCGCGGCCCGAAGATACACCTCACTTGCTTGCGGAACGGGGGAGAAACGACCCCGACCCTTGCTGCG
This sequence comes from Betaproteobacteria bacterium, assembly GCA_023259135.1. Lineage (GTDB taxonomy): Bacteria > Pseudomonadota > Gammaproteobacteria > Burkholderiales > JAHFQX01 > JAHFQX01. The sequence continues at coordinate 8,028 of JAHFQX010000065.1, read as the reverse complement.
ATTACGGGTTGGGCTCCCCCGCCGTCACCGCTTTCATGCTGAGCCGCAACCGCCCTTTTTCATCCGCCTCCAAGACCTTGACCCGCACCGGCTGGCCTTCCTTGAGGTGCTCGGCGACGCTGGCGACCTTCTCATGCGCTATTTGTGAGATATGCAACAACCCATCCCGGCCGGGCAAGATGTTGACAATGGCGCCGAAATCCAGCAAGCGCAGCACGGTCCCCTCGTAGATCTTGCCCACTTCGACATCGGCGGTAATCTCCTCGATACGCCGTTTGGCCGCTTCCCCGCCCTCCGGAGAGACGCAGGCGATGGTCACGGTCCCGTCTTCGCCGATATCGATGGAGGTCCCGGTCTCCTCGGTCAGCGCCCGAATGACGGAGCCCCCCTTGCCGATCACGTCCCGTATTTTTTCCGGCTTGATCTTGAAAGTAATGATGCGGGGCGCATAAGCCGAAATATCTTCCCGGGCTCCCCCCAGAGCTTGCTGCATCAAGCCCAGAATATGCATCCGCCCCTCTCGGGCCTGATGCAGCGCGACTTGCATGATGTCCTTGGTGATGCCGGTAATCTTGATATCCATTTGCAGGGCGGTAATCCCCCGCTCGGTGCCCGCCACTTTGAAATCCATGTCTCCCAAGTGATCCTCATCTCCAAGAATGTCGGTGAGCACCGCGAACCGATTACCTTCCTTGATGAGCCCCATGGCGATGCCCGCCACGTGGGCTTTCAGGGGAACCCCCGCATCCATGAGGGCAAGACAGCCGCCGCATACCGACGCCATGGAGCTGGAACCGTTGGACTCGGTGATCTCCGAGACTACCCGCATGGAATAGCCGAACTCCTCGGAACTGGGTAAAACCGCCAGCAACGCCCGCTTGGCGAGCCTGCCATGACCGATTTCCCGCCGCTTGGGACTGCCCACTCGCCCGGTTTCCCCGGTGGCATAGGGGGGCATGTTGTAATGAAGCATGAATCGGTCGCTGTATCCGCCGCGCAAGGCATCGATTTTCTGCTCGTCCCGGGACGTTCCCAGGGTCGCCACCGCCAGGGCTTGAGTCTCGCCGCGAGTGAACAGCGCGGAACCGTGGGTACGGGGCAACAGTCCGACTCGAATCGAGATAGGGCGCACGGTACGGGTATCGCGGCCGTCGATGCGGGGCTCGCCGCTGAGTATCTGCCCCCGGACGATTTTAGCTTCCAAGTCACCGATCACCGAATGGACCAGGTTTTCATCGAACCCTTCCGGCATCTCAGTCCGCAACCGGTCCGACACCCGGACGTAAATTTCGTCCACCGCATGGGTACGGGCCTGCTTTTCACGTATGGCATAGGCCTGCCGTAAATCCTCGACTGCCAAGGCCTCGATGCGCTCGATCAGGGCGGTATGTTTCTCGGGAGGACTCCAGTCCCACAGAGGCTTCCCTACCTCGTCGGCCATGTCGTTGATCACGTCGATCACCGACTGCATTTGCTGATGACCGAACATCACCGCCTCCAACATCACTTCTTCGGACAATCCCATGGCTTCGGATTCCACCATCAGCACCGCCTGCTGGGTACCCGCCACCACCAAATCCAACTGGGAATCCCCAAGTTCGGTCAAGGTGGGGTTAAGAATGTACTCGCCATTCCGATAGCCGACCCGGGCAGCCCCGATGGGCCCGTTGAAGGGAATCCCGGAAAGAGCCAAAGCGGCCGAAGCGCCGATCATGGCGGGAATGTCGGCATTCACCTCGTTGTTGGAGGAAACCACGGTAGCGATAACTTGAACTTCGTTATAGAAGCCTTCCGGAAATAAGGGGCGAATCGGACGATCGATTAGGCGGGAAACCAAAGTCTCGTTTTCCGAAGGGCGGCCCTCCCGCTTAAAAAAACCGCCGGGAATTTTCCCGGCGGCATAGGTGCGCTCCTGATAATCCACCGTGAGTGGCAGAAAATCCTGACCCTCCTTGACGGTTTTGCGCCCCACCACGGTCACCAGCACCACCGTGTCCTCCAGATTCACTATTACCGCTCCATGGGATTGCCGGGCGATTTCGCCAGTCTCCAGGGTCAACTGGTGGCGACCCCACATTATAGTTTTCTTCAGATAGCTCAAGACATCATCCTCTCAATAGGGGCAACCGCAATCCCCGCACGGACCAACGCCGACGGGGCGGATAGGGTAAATCACGGAGAAAAGCCTACTTGCGCAGACCGAGGCGCTCGATCACCTGCCGATAACTTTCGGAATCGGAGCTTTTCAGATAATCCAGCAACTTGCGGCGGCGGCTTACTAACTTCAGCAGACCGCGGCGGGAATGATGATCCTTGACATGGACTTTGAAATGTCCGGTCAGCTCGTTGATACGGGCGGTGAGCAAAGCGATCTGCACTTCCGACGAACCGGTATCCCCCGGAACGCGCTGGTAGTTGCGGACGATCTCCGACTTTTGCGCGGCGGTGATGGTCATGGCATGTCTTTCTATCTATCGAACCTGAAAAGGGCGGTATTTTACCCGCCAAACCCGTTTTTTCTCAAGCACTAAAGGAGGATGCCGGGCTAGAAACCCGGCTCATCATTCGCCGGGGAGCCAGAACAGCCTCCTCCGAAACCTCGCCTACCCCCAGGAACCGCTCCTGTAGGTCATACAGCCGTACCTCCCCGGGCCCGCAAGGTCCGAAGCCGGTTATCCGCCCGCCTTGGGCGATACGTTCCGCGCTGGGGGAATCCAAGGACAATTTCGGCAACCGGGTGAGCATGCTGTCCACGGATCTCAGCCATTCTCTCCGCTGCCCCAGCTCCCGGCCCTCCAAGCGCGGCAGCGTCGCGGCCTCAGCCAGGGTCAAATCCCCCACCGCGACTCGGCGCAACCCATCCAGGGAGGCGCCGCACCCCAATGTCTGCCCGATATCCTCGGCCAGAACCCGGATATAAGTGCCTTTTCCGCAATTCACGACGATGCGCAGCAGATCCCCTTCCCGTTGCAGCAGGCGAAGCTCGTGGATCGCCACCGTCCGAGGAACCCGCGCCACCTCCAAGCCCTTCCGGGCATAGCGATACAGCGGTTGTCCCGCCAGCTTAACGGCGCTGTGCATGGGCGGTAGCTGAGTGATTTGCCCCCGGAAGGCCGCTAGCACCTCCTCAATCTGCTCCAACGTACACTCGACCGGGCGACGCTCCAGCGCCTCGCCTTCCCTATCCCCGGTCGTCGTCCTCACCCCAAGCCGGACAATGGCGTCGTATCGCTTGGCGGAAGTCAGCAGATAATCGGCGAATTTGGTGGCCTCCCCCAAGCACACGACCAGCAGGCCCGTGGCAAGGGGGTCCAGCGTGCCGGTATGACCGGCCTTGCGGGCTCCGAACAAATATTTCACCCGCTGCACGGCGGCGTGGGAGGTCCAGCCTTCCGGCTTGTCCAGTAACACGATCCCGTCCACCGCCGGGGACCGGGCACAGGACAAAAGCTCGACGGCCATCCTACCGGGACACGATTACTGCTCGGGTGGCGCGGTCGCCGCCGTGCCGACAGCCTGGTCGATCAACTTAGCCAGATGCACGCCCCGCTCCACGGAAGTGTCGTAAATAAAATGCAGCTCCGGAATAACTCGTAGCTTAAGGCGATGCCCGAGTTGGCTGCGCAGGAATCCACTGGCTCGCTTCAGAGCGGAGTCGATCCCGGCACCCGCCTCGAATCCCGCCAGAGTGGTGTAGTACACCCGCGCATGGGCATAGTCCGGCGTCACCTCCACTCCCGTCAGGGTGACAAAACGCACCCCTGGATCCTTCACCTCGAATTGAATCAAGTCCGCCAGGTCTCGCCGTATCTGCTCGGCAACCCGGCGCGTCCGCGGATACTCCTTCGGCATGATCTGGGAATGGGCGGTTAAGACGAAAACGCTCAAAGCGTTCTCGCCACCTCCACCAGCTCATAGACTTCCAACTGGTCTTTCGGGTTGATATCGCTGAAATTCTTGAGGGATATCCCGCACTCGAAACCCGCTTTCACTTCCCGCACGTCTTCCTTGAAACGCTTGAGAGAAGAGATTTCTCCGCTATGGATCACCACGCTGTCCCGCAACACCCGCACCATGGCGTTGCGGCGAACCACGCCGTCCAGCACCTGGCAGCCCGCCACCGTGCCGACCCTGGAAATCCGGTATACCTCCCGGACTTCCACCAGGCCCAGGATGTTTTCCTTCTGCTCCGGGGACAGCATTCCGGACATAGCGGCTTTCACGTCATCCACGGCCCGGTAGATGATGTCGTAGTAGCGGACATCGACGCCGGTGGAAGCCAGCAGCTTACGGGCCATGGAGTCGGCCCGGGTATTGAAGCCGATGATCACCGCTCCCGAAGCCAGGGCCAAATTCACATCCGATTCGGTGATTCCCCCCACGGCGCAGTGCAGGATATTGACCTTCACTTCGTCGGTCGACAATTTCTCGAGAGCGGTCGCCAAAGCCTCGTAGGACCCCTGGACATCGGATTTGACGATGATGGGTAGGGTCTTGACTTCCCCTTCCGTCATGGCGCCGAACATGTTCTCCAACTTGGCCGCCCGCTGCTTGGCCAATCGCACGTCCCGGAACTTGCCTTGGCGGAACAGCGCGATTTCGCGGGCCTTTCGCTCGTCCGGCAACACGATCAAATCTTCGCCCGCCGCCGGCACATCCGACAGACCCTGAATTTCCACCGGAATCGCGGGACCGGCCTGCTGCACTGCCTGACCAGCCTCGTCCAGCATCGCCCGTACCCGCCCGAAAGCCGCTCCGGCCAGCACCACATCCCCCCGCTTCAGGGTTCCGGACTGGACCAGGATGGAAGCCACCGGGCCGCGCCCTTTGTCCAATCGGGATTCGATGACGATCCCCTTGGCCGGAGCGTCTCGCGGCGCTTTGAGTTCCAGAACCTCAGCCTGCAGCAGTAGGCTTTCCAGCAGACCATCAATGCCTTCGCCGGTTTTTGCGGAAACGTTGACGAACATGGTGTCCCCGCCCCAATCCTCGGGCACCACTCCCTGCGCCGACAACTCTTGGCGAATCCGCTCGGGATTGGCTTCCGGCTTATCGATCTTGTTGACCGCCACCACCAGGGGAACTTGGGCGGCTTTGGCATGATGCACGGCTTCTATGGTTTGCGGCATTACGCCATCGTCCGCCGCCACCACCAGCACGACGATGTCAGTCACCTTCGCTCCGCGCGCCCGCATCGCGGTAAACGCCTCATGGCCCGGAGTATCCAGGAAAGTCACCATGCCCCGGGAGGTTTCCACATGATAAGCGCCGATATGCTGGGTAATGCCCCCAGCCTCTCCGCTGGCGACCCGGGCGCGGCGAATATAGTCCAGCAAGGAAGTCTTGCCGTGGTCCACGTGCCCCATCACCGTCACCACCGGGGCTCGGGATTCCGGGGGGGCTTCGCTGGGACGGGAGGTTTCGCTCAGCAAGGCTTCCGGATCATCCAGCTTGGCCCGCTTCGCCACATGCCCCATTTCTTCCACCACCACCATGGCGGTATCTTGATCCAACACCTCGTTGATGGTGGCCATCGTGCCGAGTTTCATCAGCGATTTGATGACTTCGGCCGCTTTGACCGACATCTTCTGGGCCAACGCTCCCACGGTAATCGTTTCCGGGACCGCCACTTCGTATACCAGTCGCTCGGCGGGGGGCGCCGCAACGATCGCCTCTTCACCCTTGTGCTTATGGCGGCCCTTGTGGGCCGTACGCCAACCGCCGGGAGAAGTATCCCCGCGGGTGCGCAACGCCCGCTTCTTGGCTGCCGCTTCTTCCTGCCAGCCGGCAGCCGGCTTGAGCTGCCGCTTAACGGCCTTCTTATCGGCAGCATCCGCCACAGGGGGTTTAGGCGCCGGGGCCGACGCACCGGAAACAGGCTGCGGCTGGGCCGCCGGCGCGGGCGCGGGGGCAGGCTCCGGCGCGGCTTTTTGAGCAGCCTTGGCCTTTTCTTGAGCCTCTTGCTTGCGGCGAAAGTCTTCCGCCTGGCGGGCCATCAACTCCGCGTGCCGACGCGCCTCCGCTTCCCGTATCGCAATCTGTTCGGGATCCAAAACCGGGAGGGGAGCCGTTTTCCGCTTGGATGGCTTGCTCGGCTCGGCAACAGGCTGAACGGGGGGCGCCGCGGGCTTGGCCGGCTCCACCATAACCATCGGCTCGACCGGAGCGGCGGCCGCAGTGGACTCCTCCCTCACCAGGACCCGCTTCTTGCGCACTTCCACTTGGATGGTGCGGGCCTTGCCCGCGCTGTCCTTGCGCTTGATCTCGGTGGCCTGGCGGCGGGCCAGGGTAATCCGGCCCTTGGGCTCCTTGGCTCCTTGGGATTGGCGCAAATAATCCAGCAGCCGGGTCTTATCCTGTTCGGTTAGCGAAGTGCTCTCCGCCATCTGCTTTGTTACCCCGGCCGCCCGCAACTGCTCCATGACCAGCGCAGCGGGAAGCCCGAGCTCCTTAGCAAACTGGCTGACGCTGATTTCTGCCATTAACTCCCCCACTCCAAAATCAGGCGAACCAGGGCGCTCGGGCGGTCATGATAAGCTGCTTGGCGCGTTCGGCGTCCATGCCCGTCATTTCCACCAAGTCGTCCATCGCCAGATCGGCAAGTTCCTCCACCGTATTCACGCCCTGGGAAACCAGTTGCAATGCAGTCTGATTATCCATGCCTTCCAGGGTCAAAAGATCTCCGGCGCCACGCACCTTTTCCTCGGAAGCAATGGCATCCGTCAAAAGGGCGTTGCGAGCCCTTGTCCGCAATTCGCTGATGGTTGCCTCGTCGAAGCCCTCGATCGCCAGCAGCTCGGCAACCGGCACGTAAGCGACTTCTTCCAAGGTATTGAAACCTTCCTCGATGAGCACGTCGGCCACCGTATCATCCACGTCCAGCTTTTCCATGAACAGGCTGCGCAGCGCCGAATGCTGCTCTTCGGTCTTGCGCTGGGATTCTTCCTCGGTCATCAGGTTGATCTCCCAGCCCGTCAACTCGCTCGCCAGCCGGACATTCTGCCCGTTCCTGCCTATGGCTTGGGCAAGATTGTCCTCGGCGACCACGATATCCATGCTGTGAGCATCCTCGTCCATGACGATACCGGCCACCTCGGCCGGGGCCAGGGCATTGATCACATATTGGGCCGGATCGGGAGACCACAGGACGATATCCACCTTCTCCCCACCCAATTCAGCCATCACCGCCTGCACCCGGGTGCCACGCATGCCGACGCAAGTACCGATGGGATCCAGGCGGGAGTCATTGGAATGCACGGCGATTTTCGCCCGCATGCCCGGATCCCGCGCGGCGGATTTGATTTCCACCAAACCCTCCTCGATCTCCGGAACCTCCAGCTCGAACAGTTTGGTCAGAAATTGCGGCACCACCCGCGACAGCACTAATTGCGGCCCTCGGCTGGTCCGATCCACCCGCAGCAGGAAACCCTTGGTTCGGTCCCCGACCCGCAGATTTTCCTTGGGGATCATATGGTCGCGTGGCAATACCGCCTCGATGCGACCGAATTCGATCATGGCGTTGCCCCGCTCGATGCGCCTGATGGCGCCGCTCACCAGATGTTCCTTGCGGGCCAGAAAATCGTTCAGCACCTGCTCCCGTTCCGCGTCCCGGATGCGATGCAGGATCACCTGCTTGGCGGCCTGGGCCCCGATCCGCCCGAATTCCACCGGCTCCAAGGGCTCCTCGACATATTCCTCCGGCTGAATTTCCGGAAAACGTTGCCGCGCTTCGCTTAAGGCGATCTGCTGGGAAGGCGACTCCAGATCTTCGTCCGGCACCACCAGCCAGCGGCGGAAGGACAGGTAGTCGCCGGTTGCCTGGTCGATGGCCACCCGCACGTCAGCCTCATCCCGCAGCCGCTTCTTGGTGGCGGAAGCCAGGGCCTGCTCCAGGGCGCCGAATACGATCTCCCGGGAGACGTTCTTCTCCCGCGCCAAGGCATCGACCATCAACAGTAACTCGCGACTCATGCTTTCTCCAGCTTAAGGCAGCCACGGCGCCGCGTTGCGGCGTGCGCCATGCTCGCT
>JAHFQX010000024.1 GCA_023259135.1 Betaproteobacteria bacterium | reverse complement strand
CATCCGCACCGAGCGAGCCTATGTGGATTGGATCAGGCGTTATATCTTGTTCCATGGGAAGCGGCACCCAGGCGAAATGGGGGCGACGGAGGTGGAGGCGTTTTTGACGCATCTGGCGGTTGCGGGCAATGTGGCCGGCGCGACGCAGAATCAGGCGTTGTCGGCCTTGCTGTTCCTCTACAAGGAGGTGCTGGGTGTGGCTTTGCCTTGGCTGGACAATCTTTCCAGACCCCAAAAGCCCAAGCGCCTCCCCGTTGTGTTGACGCAGGCGGAGATCAGACGATTGTTGGAGCAGTTGGAAGGCATGCATCAATTGATGGCGCGGCTGTTGTATGGCACGGGAATGCGGTTGATGGAAGCGGTGCGCTTGCGAGTGAAGGATGTGGATTTCGATCGGCGCGAAATCGTCGTGCGCGAGGGTAAGGGAGGCAAAGATCGGGTGACTATGTTGCCCGCCGGTCTAGTGGCGGATTTACGCGCCCATCTGGCGCGGATCCGTAATCTGTGGCAGCAGGACCGCGATGCGGGTCGTGCCGGGGTGTATCTGCCCGATGCCCTGGAAAAGAAATATCCCAATGCCGGCAAAGAGTGGGGCTGGTTCTGGATTTTTCCGTCCAAGCGGTGTTCGGTTGATCCGCGTACCGACATTGAGCGTCGCCACCATGCCCATGAACAGGCCCTGCAGCGGGCGATAAAAAAATCCGTTATGGCCGCCGGCATCGGAAAGCCTGCAACCACCCATTCATTGCGCCATTCCTTCGCCACGCACCTGTTGCAATCCGGGTATGACATCCGCACGGTGCAGGAGTTGCTGGGCCATTCGGACGTGAGCACCACCATGATTTACACCCATGTGCTGAATCGCGGCGGGCGGGGCGTGGTGAGCCCGCTGGATCATTTGGGTTAATCGTTTCCTTGAGTCGGCTGGGCCATGAGCGATCTTTTTTCATCTGAACCCGCGGCGGAGGCTCCGGGCGAGGCGCCCGGAGCGCCTCTCGCCGAGCGGCTGCGGCCGCGTTCGCTGGACGAGGTGGTGGGCCAGGCGCATTTGCTGGGGCCGGGCAAGCCGCTTAGGGTGGCGTTCGAGTCGGGCAAGCTGCATTCGATGATCTTCTGGGGGCCGCCGGGGGTGGGCAAGACCACCTTGGCCCGGCTGATGGCGGAAGCGTTCGGCGCTCAGTTCATCGCCATTTCTGCGGTGCTGGCGGGGGTGAAGGATATCCGCGAGGCGGTGTCGCGGGCCGAGCAGGCCCGGCGGCAGGGGGTGGCCACGGTGTTGTTCGTCGATGAGGTGCATCGCTTCAACAAGGCCCAGCAGGATGCCTTTTTGCCTTTCGTCGAGCGAGGCTTGCTGACCTTCGTGGGGGCCACCACGGAGAATCCTTCCTTCGAGGTGAACGGCGCGCTGCTGTCCCGGGTGGCGGTGTATGTGCTGCAACCCTTGTCGGAGGAGGAACTGGGGACGCTGCTGGAGCGGGGCATGGATTACCTGGGGCGGCCGTTTGCCCTGACCGCCGAGGCCCGCGCGCTGCTGTTCGCCTATACCGACGGCGATGCCCGTCGGTTGCTCAATATGCTGGAGGTGCTAGCCACCGCCGCGGCGGCGGGCGAGACGCTGGACGGGGAGCGGCTGCGCGGCATCCTGGCCAAGGCGCTGCGGCGCTTCGACAAGGGCGGGGATGCCTTCTACGACCAGATTTCGGCGCTGCATAAGGCGGTGCGGGGCAGCGATCCGGATGCCGCGCTGTATTGGCTGTGCCGCATGCTGGACGGCGGCGCCGATCCCTTATACATGGCCCGGCGCATGATCCGCATGGCGGTGGAGGACGTGGGCTTGGCCGACCCCCGCGCCTTGCGGCTGGCCTTGGATGCCGCCGCGGTCTACGAGCGGCTGGGCACCCCGGAAGGGGAGCTGGCGCTGGCCGAGGCGGTGCTGTATTTGGCGGCCGTTCCGAAGAGCAACGCGGTGTATGTGGCGTATAATCGCGCCCGAGATTGGGTGGCGAAAGATGGCTCCCGGCCGGTGCCGGAGCGCTTGCGCAACGCGCCCACCCGGCTCATGAAGGAACTGGGCTACGGCAGCGGTTACCGCTACGCCCACGACGAGCCCGAAGCCTATGCCGCCGGCGAGGCCTATCTCCCCGACGGCATGCCCCGGACGACTTTTTACGCGCCGACCTCCCGTGGCTTGGAAGGGCGCATCGCCGAGCGCCTGAAGCAATTGCGGGAGCTGGATCGGCAGGCGAAACCGCCGCCTGAAAAAAAATAGACCGCAACCTATTCCCGGAGCATCGATGCTGGACATTCATCTGCTGCGTAACGAGCTGCCTGCCGTCACCGAGCGGTTGGCGACCCGCGGCGTGGCGTTTCCCGCCGAACGGTTTCAGGATCTGGAGACGGAGCGCAAGGCGGTGCAGACCCGCACCCAGAGCCTGCAAGCCCGCCGCAACCAGCTTTCCAAGCAGATCGGCGCGGCCAAGGCCCAGGGCCGGGATGCCGCTCCGCTGTTGGCCGAGGTGGGCGCCCTGGGGCGGGAACTGGAGCGCGACGAGGCCGCCTTGGATTTGATTCAAGCGCGGCTGGACGAGTTGTTGCTGGAAGTTCCCAACGTGCCCCACGCCAGCGTGCCGGTGGGCAGCGACGCGGAGCAGAACGCGGAAATGCGTCGGGTGGGAGAGCCGCCGCGTTTCGATTTTGCGGCGAAGGACCACGTGGACCTGGGGGAATCCTTCGGGCTGATGGATTTCACCGCCGCCGGCAAGATCGCCGGGGCGCGGTTTTCGGTGTTGAAAGGCCCTCTGGCCCGGCTGCACCGGGCCTTGGCGCAATTCATGCTGGACGTGCATGCCGGAGAGCACGGCTATGCCGAGGTTTACGTGCCCTACCTGGTCAACGCCGAAAGCCTGAAGGGCACCGGGCAGTTGCCGAAGTTTCACGAGGACTTGTTCCGCTTGGGGGAGGATGGGTTTTATCTGATTCCCACCGCCGAGGTGCCGGTGACCAACTTGGCGCGGGACCAGATCCTGCCCGCCGCCGGGCTGCCGTTGAAGTGGGTTTGCCATACCCCGTGCTTTCGCCGGGAGGCGGGCTCCTACGGCAAGGACACCCGGGGGATGATCCGCCAGCACCAGTTCGACAAGGTGGAGTTGGTGCAGGTGGCCCATCCCGATCGTTCCTACGCGGCTTTGGAAGAACTGACCGGCCACGCCGAGGCGATTCTCCGGAAATTGGAACTCCCCTACCGGACGGTGTGTCTGTGCACCGGGGACATGGGTTTCGCTGCCGCCAAGACTTACGATCTGGAGGTGTGGCTGCCGGGCAGCAACGCCTACCGCGAGATTTCCTCGTGCAGCAATTTCGAGGCGTTCCAGGCGCGGCGCATGCAGATCCGTTTCCGCAACGACAAGGGCAAGCCGGAATGGGCCCACACCTTGAACGGCTCCGGGCTGGCGGTGGGACGCGCGCTGGTGGCGGTGCTGGAGAATTATCAGCAACCGGACGGCAGCGTGGCGATTCCGCAAGCCTTGATGCCTTACATGGGCGGCGTGACCCGAATCGCTCCGCCGTCGGCCTGAGATGAAATGGACCGACAACCTGGAAATCGCCATCGCCCTGGCGGATCGGCATCCCGACGCGGATCCCCGCCGGCGCGGTTCACCGATCTGATGGCCTGGGTACTGGAATTGGAGGGTTTCGATGACGCTCCCAAGCGCTGCGGGGAGCAGATTTTGGAAGCCATCCAGACGGCTTGGATCGGGGAGTCTTGAGGGGGCGGCCGGATGCCGCGCCAAGTTCCGCAACGTATTAATTTTATTAGTTTTTCTTTGTTGTTGCGGCGCGCTCGTGGTATGCTTGCGCTTTTTCATGGGGGCGTGGCCCCATTGGTTATTATTTATTCGGAGATTCTGTAGATGGCTGTTGAACGGACACTTTCCATTATCAAGCCCGATGCCGTGGCGAAGCATGTCATCGGCAAAATTTATTCCCGCTTCGAAACCAATGGCTTGAAGATCGTCGCCGCCCGGATGACGCATCTCTCCCGGGAGCAGGCCGAGGGCTTTTACGCTGTGCATCGCAGCCGGCCGTTTTTCGGCGACTTGGTGAAGTTCATGATTTCCGGGCCGGTGATGGTGCAGGTGCTGGAGGGCGAGAACGCCATCCAGAAAAACCGCGATCTCATGGGGGCCACCGACCCGAAAAAAGCCGAGCGGGGCACTATCCGCGCCGACTTCGCCGACAGCATCGACGCCAACGCGGTGCATGGTTCCGACAGCCCCGAGACGGCGGCCGTGGAAATCGCCTATTTCTTTCCGGCCCTGGAGATCCACTCCCGCTGAGTGGAGCGCCGCAACCCCTTATGCCGATTTCTCCCAACTTGCTGGATTACACCCTGGAGGGCATGACCGGGCTGTTCGCCGAGTGGGGCGAAAAGCCTTTTCGCGCCCGTCAGGTGTTCCGTTGGATCCACCAGCGCGGCGAGGGGAATTTCGCCGCCATGACCGATCTGGCCCAATCGCTGCGGGATAAGCTGGGCAGCGCCGCGGCCATCCTGCCGCCCCGGGTGGCGGGAGAGCATGCCAGCGCCGACGGCACGCGCAAATGGTTGTTCGCCACCGGAACGGGCAATGCCGTGGAGACGGTGTTCATCCCCGAGCCGCGGCGGGGGACGCTGTGCGTCTCCAGCCAGGTGGGTTGTGCCTTGAAGTGCGGCTTCTGCTCCACCGGCCGGCAGGGCTTCAACCGCAATTTGACGGTGGCCGAGATGGTCGGCCAGTTGTGGTGGGCGAACCGCTTCCTGAGCGGGGGCGTTTCCAGGGAGCGGGCTGTCACCAACGTGGTGCTGATGGGCATGGGCGAGCCGCTGCTGAATTTCGAGAACGTGGCGGCGGCGCTGGAGATCATGCTGGACGACGCGGCTTACGGGCTGTCCCGGCGCCGGGTGACGGTGAGCACTTCGGGCATCGTCCCGGCCATGGATCGGTTGCGGGAGCGCTGCCCGGTGGCTTTGGCGGTCTCGCTGCACGCTCCCGACGACGCCCTGCGGGACGTGCTGGTGCCGATCAACAAGAAATATCCGTTGCGGGAGTTGCTGGCGGCTTGCCTGCGCTATCTGGAAAATGCGCCCCGGGATTTCATCACTTTCGAGTACGTTATGCTGGAGGGGGTCAACGACAGTCCCCGCCATGCCAAGGCGCTGCTGAAACGGGTGGCGGAGGTGCCGTGCAAGTTCAATCTAATCCCCTTCAACCCTTTTCCCGGAACCGACTACCGCCGTTCTTCCCCGGCCGCCGTGGGAGCTTTTCAGGAAATATTGGCGGAAGGCGGAAGGGTGGCGACGGTGCGCAAAACCCGAGGGGACGATATCGACGCGGCTTGCGGCCAGTTGGCGGGCCAGGTGGAGGATCGGACCCGGCTGCGGGCGCGCCGGCTGGCTGCGGTGGCGCCGTGACAAGCTGGGGGAGAGGATCATGAGCCGGATGGGTCGCAAGCGGACGTTGCCGCTGTTGTTGTTGGCGGGAGCATTGTGGGGTTGCGCCGAGCAGCCGCTCCAGCCGGGAATGCAGCAGGCCACGCCTACCCCGGAATCCACCGACGCTCGCGCTCGGGCCCGGGCCCACACCGAATTGGCGTCGGGCTATTACGAAATCGGCAGTCTGGGCGTGGCCCTGGAAGAATTGGGCGAAGCCCTGAAATCCGACTCCAACTATGCGCCGGCTTACAACATGCTGGGGCTGGTGTACATGGAGCTCAAGGAAGACGCGGCGGCCCAGCAGAACTTCGAGCGGGCGCTGCGGATCAACCCCTTGGATGCGGATGTGAACCATAATTACGGCTCGTTTCTGTGTCAGCGCAAACGGGAGCAGGAAGCCATCCGTTATTTTCTGGCGGCGATCAAGAATCCGCTCTACAACCAACCCGACAAATCCTACGTCAATGCCGGAATCTGCATTCGGCGCACGGGGGACGCCGCCGCCGCGGAAGATTATTTTCAAAAGGCCTTGAGGCTGCGGCCCAATCAGCCGCAAGCGCTGTATCAAATGGCGGAGCTGAGTTTCGCCAAGGGCCGCTATGTGGAAGCCAAAAGCTATCTCACCCGTTTCATGCAAGTGGCTACCCCCAGCGCGGAGGCGCTGTGGATGGGCGTCCGCATCGAGCGGCGGCTGGGGGATCGGGAGGCCGAGGCCAGCTACGGCTTGCAATTGCGCCGGCGTTTTCCGGATTCCCAGGAAGCCGGGATTTTTCAGAGCGGGCGCTACGAATGACCGAAGTGGCGGCCCCCGCGACGGCGCTCCCCGGCCAGACCCTGGCGGAGGCGCGGCGTGCCCGCGGGCTGAGCGTGACCGACGTTTCCGCCAAGCTGAAACTCGCTCCCCGCCAGATCGAAGCCTTGGAAGCGGACGACTATTCGGCGCTGCCGGGGGCGCTGTTCACCCGGGGATTCATTCGCAGCTATGCTCGGCTGCTGGGCGTGGACCCGGAACCGCTGCTCGAGGCCGCCGGCGGCTTGCTGCCCGCGGCCGAATCGCGCTTGTTGACTCCGAAATCCAGCAATATCCCTTTTCCGTCGGGACGCGGCCGGGGCTGGCCGATCTACGCCGCGGTGGCCCTGCTGGCCTTGGGAGTGGCGGCGTGGGTGCTGCTGGAAGAGCGTCCCAGGCCGGCCGAGGCGGAGCCGGCGCGGCAGCCGGCCCCGCTCCCCGTGGCGCCTGTTCCGGCTCCCGCGGCGGAGCCTGCGCCGCTCGGCCGGACGGAGCTGCCTTTGAATCCGGTGCCCGTTCCCGAGACGCCGGTCTCGCCGCCGGCCGCCGCTCCGGCCTCGCCTCCCGCACCGCCGGCTCCCAGCGCCGGCACGGGCCGCTTGCGCTTCAGCTTCGTCAAGGATGCCTGGGTGGAGGTGCGGGATAAGTTCGGGCGGGTGATTTTTTCCCAGTTGAGCGCGGCGGGCACCGAGCAGCGGGTGGAGGGAGAGCCGCCGTTTGCCATCGTGGTGGGCAATGCCGCCCAGGTGCGGCTCGAATACCGGGGCCGGCCGGTGGACTTGGCGCCCTATACCAAGGTGGAAGTGGCGCGGCTGACTTTGGAATGAGCGCGAGGAAACGATCATGAGCCCAGCTTGCTTGCAACGGCGCCGCACCCGCCGGGTGGACGTGGGGGGCATTCCGCTGGGCGGCGGAGCGCCCATCGTGGTGCAATCCATGACCAATACCGATACCGCCGATGCCGCGGCCACCGCCGAGCAGGTGGCGCGGTTGGCGCAAGCCGGATCCGAGCTGGTGCGCATTACCGTCAACACCGCCGAGGCCGCGAGCCAAGTGATCCGGATTCGGGAATTGCTGGATCGCCGGGGTTGCCGGGTACCGCTGGTAGGGGATTTTCATTACAACGGCCACAAGCTGCTGGCCGAATATCCCGAGTGCGCCGCCGCCCTGGCCAAGTACCGGATCAATCCAGGCAACGTCGGCCGCGGCCGCAAGCGCGACGAACAATTCGCCACCATGATCGAAATGGCTTGCCGCTACGGCAAGCCGGTGCGCATCGGAGTCAATTGGGGCAGCTTGGATCAGGAACTGCTGGCGCGCATCATGGACGAGAATGCCCGGCTTCCCCAGCCCAAGGAAGGCGATGCGGTGATGCGGCAGGCGCTGGTGGCCTCGGCCCTGGAAAGCGCCGCCCAGGCCGAGCAGTGGGGGCTGCCCGCCGAGCGCATCGTGCTGTCGTGCAAGGTGAGCGGAGTGCAGGATCTCATCGCGGTCTACCGCGACTTGGCGGCGCGTTGCGATTATCCGCTGCACCTGGGGCTCACCGAGGCCGGCATGGCGACCAAGGGCATCGTCGCCTCCACCGCCGCCCTGGCGGTATTGCTGCAAGAAGGCATCGGCGACACCCTTCGCGTTTCCCTGACGCCGGAGCCGGGGGGCGACCGCACCCAGGAGGTGGGGGTGGCCCAGCAGATTCTTCAGAGCATGGGATTGCGCGCCTTCGTGCCGCAAGTCGTGGCCTGTCCGGGTTGCGGCCGCACCAGCAGCACTTTTTTCCAGGAACTGGCGGCCGACATCGAGAGCTTTCTGCGTATCCAGATGCCCCAGTGGCGCCGCCGCTACCCCGGCGTGGAGGATTTGACCGTGGCGGTGATGGGCTGCGTGGTGAACGGCCCCGGCGAGAGCAAGCACGCCAATATCGGCATCAGCCTGCCGGGTTCGGGCGAGGTGCCGGTGGCCCCGGTCTACGTGGACGGGGAGAAGAGCGTGACCCTCAAGGGAGAGCGGATCGCCGAGGAATTCCAAGCCCTGGTGGAGCAGTACGTGGCCCGGCGCTATGGCTCGGGGGCGGCCGCGGCGCTGCCCTTGCCGGCCGAAAAAACCATTCCGATTCGGGCGCTGGAGCCATGAGGCAGGCTTTCCCGAGGGCCGGGGAATGGCCCGGAAAGGCCGGTTCGTGAGCGGCATTCAAGCAGTCCGGGGCATGGGGGACGTGCTGCCCGAGGAGGGGGCGCGCTGGGATGGCTTCGAGCAAACCGCGCGGGATTGGCTGGAAGCCTACGGCTACCGCCCCATCCGCCTGCCCTTGTTGGAAAAAACCGAGTTGTTCGTGCGCTCCATCGGCGAGGTGACCGACATCGTCGAGAAGGAGATGTACACCTTTACCGACCGGCTGAGTGGGGAGAGCCTGACGTTGCGGCCGGAAGGCACGGCTTCCTGCCTGCGGGCGGCGATCCAGCATAATTTGCTGTATGCCGGCCCGCAGCGGCTTTACTATGCCGGCCCCATGTTCCGTCATGAACGTCCCCAGAAGGGGCGCTATCGCCAATTTCATCAGGTGGGAGTGGAGGCCATGGGCTACCCGGGCCCCGACGTGGACGCCGAGCATGTCGTCATGACGGCCCGGCTGTGGCGCTTGCTGGGTATCGGCGACGTGACGCTGGAGATCAATACCCTGGGCGGCGCCGCGGCGCGGGCCCGCTATCGGGCCCATTTGGTGCATTATTTCGAGCGCCACGCCGGGGAACTGGACGAAGACAGCCGGCGGCGGTTGCATGCCAATCCGCTGCGCATTCTGGACAGCAAGAACCCCGCGATGGCCGGGTTGCTGTCGGAGGCACCGCGCCTGCTGGACGACCTGGATGAGGAGGCCCTCAAGCACTTCGAGGAATTCCAGGAGATTTTGCGGGAGGTGGGGGTGGAATATGTCATCAACCCGCGCTTGGTGCGGGGCTTGGATTACTACAACCATACCGTGTTCGAGTGGCTGACGCCGCGCTTGGGGGCCCAGGGAACCGTCTGCGCCGGGGGGCGCTACGACGGGCTGGCCGAGCAGTTGGGCGGCAAGCCGACGCCGGCCTGCGGCTTCGCTCTCGGCGTGGAGCGGGTGTTGGCTTTGATGGAGGCTTGCGGGGCGGCGGCGCCGGCGTTGCCGGCCGATGTTTATCTGCTGCACCAGGGCGAGGCGGCCGATCGCTTCGGCTGGCGGGTGGCGGAGCAGTTGCGGCAGGCCGGCTTGAAAGTGATCCTGCATGCCGGGGGCGGCAGCTTCAAATCCCAAATGAAAAAAGCCGATGCCAGCCTGGCCCGCTTCGCGGTCATCATCGGCGACGACGAGGCCCAGGTCGAAGAAGTGAGCGTCAAACCCCTGCGGCAAGCGGGGGAACAGTTCCGGGTGCGGCCCGAAGAGTTGCCCCCCCTTATCAAACATCGACCGGAAAGGGCGTAATGGCGTATTTCGACCTGGAAGAACAAGAGCAAATTTCTGCCATCAAGGCCTGGTGGCGGCAATACGGCAGGCTGGTGCTGGGGCTGGCGGCGGCGGTGGTCTTGAGCATCGCCGCGGTGCAAGGCTGGCGTTATTATCACGACCGGCAGGCGGCCCAGGCCTCGGAGCTGTATCACGCCCTGGAGCAGGCGGTCGAGAAAAGCGATACCGCGGCGGCCCAGGAGTCGGCCGCTCGCCTCATGGAGCAATACCCTTCCACCGCCTATGCTTCCATGGCGGCGCTGCTGGCGGCCCGGCTGAGTTTCGAGGCGGACGACGCGAAGAGCGCCGAAGCCCGGCTGCGCTGGGTTCTGGAGCGCAACCGGGACCCGGAAACGACCGACTTCGCTCGGTTGCGGCTGGCGGGTTTGCTGCTGGATCAGAAGCGGTATCCGGAGGCCTTGACCTTGCTTGAGCAAAAACACGGTGAAGCCTTCGCCGGGCGTTACGCGGATTTGAAGGGAGATATCTTATTCGCCCAAGGCAACGTGGCCGAGGCCCGGGCGGCTTATCGCGTGGCCTTGGAGCGGATCGAATCCAACAATCCGCTGCGGGGCTTGGTGGAAATGAAGCTGGACGCATTGGGAGAGGCATCGTGAAGATTCGTGCGTGGGGCGTGGCGTGGGCGGCGATTTTGGCGCTGGCCGGATGTTCCACGGTATCCGACGTTTACGAGCGGGTGGCGGGACCCCGTCCCAAGGTTGCGCCGCTGCCGGATTTCCAGCCCTTGGCGGCGGCCCGCGTGATCTGGCAGGGCCAGGTGGGCGTCGCCGGCCGCTATGTTTTCGTCCCCGCCGTCGCCGGCGACGGCGTCTGGGCGGCCGGGGAGGCCGGGCAGATCGTCCGTTTCGAGCTGGGCGGGGGGCAGTCGAGTCGCCGGATCGAGGCCCAACAGCGGCTGTCGGCGGGAGTGGGGGCGGATCGCGAGCGGGTGGTGGTGGGCACTCCCAAGGGGGAAGTGCTGGCTTTCGACGCCGGCGGCGCCTTGAAATGGAAAACCGCGGTGTCCAGCGAGGTGTTGAGCCCGCCGCAAATCGCCGAAGGGATCGTGGTGGTCCGCTCGGGCGATGGGCGGATTTTTGGCTTGAATGCCGCCGACGGCAAGCGCAAGTGGGTTTACCAGCGGCCTTCCAGCCCGGCTTTGACGATCCGCTCGGTGGCGGGAGTGGTGATGGATCGCGGCGGGGTGTTCGCCGGATTTCCCGGGGGCAAATTAGTGGCCTTGGATTTGCAATCCGGCCTGATCGGCTGGGAAGCGACGGTGGCTTTGCCCAAGGGGGCCACCGAATTGGAGCGGGTTACCGACGTGGTGGGGTTGCCGGTGGTGAGGGATACCGAGGTCTGCGCGGTGGCGTACCAGGGGCGGGTGGCTTGTTTCGATCCGCGCAGCGGAGCCCAGCAATGGTCCCGGGATATTTCCAGCACGGCCGGACTGGTCGGGGCCGGCGGCCATCTATACGTCACCGACGACCGGGACGCGGTGCTGGCCTTGGACTGGCGCAGCGGCGCCAGCGTTTGGAAGCAGACCCAGCTGGCCGGACGCCAGCTCACCGCCCCGGCGGTGGCGGGGGACTACTTGGCGGTGGCGGATGGGCAAGGCTTCGTGCATTTTCTGCGCCGCGAGGACGGAGCTTTCGCGGCCCGCGTGCCTACCGACGGCAGCCCGGTGACGGCGCCCCCGCAGCCCATCGAGGGCGGGGTGCTGGTCCAAACCCGGAATGGCACGCTGGCGGCGCTGGCGGTTCGCTAGTTTTTCCAGATCAACCTTCGATGAAACCGACCCTCGTGATCGTGGGCCGTCCCAACGTCGGCAAGTCCACGCTCTTCAATCGGCTGACCCGCAGCCGGGCCGCGCTGGTGGCGGATGTTCCGGGGCTCACCCGGGATCGCCACTACGGTCACGGCCATTTCGGCGGCAAGCCGTTCATCGTGGTGGATACTGGCGGCCTGGAGCCGGACGAGGGAGGCATTCTCAAGCAGATGGCTCGGCAAGCCTGGCAGGCGGTGGATGAGGCCGATGAGGTGATTTTTCTGGTGGACGGTCGGGAGGGGCTCGGCCTCCAGGATCGCGCCATTGCCGACGGGCTGCGCCGCGCCGGGCGTCGAGTCTGGTTGGCGGTGAACAAGGCCGAGGGCATGAACCGGGAAGTGGCCGCCGCCGAATTCCATGAGCTGGGACTGGGCCGGCCCTACGCCATTTCCTCGGCCCACGGCGACGGGGTGGGGGATCTGCTGGAGGCGGCTCTTGCCGGCGTTGCCGAGGAACCGGAGGAGCAGCCGGAGGAATCCCATCCCCGGATTGCCGTGGTGGGCCGCCCCAATGTGGGCAAATCCACTTTGGTGAACGCGTTGCTGGGGGAGGAGCGGGTCATCGTGTTCGACGCACCCGGCACCACCCGCGACAGCATCCATGTGGACTTTCAGCGGGATGGGCGCCGCTATACCCTCATCGACACCGCCGGAGTCCGCCGCCGCGGCAAGGTGAGCGACGTCGCCGAGAAATTTTCGGTGATCAAAACCTTGCAAGCCGTGGAGGATGCCAACGTGGTGGTGCTGGTGCTGGACGCCCGCCAGGATGTGGCCGAGCAGGATGCCCACGTGGCCAGCTTCGTCGTGGAGGCGGGGCGGGCCTTGGTGCTGGCGGTCAACAAGTGGGACGATCTGTCCGCCGAGCAGCGGGAAGGCGTCAAGCGCAATTTGGCCCGCAAGCTCAATTTTCTTGAGTTCGCCCGGGTGCATTACATCTCCGCGCTCCACGGCACCGGCCTCAAGAGCTTGATGGAATCGGTGGATGGCGCCTATCGGGCGGCCATGGCCAAGCTGCCCACCCCCAGGCTGACCCGGCTGCTGCTGGAAGCCGTGGCCCGGCAAACCCCGCCCCGCTCGGGCTTGGTTCGCCCCAAATTGCGCTACGCCCATCAAGGCGGCAACAATCCGCCGGTGGTGGTGGTTCACGGCAACGCCCTGGAGCAGGTTCCCGCCAGTTATTGGCGCTATTTGGAGCGGGTTTTCCGGGAGGCTTTCGAGTTGCGCGGAACCCCGTTGCGGGTGGAGTATCGGCAGGGACGCAACCCCTACGCGGCGCGCGCCCGGAAGTCCTGAAGCGGCTGCCGCGCCTGGCCGCCGCGCTGGTATCGTCCGGAAAAATCCGCTACAGTGTGGACCGTGTCAAATCAACCTTCATGGGGCTTAAGATGAATAAAGGGCAATTGTTACAAGACCCGTTCCTGAACACGCTGCGCAAGGAACATGTTCCCGTTTCGATTTATTTGGTGAACGGCATCAAGCTCCAGGGCCATATCGAATCCTTCGATCAGTATGTGGTGCTGTTGCGCAATGCCGTGACTCAGATGGTGTACAAGCACGCCATTTCCACGGTAGTGCCCAACCGCCCCGTCAACTTCCCCTCGGAAGCGGCGCCCGGCAATTGATGTTAGAGTTCCCGGAGCGCGGCGACAGCGCCGTTCTGGTCGGCCTGGACTTCGGCGATCCGGATTACGTCGATAGCCTCGAAGAACTCAGACAACTGGCGGTGAGCGCCCGAATCGCGCCTTGCGGCGTGGTGTCGGGTCGCCGGGCCAAGCCCGATCCGGCCTTGTTCGCCGGCACGGGCAAGACGGACGAGCTGGCCGCCGCGGTGGCCGCCACCGGGGCCGGGTTGGTCATTTTCAATCACAACCTTTCCCCGGTGCAGCAGCGTAACCTGGAGCGGCGCCTGGATTGCTGGGTGCTGGATCGTACCGGCCTGATCCTGGAAATCTTCGCGCAGCGGGCGGTGAGCCACGAGGGCAAGCTGCAAGTGGAACTGGCCCGCTTGCAGCATAGGGCCACCCGCCTGGTGCGGGGCTGGACTCACCTGGAACGGCAGAAGGGGGGCATCGGCCTGCGCGGCGGTCCCGGTGAAACCCAGTTGGAGAGCGACCGGCGGCTGTTGGCCAAGCGGGTGAAGCTGCTCAAGGATCGGCTGGCCCGGCTGCAACGGCAGCGCAAAGTGCGGCGCCGGGCCCGGGAGCGGCGGGACGTGCTGCGGGTGTCCCTGGTGGGCTACACCAATGCCGGCAAGACCACGTTGTTCAATGCCTTGGCCAACGCCAAGGGCTATGTCGCCGATCAGTTGTTCGCCACCTTGGATACCACCAGCCGCCGGGTTTATCTGGGCGAGGGTCGGTTCGCGGTGCTGTCCGACACGGTGGGATTCATCCGGGAGTTGCCCCATACCCTGGTGGCGGCGTTTCGCGCCACCCTGGAGGAAACGGCGGAGGCCGATTTGTTGCTGCACGTGGTGGATGCCCATCACCCCCAGCGGGATGCCCAAATTGCCGAGGTCAATCGGGTTTTGGAGGAGATCGGGGCGAAGCATATTCCGCAACTGCTGGTGTGGAACAAGACCGATTTGACCGGAATCCCCGCCGGGCTGGAGCGGGATGCCTATGGTAAAATCCCGCGGGTTCGGATAAGCGCCCGGACCCAGGAAGGCCTGGATTTGCTGCGGCAAGCGTTGCGCGAACAGGCCCTGGGGGACGACGGGGCGCTCGCGGATGCCTTCGCCGAACCGGTCTGGGCGGCAGCGGGTCGATAAACGCATACAACTTTTAAGAACAGTTTCCATCATGTCCTTGAACGACCCGCAATGGGGCCAGAAGGGTGACGGCCCTCCCGATCTGGATAAGCTGTGGCGCCAGTTCAACGAGAAGCTGGGGGGGATGTTCAAGCGCGGCGGCCGGGGCGGCGGCTCCGGCTCCGGCGGCGGTAACACTTCCGTTCCGTGGGCGGCATTCGCGCTGGTGGGCGGGGTGCTGGCGCTACTCTGGCTGGCCAGCGGTTTTTATATCGTCGATGCCAGCCAGCGGGGGGTGGTGCTGCGTTTCGGCAGGTATGTCGAAACCACCCAGCCGGGCCCTCGCTGGCACCTGCCTTATCCCTTCGAGTCGGTGGAGGTGGTAAACCTGTCCCAGGTGCGGACCGTGGAAGTCGGGTACCGCAACAACGTGCGCAGCAAGGTGCCCAAGGAATCGCTGATGATCACCGATGACGAGAACATCATCGACATCCAGTTCGCCGTCCAATACATTCTCAAGAGCCCGGAAGATTACTTGTTCAACAACCGCGGCCCGGACGGCACCGTGATGCAGGCCGCGGAAACGGCCATCCGCGAAGTGGTGGGCAAGAACAAGATGGATTTCGTGCTGTACGAGGGGCGATCCCAGGTGGCGGCGGACGCCCACCGCGTCATGCAGGAAATCCTGGATCGTTACAATACCGGCATCAGCATCAGCAAGGTCACCATGCAGAATGCCCAGCCCCCGGAGCAGGTGCAAGCGGCTTTCGACGATGCCGTCAAGGCGGGCCAGGACCGGGAGCGGCAGAAGAACGAGGGCCAGGCCTACGCCAACGATGTGATTCCCAGGGCGCGGGGCAACGCGTCTCGCTTGATGGAGGAAGCCAACGGCTACCGCCAGCGGCTGGTGGCCATGGCCGAAGGCGACGCCAGCCGCTTCAAGCAATTGATGACGGAATACAACAAGGCCCCCGGCGTGACCCGGGAGCGCTTGTACTTGGAGACCATGCAGCAGATATTCAGCAGCGTCAGCAAAGTGGTGGTGGATCAGAAAGGCGGCAATAGCCTGCTGTACCTGCCTTTGGATAAATTGATGCAGGCGAGCGGTTCCGCCGCTCCGCCGGCTGCCGCGGCCGCCGAACCGGCTCCCAAGCCGGCGCCCCAGGAATCCTCGGAAAACGGACCCCGCTCCCGGGATACCTTCCGCAGCCGCGAACGGGAGCCGCGCCCATGAAAATGAATTTGGGCGGGGCCATCGCCGCCACCATCGTCGTGCTGGTGCTGTTGTCCTCGGCGCTGTTCACCGTGGATCAGCGGCAGAACGCCATCGTGCTGCGGCTGGGAGAAATCGTCGCCATCAAGAAAGAGCCGGGCTTGTATCTTAAGTTGCCCATGCTGGACAACGTGCGGTATTTCGATACCCGGAACTTGGCCTTGGATTCGATGGAGCCTGAGCGTTTTATCACGTCGGAAAAGAAGAACGTGCTGGTGGACTCCTTCATGAAATGGCGCATCGTCGACGTCAAGCAGTATTACATCAGCGTCGGCGGGGACGAGATGCGGGCCCAGACACGGCTGACCCAGACGGTGAATGACAGCCTGCGGGCGGAGTTCGGCAAGCGCACCGTGCATGAGGTGATTTCCGGGGAGCGCGACAAGATCATGGAGCTGATGCGGGAGAAGGCCGATGCCGACGCCCGCAAGATCGGCGTCCAGGTGCTGGATGTCCGGCTCAAGCGGGTGGATTTGACCCAAGAGGTGAGTGAGTCGGTGTATCGCCGGATGGATGCCGAGCGCAAGCGGGTGGCCAACGAGCTGCGCTCCGAAGGGGCCGCGGAAGGGGAAAAGATTCGCGCCGACGCCGACCGGCAACGGGAGGTGATTTTGGCCGAGGCCTACCGGGATGCCCAGCGCATCAAAGGGGAAGGGGATGCCAAGGCGGCCGCTATTTATGCCAAGGCGTTCGAGGCGAACCCGGAATTCTATGCCTTCTATCGCAGCTTGGAGGCTTACCGGCAGAGTTTCAAAGGCAAGAGCGATGTGCTGGTGCTGGACCCTAACTCCGAGTTCTTCAGGTATTTCCGCAACTCCGGAAAGGGCGGGAAGTGATCCAAGCCGGGATTTTCGCCCCCGGCCGGGATCGCTGAGGGCGGCCTGCACCAGCCGGGTGAATGAGACGGTTCGGCTCTCGGCATCGCTTTTTCGCTCTCGCCGCATTCGGTGGAATCCGGTTCTTCTAATCTGCTGCTGGCTTTCGCCCTGATGCTGGTGCTGGAGGGGTTGCTGCCCTTGCTCGCCCCTAGCGCGTGGAGGGAAATGTTCCGGCGCTTGACCAGGTTCCGGGATGGACAGATTCGTTTCGTGGGGCTGGTTTCCGTGCTGGTGGGGTTGGCCCTCCTCGTCTTGGTCGGCTAGACGCCTTACAATACCTCGCCCGAACCCCCCGGGGCCTAAACTTTACCCGTCATGCAAAACTGGCTGCTGCCCGAGTACATCGAGGATATTCTGCCCGCCCAGGCCCGGCGCTTGGAGTCGCTGCGGCGGCTGCTGCTGGATTTGTTCCGGGTCCACGGTTACCAGTTGGTCATCCCGCCGTCGCTGGAATACCTGGAATCGCTGCTCACCGGCACCGGCCACGACATGGACCTTCAGACCTTCAAGCTGGTGGATCAGTTGAGCGGCCGCCTCATGGGACTGCGAGCCGACATCACGCCCCAGGTGGCGCGCATCGACGCCCACCTGCTCAACCGGCAGGGCGTGACCCGGCTATGCTATGCCGGCAGCGTGCTGCACGCCCTGCCGGCCGGCTTGACGGCCACCCGGGAACTGTTTCAGGTGGGCGCCGAGCTGTACGGCCATGCCGGCTTGGAAAGCGATTTGGAAATCCAGCGGCTCATGTTGGAAGCGCTGCAACGGGCGGGAATCGCCGAAGTGCAACTGGATTTGGGCCATGTGGCGGTGTTTCGCCCACTGGCCCGGCGGGCCGAGCTGCCTCCGCAGGCGGAGGCGGATTTGTTCCGTGCGCTGCAAGCCAAGGATATTCCCGCCATCCGCGCATTGACCGCTTCCCTGGAAGCCAAGACGCGGGAGGCGCTGGCGCTGCTTCCCGAGCTTTATGGCGGCGATGAGGTCCTGGTCCAGGCCCGCAAGCGCCTGCCCCGGGATCCGGAGATCGTCCGGGCCCTGGATGAATTGAGCGGAGTGGCCCGGAAATTGAAAAGCGAAGTCGGCGAACTTTGCTTCGATCTGGCCGAGTTGCGAGGCTACCATTACCACAGCGGCATAGTGTTTGCCGCCTACGCCAAGCCTTGGCCGGCCGCGGTAGCCCAGGGAGGGCGCTACGACCACGTGGGCGCCGCCTTCGGCCGATCCCGGCCGGCGACGGGCTTCAGCATGGATATCCGGCAGATGGCCGCGGATATGACCGAACCTTCCGGAGCGTCGGGCATTTTGGCGCCTTGCGTCTCCGACCCGGGGCTGGCCGAGAAGATTCGGGAGCTGCGCCAGCAGGGCGAGGTGGTGGTGGTGGAGTTGCCGGGACACGAGGCGGCGCGGCACGAGCTCGGCTGCGAACGCCGGCTGGTGCTGCGCGACGGCCAATGGGCGCCGGTGGCGATGGACCAATTGTGACGAAGGCAGCATGGCTAAGAACGTGGTGGTGATCGGCACCCAATGGGGCGACGAGGGCAAGGGCAAGGTGGTGGACTGGCTGACCGACCATGCCGGGGGCGTGGTGCGGTTCCAGGGCGGACACAACGCCGGCCACACCCTGGTGATCGGCGGCAAGAAAACGGTGCTGCACCTCATCCCCTCGGGCATCCTGCGGGAGCGGGTGCGTTGCTACATCGGCAACGGCGTGGTGGTTTCCCCCCAGGCGTTGGTGGAAGAAATCGGTACGCTGGAAAGCGCCGGAGTGGCGGTGACCGAGCGGTTGACCATCAGCGAAGCTTGTCCGTTGATCCTGCCTTTTCACGCGGCTCTGGACTTAGCTCGCGAAGCGGCCAAGGGAGATCGCAAGATCGGCACCACCGGCCGGGGCATCGGTCCGGCCTACGAGGACAAGGTGGCGCGGCGGGCGATCCGCATGCAGGACCTGTTTCATCGAGAGCGCTTCGCCGCCAAGCTGGGGGAAGTGCTGGATTACCATAACTTTGTCCTGAAGCACTATTTTAGGGTCGCGGGGCTGGATTTCCAGCGCATCCTGGACGAGACCCTGACCTTGGCGGAGCGCATTCGTCCCATGGTAGGGGACGTGCCACGCTTGCTCCATGAGGCGCAGAAGGCCGGGCAGAATCTATTGTTTGAAGGCGCTCAAGGGAGCCTGCTGGATGTGGACCACGGCACCTATCCCTTCGTCACTTCCAGCAATTGCGTGGCTGGCGCGGCGTCGGCCGGCAGCGGCGTCGGGCCCGGCGCCTTGCATTATGTGCTGGGCATCGCCAAGGCCTACACCACTCGAGTGGGAGAAGGGCCTTTTCCCACCGAGTTGGACGACGCGGTGGGCCGGCATCTGGCCAGCCGCGGCAACGAATTCGGCGCCACCACCGGCCGGCCCCGGCGTTGCGGCTGGTTCGACGGCGCCGCCTTGAAGCGCTCGCTGCAAATCAACGGGGTGTCGGGCCTGTGCATGACCAAACTGGACGTGCTGGACGGGGTAGAGACCTTGCGGCTGTGCGTGGGCTATCGCCATGGGGGTGCGGTGAGCGATATTTTGCCGGCCGGCGCCGAGGCTTTGGCGGAATGCGAACCGATCTACCAAGACCTGCCGGGCTGGCAGGAAAGCACGGTGGGGCTGAAACGCTACTCTGAGCTCCCGGCGGCGGCGCGATGCTACCTGGAGCGCATCGAGCAAATCTGCGAAGTTCCGGTGGATCTGGTTTCCACCGGACCGGACCGGGAAGAAACCATCGTGCTCAGGCACCCGTTTCAATGACGGACGGGAAACGGGCGGGGAAAAACGGGAAAAAGTCAGGGAGTCTGGTGCCGAGAAGAGGACTCGAACCTCCACAGGGTTGCCCCCGCTAGGACCTGAACCTAGTGCGTCTACCAATTCCGCCATCTCGGCACGAGAGGGATGGCACTGTAATCGCAATCCCCTTGGGTTGTCAAACTTCCGAAAAGGATCCGATTTTATGGCAAAACCCCGTAGGCCCCGCGGCGTAAGAGGGCAGGACCCATTCCTGGAGCGGGAACGGGAAAGCTATCCCCACCCGTTGCCCAGCCGGGAATTCATTCTGCAAGTCCTGGAAGAAGCCGGCGCGCCCTTGCCGCTGGATCAGTTGGCGGCCCGTCTGGAAATCACCCCCGAAGAGGAGGAGACATTTTCCCGCCGGATCGCCGCCATGGAGCGGGACGGCCAGATCATCCGCAACCGCCGGGGCGCCTTGGGCGTGCTGCGCAAGATGGATCTGATTACGGGGAAGGTGCAGGGCCATCCGGACGGCTTCGGTTTTCTGCTGCCGGATGACGGCAGCCCCGACCTGACGCTCAGCCCCCGGGAAATGCATAAGGTGCTGCACGGCGACCGGGTAGTGGTCCGGGAGACCGGCGTGGATCGCCGGGGACGCCGCGAGGGCAGCGTGGTGGAAGTGCTGGAGCGGGCCAACCAGCGGCTGGTGGCGCGCTTCTACCGGGAGCAGGGGGTGAGCTTCGCGGAAGCCGAGAACCGGCGCATCAGCCAGGACATTCTGATTCCGGCCGGCGGAGAGCATGGCGCCCAGCCGGGCCAGGTGGTCATGGTGGAGATCGTGCAGCAGCCCACCTCCCACAACCAAGCCATCGGCCGGGTGGTGGAAATCCTCGGCAGCTACGCCGATCCCGGCATGGAGATCGAAATCGCGCTGCGCAAGCACGATCTCCCCCATGAATTTTCCCCAGAGGTGGAAAAGGCTTGCGCCCGGTTTCCCGAGGGAGTGACTGCCAAGGACTTGAAAGACCGGCGGGATCTGCGGGATTTGCCGCTGGTGACCATCGACGGGGAAACCGCCAAGGACTTCGACGATGCGGTGTACTGCGAGCCGAAGGGCAAAGCTTTCAAGCTGTGGGTATGCATCGCCGATGTCAGCCATTATGTGCGGCCGGGGGATCCCCTGGATCGGGAGGCTTTGCTGCGGGGCAACTCGGTGTATTTCCCGCGGCGGGTGATCCCGATGCTGCCGGAGGTGCTTTCCAACGGCCTATGCTCCTTGAACCCCCAGGTGGATCGGTTGTGCATGGCCTGTGAAATGGAAGTGGACCCGCGGGGCGAAATCCGTGGCTACGAGTTTTATCCGGCGGTGATGCATTCTCGATCCCGGCTGACTTACACCGCCGTGGCCGGGGCGCTGGAGGAGACGGGGCCAAGCCTCCCGGAGCTGCTGCCGCATCTGAAGAATCTGCGCCGCATCTACCAGGCGCTGGCCCAATCCCGCGAAAAGCGCGGGGCCATCGACTTCGAGACGGTGGAAAGCGAAATGATCTTCAACGATCAGGGGAAGATCGAGAATATCGTGCCGGCGTTGCGCAACCAAGCCCATCGCATCATCGAGGAGTGCATGCTGGCCGCCAACGTATGCGCCTCCGATTTTCTGCAAAGCCGGGGCCACCCCACGCTGTACCGCATCCACGAGGGGCCGACTCCGGAAAAACTCGAGGCGCTGCGGGAATTCCTCAAGGAATTCGGCTTGCAGTTGTCCGGCGGCGACGATCCCCAGGCCAAGGACTATGCCCAATTGCTGGGGCGCATCAAGGGCCGGCCCGATGCCCAACTGCTGCAGACCGTGATGCTGCGTTCCTTGCGGCAGGCGGTGTACAGCCCCGACAATGCCGGCCATTTCGGCCTGGCCTACGAGTCCTATACCCATTTCACCTCGCCGATCCGCCGTTATCCCGATCTTTTGGTGCATCGGGCTATAAAGAGCTGCCTCCAAGATGCGGTTTATACCCCTGGAGATTGGGGGGGGCTGGGGGTTCATTGCTCGATGACCGAACGGCGGGCCGACGACGCCACCCGCGACGTGGTGGCCTGGCTCAAGTGCTATTTCATGCAGGACAAGGTGAACCAGAGCTTCGAGGGCACGGTGAGCGGGGTCACCGGTTTCGGTCTGTTCGTCGCCCTGGATGGAGTCTATGTGGAAGGCCTGGTGCATGTCTCGGAGCTGGGTAGCGATTATTTCCATTTCGACGCCGCCAAGCACCGGCTGCTGGGGGAGCGCACCGGGGCCCGTTATCGCTTGGGAGACCGAATCCGGGTGAGAGTGGCGCGGGTGGATTTGGAAACCGCCCGTATCGACTTTACCCTGGCCGAATCGGGAAGAACGGGGCGCTCCGGAAAAGGAGGCAAGAAAAAGTGAGCCGGTTGCTGTTCGGCTTCCACGCGGTGCAGGCGCGTTTGCGAAGCGCGCCTGACAGCGTCGAGGAACTGTATGCCGAGCAGGAGCGCCGCGATGCCCGCATGGCGGATTTGCTGGAGGCGGCCCATCGCGCCGGGGTACGGGTGTTTCGGGTCAACCGGCAACGGCTCGACGGCTTGACCGGACGGGCGGCCCACCAAGGGGTAGTGGCCCGGCTGGGGGATGCGCCCGATCTGGCCCGGCATTGGGAAGACCTGTTGGACGATGGGACGGAACCGATCTTGCTGCTGGTGCTGGACGGGGTGCAGGATCCCCACAACCTAGGAGCTTGCCTGCGGCTGGCGGATGCTTTCGGCGTTCATGGGGTGGTGGTTCCCAAGGATCGCTCGGCCAGGCTAACCGCCGTGGTTTCCAAGGTCGCCAGCGGCGCGGCGGAGAGCGTGCCCTTGTTTCCGGTGACCAACTTGGCTCGGGCCTTGCGCGAGATGCAGGACCGGGAGGTGGCGGTGCTGGGGGCCCACGAGGAAGGCGCGGAGGAGATTTACGACATGGAAATCGAAGGTCCGGTAGCCTGGGTGCTGGGCGCCGAGGGTCAGGGCTTGCGCCGCCTGACCAGGGAAACCTGCGACCGTTTGGTGCGGATTCCCATGGCGGGGACGGTGGCCAGCCTCAATGTGGCCACCGCGGCGGCGGTTTGTCTGTTCGAAACGCGGCGCCAGCGGGTCGCCCAATCTCGGATGTGAAGGCGTGAAAACAGTGTCGAAGATGAAGAAGATTTTGGTCCGATTGCGGAAAGCGACGCGCCACGGTTGGTTCCGGCTAGCGTTTCCCGTGCTGCTGAGTTTGGGGCTGGGCATTTTTCTGACGGGAACGATACTGCTGACTTTCAGCCAGTGGCAGTGGACCGCCTTTCTTTCCGGAATTCTGTTGGCGGCCCTGTTGGCTTTGTCCAGTCTGGCTTCCGGCGCCGAGTGGCGTAATATGCGGCGCTCGGCGCAGTTGAATCAAACCCGGGCAAGGCTGATGGAAGAGCGCAGCCGGCGAGAGGGACTGGAAAAAATCCTCGCCGGCATGCAGGCGCGGCTCGATTGGCTGGGCAGAATTCCGGCGGTCGTGATAGTGGTGGATCGGGAAGGGCGCTGCCGCTACGCGAGCGACGCATTTCGTCGGTTTCTCATTCCCGGGGTTGCTCCCGAGGGCCGTTTGCTGGAAGAGGTGTTCGCGAGCGACGATGTCGGACGCCCTATCCGGGAGGGACTGAGCAGGGCGCTAGGCGGGGAGATGCTTGGGGGAATCTTGCCACTCCATGGGGACAAGCGAGGGTGCCAATGGTGGGGATGTTTTCTGCCCGGTCAGGATGGTCAAGGCCAACTCCATGGTTACGGGATATTGGCGGAAGTGGAATGCCTGACCCTCCCCAACAGCCCTGTCACCGGGGCGGTTGATGGGGCCGGACTCAAGCCGCTGACCGATCCTAGGACGCGACTCTATGTGGAGGCGATCACCGAGGATTTGAGCGGATGGCAGAATCCCCGGGAGCGGCTGACCACGGCTTTCAGCAACGATGAGTTTTTGCTCTATGGGCAATCTATCCGAGTGTTGGGTGTGGCCGCTCTGCCGTCCCTGGTGGAAGTGTTGATTCGCCTCAAGGAGGAAGAAGATTCGCTGGAACCGCCGGGGGCTTTCATCCCCTTGCTGGAACAGTACAACCTGACAGCGCTGCTGGATCGTTGGGTGGTCACCCGGGTTTTCCGGTTGCTCCGCCTCCATGGAAAGCGCGGGCAAGCCCTGCCCATTTGCGGCATCAACCTGTGCGCAAGTTCCTTAGCGGACGCTGAGTTTCCCCGGTTCGTGTCCAGGGAGGCCGAATCCATGGGACTGTCTGCGGCGAATCTCTGTTTTGAAATGGGCGTCCGGGATTGCTTAGCCCAACCCAAGGCCGCGGCCCGCGCTATCGCCGCCCTGGGGGAGATGGGCAGCGGGACGATCTTGTGCGGCTTCGGAGAGGAATGGACTCCTTTCGATACCATCAAGGAATTGCATACTTCCCACATCAAGATCGACGGCAGCCTGATTCTGGGCATGCTGCGCTCCCCCGCCGCTCTGTCCAAGATCAGGGCCATTCACCGGGTGGCCCAGACCCTGGGCATCCGCACCATCGCCGAATTCGTGGAGGACGATGCCATCCTTAATGCCCTGAAGGAGATAGGAGTGGATTACGTGCAGGGTTTCGGGGTGGCTTTGCCGGCCCCGCTGGAGGGGCTGCTGGAATCTTCGGCTTGAGGGAAGTCCGCCCTCCTCCGGGTGGCTTTCTGGGTATAATATTCCCAATTAACCCCATGATTGTTATGGGGCGGGTGCGAGTTTCCGATCAGAGACCCCGATGAATTCTGCCGCCCAGGCCCCCCAAGAAACTGTTCCCGTCTCGCCGCTCCCTCCCCTCGCCCGGTTCCGCGGCGAGCCCTTGTTCGAGTTGCCTCGGGATCTCTACATTCCCCCGGAAGCCCTGGAAGTTTTCCTGGAGGCTTTCGAAGGTCCGCTGGATCTGCTGCTCTATCTGATTCGCAAGAACAACCTGGATGTGCTCAACATCCCCATGGCGGAGCTGACCCGTCAGTACGCGGAATACGTGGAGGCCATGCGCTCCGGCAGGCTGGAATTGGCGGCGGAGTACCTGCTTATGGCGGCGCTGCTGGTGGAGATCAAATCCCGGATGCTGCTCCCCCTTCCCGTTTCGAGCCGGGAAGAAGAAGACCGGGATCCTCGGGCCGAACTGGTGCGGCGTTTGCTGGAATACGAGCGCATGAAGCAGGCGGCTCAGAATTTGAACCAATTGCCCCAGTTGGGCCGGGACTTTCTGCCGGTCCTGGTCTGGGTGGATCGAGCGGCGGCTCCCCGGTTGCCCGACGTGCATCCCGAGGATTTGCGCCAGGCCTGGCTGGCCCTCATAGTGCGGGCGCGGGCGTTTCAGCATCACCGGGTCAGCCGGGAGCAGCTTTCCGTGCGGGAACGCATGAGCCAGGTGCTGCGCCGCCTGCGGGGGGAGGGTTTCCTGCCCTTTATCGAACTGTTCGAGCCGGTCCGGGGAGTGCCCGAGCTGGTGGTGACTTTTCTGGCCATCCTCGAATTGTCCCGGGAAGGACTCATCCAGGTTGCCCAGGAAGCCCCTTATCTGCCGATTTACGTGCGTCTTGCCCATGGATCCGACCTTATCCCCCTCCCCGCCTGACCTTGACCTGCCCACTCTGAAGCGGGTGCTGGAAGCCGCGCTGCTCACCAGCTCCGAGCCCTTGGCCCTGGGGGATCTGAAAAAATTGTTCGACCACGACGTGGGCAACGAGCCGTTGCGCAAACTGCTGGAAGAGTTGCGGACTGATTGGGAAGGGCGCTCGGTAGAACTGGTGAGCGTCGCCAGCGGCTGGCGGTTTCGCGCCAAGCCGGAGTTCCAGAAATACCTGGAGCGCTTGCAGCCCCAGAAGCCGCCCCGCTACTCTCGGGCCGTGCTGGAAACCCTGGCCATCATCGCCTACCGGCAGCCAGTGTCCCGCGGTGACATCGAGGAGGTGCGCGGCGTGAGCGTTTCCGGAAATATTCTCAAGGTCCTGGAAACCCGCGGCTGGATCGAAGTGGTGGGCCACCGGGAAGTCCCCGGGCGCCCGGCGCTCTACGCCACCACCCCGGCATTTCTGGACGACCTCAATCTGCGCTCTTTGGAGGAACTGCCGCCCCTCGACGATTTGGGTAGTCTCGTCGAGGAGCGGGAGGGCTTGCAAGAGGCGACCGCGGAAACTGCCGCCAGGGCCGATTGAGGGGGGATGCCATGCGCACCGTGTTGATCGTCAATCCGAAGGGCGGCTGCGGCAAGACCACCGTGGCGGTCAACTTGGCCGCCGGCCTGGCCCACCGCCGGCACAGCGTAAAGTTGTGGGATCTGGACCGGCAGCGCTCGTCCTTGCAATGGCTGGCGATCCGTCCTCCCGCCGCGATCCGGATCGAGCGCCTGGACAATAAAACGCCGGACGGCTTGCCGGGCAAGGAGCCGGCGGGAGAGCCATGGGTGGTGCTGGACACCCCGGCCGGCTTGCACGGCAAGAATCTCGCCCATGCCTTGAAGCTGGCGCAAAAAGTCTTGGTGCCGTTGCAGCCGTCGGTGTTCGACATGGCGGCGACCCGGGATTTTCTCGCGGTGCTGGCCGAAGAGAAGGCGATCCGCAAGCATCGGGCCGATGTCGGGGTGGTGGGGGTACGGGTGGACTTCCGCACCAGGGCGGCGGTGACTTTGGTGGAATTCCTCAAGCAATTCGACCTCCCGGTGGTGGCCACTTTACGGGATACCCAGACCTATGCCAACGCCGCTTTCAATGGTCTGTCCGTCTTTGATTTGCCGCCCCACCTGGGGGAGCGGGACGTCCAGGAATGGGCGCCGTTGCTGGAGTGGGTGGAGCGCGCTTCCTGAGCGCCGGGCCAGCTGGCTTCAGAATTCGGCGTCCAGTTCCTCGATCCCGCCGGGCTCGGTTTTGGCGGCCGTCGCCCGCTCGGTCATATCCGGCAATTCCATGATGCGTTGACATGGCGTTATTAGTGAGAACCGACATGAACAACCTATGGAATGAAGAAGAGTCACACCGACATGTAGGCGATGTCGCTTTGCGTGTCTATACGTCCCGCCTTCTCGGAAGGGACAAGTCGCTTGTGCTGCACGGAGGCGGCAATACCTCGGTCAAGGTGGTCGAGAAAAATGCCTTCGGCGAAGACGAGGAGATTCTTTATGTCAAGGGCAGTGGCTGGGATTTGGAGAAAATCGAGGCAACCGGTTTCTCGCCCTTGCGGGCGGAGCACCTGCGCCGCTTGGCAAAGCTGCCGGCGCTTTCCGATCCCCAGATGGTCAACGAACTGGTTACTCAGCTAACGCGCGCTTCGGCGCCCGTGCCGTCGGTGGAGGCCATTCTCCACGCCATCCTGCCCTACAAATTTGTCGACCATACCCATGCCGACGCGGTCGTGACGGTGACCAACGGCGTGGACGGCGAGGCGCGCATTCGCGAGATCTATGGCGAGCAGGTCGTCGTGATTCCCTATGTCATGCCGGGGTTTGATCTGGCCCGCCTGTGCGCCGAGCGGTTCGCCGCCGAGTCTGGGCCGGGCACCATCGGCATGGTGCTGCTCAATCATGGCATCTTTTCTTTCGGAGAGGCCGCCAAGGAATCTTACGAACGAATGATCCATCTCGTCGGCTTGGCCGAGGACTACCTTCGCAGACACGATGCCTGGGATGCGCGGGAGCCGCCCACCCCGGTTGCCGCGCCGGCGGTCATGGATATGGCCCGTTTGCGGCAGGAGATCTCGGGTGTGGCCGGCGCTCCGGTAATCCTTTCGCGGCACGCGGATCATAACTGCCTGAGTTTCGCGAGGCGTTCCGACCTGGCTGTGGTGGCTCGCCAGGGTCCGGCTACGCCGGACCATGTGATCCGCACCAAGCGTCTGCCCATGGTTGGCCGTGACGTGAAGGCCTACGCGGAAGAGTACCGGGCCTATTTTGCCGAGCACGAGCCGAAGGCGCAGGAGCGCAAGACGATGCTCGATCCCGCGCCTCGCGTGGTGCTGGATCCGGAACTGGGCATGTGCGCGGTCGGCCGTACGGCGAAGGATGCAGCCATCGTGGCCGAGATTTATGAGCACACGATGGATATTATCCGCCGGGCAACGGCGCTTGGCGGTTACCGGGCGCTACCGGCACAGGACATCTTCGATGTCGAGTATTGGGATCTGGAGCAGGCCAAGCTGAAGAAGGGCGGCAAGCCGGCCGCGTTCGCGGGGGAGGTGGCGCTGGTTACAGGCGCGGCCTCGGGTATCGGCAAGGCCTGTGTCGAGTCTTTGCTGGCGAGAGGGGCCGCGGTGGTCGGTGTCGACCTAAACCCAGCCATCGAGACCCTTTACCGTCGCCCGGATTACCTGGCTGTCACTTGTGATCTCACGAGTCCCGAGGCCATGACGCAAGTTCTGGAGCGAACAGCAGACCGTTTTGGCGGGCTCGACATGCTGGTGCTAAACGCCGGTATCTTCCCGGGCGGTTGCCGGATCGAGAGTCTTGCGTCGGACGAATGGCGGCGTGTGATGACAATCAATCTGGATGTTAATCAATCCCTGATGCGGGAATTCCACCCGCTGCTCAAGCTTGCGCCGCGCGGCGGGAGGGTGGTGGTAATCGGCTCCAAGAACGTCCTTGCGCCGGGGCCTGGCGCGGCGGCTTACTCGGCATCCAAGGCGGCGCTTAATCAGTTGGCCCGGGTGGCGGCCCTGGAATGGGGAAGCGACAACATTCGGATCAACAGTCTGCATCCGAACGCCGTTTTCGACACCGGCCTATGGACGGAAGAGGTGCTCGCCTCCCGCGCCAAGCATTACGGTCTTACCGTGGATGAATACAAGAGGAACAATGTTCTCAAGACCGAGGTGACCAGTCGCGACGTGGCGGAACTGGCAGCGGAGCTGTGCGGCCCTCTGTTCGCCAAGACGACGGGGGCCCAGATTCCGGTGGACGGGGGTAATGATCGGGTAATTTGATGGCCTGCGCTCAAGGCTTGAGAAGCATGGCCAGGAAGTGCTTGCGCTTTCCCAGTTCGAGGGCGGTTAACCATGGTGGCGAGTAATGGAAATCAGGTGGTGGAAACCCTGCGATGGCGCAACGGCCGCCTGGAAATGATCGACCAGCGGATACTGCCGATCCGGTTCGAATATCTAGGATATGGCTCTGCGGCAGAGGTTGCCGAAGGCATCCGTTCGATGGTGGTTCGCGGAGCCCCGGCCATTGGCTGTGCTGCCGCCTACGGCGTGGCGCTGGAGGCATTGCGGTGGAGAGCGGCGGCCAGCGGGGAGTTTTCTGCCGCGATGAGCGGCGCTTTCGACGTGCTGGCGGCCAGCCGTCCCACGGCGGTGAACCTCTTCTGGGCGCTGAAGCGGATGCGCGCCAAATGGGGAGGCGTCGGGGATCGCGCTGTCGATGAGATTGCCGATACGCTGCTTGCCGAAGCGCACGAGGTGCTGGCGGAGGACATCCGCATTAACCGGGCGATGGGGAGTTTTGGCGCGGCCTTGCTGCCAGATGGGGCTCGGGTGCTTACCCATTGCAATGCCGGGGCGCTGGCAACCGCGGGGCACGGCACGGCGCTGGGCGTGATTCGCTCCGCCGTCGAAGCCGGCAAGCGGATTTCGGTGATTGCGGACGAGACCCGCCCATTTCTGCAAGGTGCCCGACTTACCGCCTGGGAAATGGTGCAGGAGAACATTCCCGTTACGCTGATCACCGACAACATGGCGGGATTCATGATGAGCCGCGGCGAGATTGATGCGGTGGTGGTGGGTGCCGACCGCGTTGCCGCCAATGGGGATGTAGCCAACAAGATCGGCACTTACATGGTAGCGGTTCTGGCAAGACGTCACGGGATTCCGTTTTACGTGGCCTGTCCGTTGTCGACGATTGATCTTGGCATTCCGGATGGGACGGGGATTCCGATCGAGGAGCGCGCGGCGGAGGAGGTGACGGGATTCCGTGAATACCAATGGGCGGCATCCGGGGTTTCGGTGCGCAACCCGGCGTTTGACGTTACCCCCGCCGAATTGGTTACCGCATTGATCACGGAGAGAGGGGTGGTTCCTCAGCCTGACCGCGCCAGGGTAGCGGAGCTTTTTGCCGGACGCTGATGGCGTCCTCGCCCCCGCCATTGCGAGAGCGTGATCTATTCCAGGAAACTTGGCGCAGCGATCGGCTGCCGTCAAAGCCGAAGTCAAGATCGGCAAAGACATCAGCGAGCAACTGGCTGTGGAACCGGCCCGTTTCTTTATTCGAGGAAGTGTTGGCCGAATTCCGTGCCCGTCACGGGCCCAGAAAAAAGCAAAAAGGGCCAGTCTTGGGTGGAACGAGTCTGGCCTTATACTTGTCCATGGGAGTGCAATACCTCTTATTGGCCCACAAAAGGAGATACTGGTATGAAGATGCACAAACTGCTGCTGGGCGTCGCTTTCTTTGCCGTGAGCGGTGCCGCCCTTGCCTTCCACTGCCCGGCGGACATGAAAAAGATCGACGCGGCTTTGGCTAAAAATCCTCAGCTCACCGCCGCCCAGATGAGCGAAGTGAAGAAGTTGCGGGCCGACGGTGAGGCGATGCACAAAGCCAGCAAGCACCAGGAATCCGTCGACACCCTAGCGAAGGCGATGAAGATCCTGAATGTGCAATAAGTCGCGGGGTGGGAAAAGCCCCTGCTCGTAAAGAGGGGGTCATGACTCTGTCTCCCGCTTCAATGGGGGCGGGAGAGGGCATGATGTGCCCCGTTTGTTGCGCGCTTAGAGCAGGAACACCGTCGCCAGCCCGAGGAAGATGAAGAATCCCATGCTGTCGGTGGTGGCGGTGAGCAGCACGCTGGAGCCCAGGGCGGGGTCTCGCCCGAGCTTGTACATCACCAGAGGGATGAAGATTCCCGCCAGGGCGGCGACCAGCAGGTTCAGCACCATGGCTCCGGTCATGACCAGGCCGAGGTTGACGTTGCGGTAGAGCAGGAAGGCGAACAATCCGACTACCGTTCCCCAGACCACGCCGTTGAGCAGGCTGATGCCCAGTTCCTTGGTGACCAGCTTGCCGGCATTGGCGGCGGTGATCTGGCCCAGGGCCAGGCTACGGATGATGAGGGTGGTGGTCTGATTGCCCGAGTTGCCGCCGATACCGGCGATGATGGGCATCAGGGTGGCCAGCGCTACGATTTTCTCGATGGTGCCCTCGAACAGGCCGATCACCCTGGAGGCGACGAAGGCGGTCACCAGATTGACCGCCAGCCACAGCCAGCGGTTGCGGGCGCTTTTCCAGACCGAGGAGAAAATATCTTCCTCTTCCCGCAGGCCGGCGAGGTTGAGCATTTCGGCGTCGGTTGCCTCGCGGATGTAGTCCACCACCGCGGCGACGGTGAGGCGCCCCACCAGTTTTTGGGTGGCGTCCACCACCGGGGCGGAAACCAGGTCGTAGCGGTCGAAGGCGGTGGCCGCGGCGTCGGCCTTGTCTTCGGGGTGGAAGACGGTAGGCTGCGGATTCATCACTTGCGCTACCGGGGTTTTCGGGTCGCTGACCAGCACGCGATTGAGAGGCAGCAGACCATGGACCCGGCCCTCCCGATCCACCACGAACAGGGCATCGGTGTGGTCGGGCAGCTCGTCGAAGCGGCGCAGATAGCGCAGCACCACTTCAAGGGTGACGTCTTCCCGCACCGTCACCATCTCGAAATCCATCAGCGCCCCGACGGCGTCCTCGGGATAGGAGATGGCGGCCCGCAGTTGTTCCCGTTCCTCGGCGCTCAAGGAGCGGAACACGTCGGCCATCACCTCCCGGGGCAAGTCCGGAGCCAGGTCGGCGATTTCGTCGGTGTCCAGTTGCTCCGCTGCCGCCACCAGCTCGTGGCTGTCCATGTGGGCGATGAGGGCTTCCCGCACCGCATCGGACACTTCCAGCAGGATTTCGCCGTCCCGCTCCGCCTTGACCAAATCCCAGACCATCAGCCGTTGGTCCGGCGGCAGGGTCTCCAGAATGTAGGCGACGTCGGCCGGATGGAGCTGATCCAGCTTATTTTGCAGCTCCGCCAGGTGCTGCTTGTGGACCAGGGATTCCACCAGATCGTGGCGCGGCATGTCCTGCCGGTGGATGAGGGTCTCCACCAACTGATGCCGGTGCAAGAGCTCGCTGACTTGCTTCAGGCTCTCTTGCAGGGTGCTGTTTTCGGTCTGGGCCATGGCCAGGCGGGGTGGGGGATGCCTTGGAAAGGCGCCATTTTAGGGGATATCGCCCAACCCCGGGTAACCGTTTTGTGAAACCCTGCCGGAAACCGGCCGGCGGGGGTCAGCGGGAGGCGACGGAAGAATCGGGGACGACCGCGGAATTCATCCGCGCCAGGATGGAGGCGGTGCGCCGGGCGAGATAAGGGGAGTCGGGCCTGCGGTCGAAGTAGCGGGGGTTGGGGACCATGGCCGCCAGGCGGGCGGCCTGTTCGGCGCTCAAGGTGGCGGCCGTTACCCCGAAATAATGGCGGGCCGCGGCTTCCGCGCCGAATACCCCGTTGCCCCATTCGATGACGTTGAGATAGATTTCCAGGATCCGGCGCTTGCTCATCGTCTGCTCCAGCATCAGGGTGATAACGGCCTCCTGGCCCTTGCGCCATGGAGTGCGCCGGCCGGAAAGAAACAGATTTTTGGCGAGCTGCTGGCTGATGGTGGAGCCGCCGGCGACGATGCGGCCTTTTTTCAGGTTTTTCTCGTAGGCCTTCTGGATGCCTTCCCAGTCGAAGCCTTCGTGATCCAGGAATTTGGCGTCTTCAGCGGCGATGATGGCGCGCTTCAGGTGCATCGAAATGCGCGGGTAGGGTGTCCATTGGTGCCGTAGTTGGGCCTCGGGTCTGCGTTCTTGCAGCGCCTCCAGCCGCTGCTCCATGAAGGCGCTGCTGGGCGGGTTGTGATTCACCCAATACCCGATGTGACCCAGGATCCATAACTCATAGGCGACCAGCAGCGCACCGGCGCCGGCTATCACCCGCCAAGTCCAGCGCCACAGCCATTTCAGCATCGGTGCAGCGCTGCCAGCAGGGGGGCGGTATCGGGGGTGATGCCCCGCCATAGCCAAAAGGCTTCGGCGGCTTGCTCCACCAGCATTCCCAGGCCGTCGGCAAAACGGCTCGCTCCGGCTTGGCGGGCATAGCCCAGGAAAGCGGTTTCCCGATCGCCATAGATCATGTCGTAGGCCAGCGCTCCGGCAGCGAACAGTCCCGGCGGCAGGGGGGGGACCTCTCCGGCCAAGCCCGCCGAGGTGGCGTTGATGACGAGGTCAAATTGGCTGCCGGCCAGCTCGGCATAGGCGCAGGCCGATACCGGGCCCAGGGGAGCGAAGCGGGCGGCCAGGGCGCGGGCCTTGTCCGCGGTCCGGTTGGCGATGACCAGCGCCCCGGGAGCTTCCGCCAGCAGCGGGCCCAGCACTCCTTGGGCGGCCCCCCCGGCTCCCATCAGCAATACCTGCCGGCAGGCCACGGCGCAGCCCAGGTTGCGGGTGAGGTCGCGAATCAATCCCGCGCCGTCGGTGTTGTCGCCGAGGATTTCCGGACCGTCGAATTTCAGCGTATTGACGGCCTCGGCCAGCCGCGCCCGTTCGGTGGTCCGGGTGCTCAAGCGGTAGGCCTGCTGCTTGAAGGGTACCGTCACGTTGGCGCCCTTGCCGCCGCCGGCCTTGAATTGCCGCAGTGTTTCGGCGAAACCATCCAGTGGGGCCAGCAGCGCGGTGTAGCTCATATCCTGGCCGGTGGCCCGGGCGAAGGCGGCGTGAATTTGCGGGGATTGGGATTGGGCCACCGGGTTGCCGATGACCGCGTAGCGATCGGTCATGATAGGGAGCGGATCATTCTCCGGTGAGCTGATCGGAGCGGGTAAAAGTCCAGGTGCGAGTGATGCTCAGGATATCGGTGTCGCGCCGCAGTTCCGGCGGGAACGGTGCGAAGGGGGCGGCCAATTGCAGAATTCGCAGTACCGCGGCGTCCAGGATCTTGTGGCCGGAAGGCCAGTTGATCTCCGCGCTTTCCATGCTGCCGTCGGCCCGGATGGAGACGGTGACCCGCAGGCTGCCGTAAATTTTTTGCTGGCGCGCCGCATCCGGATAGTTGAGATTGCCGATCCGCTCGATCTTCTGGCGCCAGTCCTCGACGTATTGAGCGAAGCGGAATTCCTCGGTGCGAGCGCCGATGAATTTGCGCCGGGGCCGCTGCTGATATTCGTTCCATTGCTGGGCGATGCGGCCTTCCAGGCGAGCCAGATCGAGGCTGCGCTGAGCCAGTTCGGCTCCCCGCGGGGTGTCCTGTTGACGGGTCTGGGGCGCCGACTGTACCGGGGAGGATTGCATCGACGCAGAGGGTTGCAATTGAGTCAGGAGCTTTTGGGCGCGCTGTTCCAATTGAGCTACTTGTTTTTCGGCTTGCCGGAACTGGGGGTCCTGGGTGGAACGGGGCGCCGGTGGCAGGGGGGTCCGGGCGCGTTGCGGGGCGTCGGTGTTGCCGCCGCCGTCCAGATTGGCTTGCGCCAAGGCATCGGCCTTGTGGGGACGGGAGCGGCTTTTGCTGTTGACCAGCACCACGTCCAGGGAGGACGCGGCCTTGGAGAAATCCGGCGCCGGCAGCCGGAAGCGCAATGCCACCGCCGCCCCGTGCAGCGCCAGGGAGCAGCTCAAGGCGATCCACAGCGCCTGCCGGGGGGAGCGGGGCAGCAAATGGCCGCTATGGCCGCTAAAGGGCCACCAGAAGGGCCACCAGAAACGGGTCGGCCGGCCGGCCGGCAAGGCGGCGCCGAGCTTTTGCATAAGGGCCGTCAAGGACGCGGGACTCACGCGGTTCATTGTATGCGAGCCCACGCCCTATGTCGAAGACGGAAAAGACGGATTATTGATGCAGCCCATCTGGCGATGCCTGATGGGCGTGAGATCACTGGGCAGCGTCTGCGACCCTGAGCTTCCCCCGAAATTTCGTCTTCCAAGGGTGACGTAAGATAGACGCGACCTTGGAGACGAAGAGGATCAAGATACCGGGGCAGGAATGCACCGCCGAGTTCGAAGAGCAGGCGGTCAAGCGGGTGGGCGAGGGAACTGAGTCTGGTGGAACAGACCCTGGGCACCTGGATGAAGTTGCCCGCCTGAAGCTGGAGAACGAAATCCTGAAAAAAGCGACAATTCGGTCGACACTCAGGGTTGGCGAGCCCAAGAGGCGGCTGGTTCCATTTCCAGCTCAGGCCCCCGCTGCAGGCCCCATGCCATCGCGATTCCGAATAATGCCTTGGAAAGCAGGGTCGCGCCGTAAGGCATCAGGGTGACAAATACGGGATTGAGTGCCGGCAGTATTACAAAGAAGTTGGCCGCCCAGACGAATGTCAGCGTCGCGACTGCGATGATCATGGCGGTCGCAGCCCTCATCTGCCTGGAGAAGGGTATCCAAACCAACCAGGCAAAGGCAAAACCCAGCGCAAGCGAAAGCAGGAGATGGATGACGATGCCAAACGCAGGGGCGAGCGCAGAAGCCGCCGACGACGGGAACAGGGTGGCCGTAACCTGGCGGGCCACCTCCACGCCGCTCGCTTGCGTGAAGGAACTGTACAGGGCAACCCAAACGACTTCCGCCAATCCGCCGCACAATCCGGCCAGCATGACCGGGATAGCAAATCTTCTCACGGGATTTCCCTTTCGCCAAAATGCGTTAACAAATGCCCCGCTCAAAACGCCTCTTTGTACGGGGCCACTGCTTCCAAGCCCTAAACCTAACCGTTTCATCATAGGTCATTTTTGATCTAGATCAAAAAACGGATGGGAAAATCTATCGCGGTTTTCCACATAGCGGCACTGCAAGGTGAGATCCAGCAAATCAATGGAGCCGACGGCCACTCGTACCGCACTACCCTCCGCGAGGGCCGTCATGCCCAGCGCCTTGGTCACCAGGGGCAAGCCTTCCAGGCGGACCAAGCTTTCCCGAACCACTTCCGCGCCGATCTCGCGGACGTTTTCCTGGAGCAGCCAGCGCAAACACCAGTAGCGCTCCATGGTGCGCTGAAAATCTCCGTAGACCTCGTAGGCCAATTCGAATTCCCGCATCGCCGCCATGAGGATTTCCGAGCCCGGCTCGTAAGCCGGGGCATCGCCGCGGATCATGGCGATGATCTGCCGCTGGTTAAGAAGGTCCACATAGCGCCGCAACGGCGAGCTGGCCCAGAGATATTGGGCCACTCCCAGGCCCTGGTGGGGGGCGGGCACCGTGCTCATCTTCACCTTGCCGTTGCTCTGCACCCGGTAAATGCCGGGAATGCCGTGTTCCGCCAGTTGCCGCCCCCATTCCGCATTGGCGTGGATCATCAGTTCCGCCACCAGCTTGTCCAGGGGGCTGCCGCGGCGTCGAGGCGCGATGCGGATGCGCTCCGCCTCGACGTAGAAGTTGTAATCCAGGCCCCGCTGCGCTTCGTTGGCCTTGCCCCGCCCCGCCTCCAGGCGCTGCGCCAGTTGCCACAGCAGCTTGAGCTCGGGGCCGAACGGATGGTCGATCTTGCCCTGGGCCAGGGTGGCCTCGTTGAACACCGGCTCTAGCGCGTCGTGGCGCAGATTGGCGGCGATGGTGACCTGCTCCAGGCGGGTTTCCCGATCCGTGATGTCCAGCTCGGGGGACAGGGTGAGATAGAGGGAGCAGGCGGGGCGTGGCAGGCTTTCTCCCAAGGTGTAGCGATGGATCACCGCCTCGGGCAGCATGGTGATCTTGTCTCCCGGCATGTAGACCGTGGACAGCCGCCGCCGGGCGACGGCATCCAAGCCGTCGCCGGAATGCACGCCCAGGGCCGGCGCGGCGATGTGGATGCCCACCCGCCAGCCGCCGCCGGGCAGGGACGCCACCGAGAAGGCATCGTCGATCTCGGTGGTGGTGACGTCGTCGATGCTGAAGGCCTGCACTCCGGCATCGAGCAAGTCCGCGTCGGCCGGCGCCGGCAACTCGGGGAAGGCGGTTCCTTCCGGGAAGTGCTCCAGCAGGAAGCGCTGCAGGTGATAATCCCGGGAAGAGGGAATGCCGCCGCATTTTTCCAGCAGATGGGCCGGCGACAGTTTGGCGGCGTGGCAAGCGGCTTCCAGCGCCTTCCACTCGATGCCGGCCTTGTCGGGCTTGTAGAGCAGGCGCGGCAGCAGCGGGCGGAAATCCTCGGGCAGAGCGAAGGCGGT
This sequence comes from Betaproteobacteria bacterium, assembly GCA_023259135.1. Lineage (GTDB taxonomy): Bacteria > Pseudomonadota > Gammaproteobacteria > Burkholderiales > JAHFQX01 > JAHFQX01. The sequence continues at coordinate 5,720 of JAHFQX010000024.1, read as the reverse complement.
GAGCTGTTCCACGTAGACTCGTTGGGCTTCGGCTTGCAGGCGCTTGCGCTCCACGCTGGCCAGGGCGGCCTTGAGGGCATCGGCGGGCGCGGATTTGTAGCGGCCCCGGCCCTTTTTGTAAAAGTGCATCGGGCAGCCGTGCAGCTTGAGCAGCAATCCCGCCGCTTGCACCGGGTCCGGAGCCTGGCCGAAATATTCCCGCGCCAGATCCTCGTAGGCAAATTCCTCCTGGGGGCAGACTTCCCAAAGAAAATCGGCATCCAAGGAAGCGGCCAGGGCCTGGGCTTGAACCGTCAGTTCCGCCGGCGTGGGCCGCTCGAAGCGCAGCAGCACCGCTTGAGCCTTGAGCTTGCCGCGCTTGCCATGGAGGGCTTCCACCTGGAGCGAAGTGGTCTGATCGGCCAGCACGGTGCCGGCCTTGAGGCTGCCCTCTTCTTCGTAGAAGATGTGCATGAAAACGGGGAGGGAAAAGCAAGGGCAGGGATTATAACCCAGCGACCGCGCAGTTCGATCCCGACGGGCTATTGAAAAACCACTGTCGCCGGCCACCTGCCGCGGGGTTGTTCCCTCGCCGTTGCTAAGGCGCGGTTGTCGGGCCTGGGGCACCCCTTCGAGTTTGCCGGGATTTACGGACAAGCTCTAAGGACAGGCCCCGCGGCTAGGTTTTCCCAAACCCGCAGAACTCCATCGCCTCGGGAAGATAAGCGGCAAAGTCGGAAAAGCCGTGGTCCGACCCTTCCACTATCCGCGTTTTTGCGCCCCTGTAGCGGTCTACCGCCCGCCGGTAGTCTATGACCTCATCCCCGGTGGTCACCATCAGCAAGTAGCGGGACGGGGTGATGGGTTCCACCTCCAGGCGGCGCAGCTCCTCCAGATGGGCCTCGGTGAAGACGAATTCCTCGGCGGTGTAGAGATTTTGCTGGGACCCGATGATCTCCGCGGAAAATTCGTAGGGACGTATTGCGGGGTTTATCACTACCGCCTTGAGGTTGTGGCGTTCCGCCAGCCAGGTGGCGTAATACCCCCCCAGGGAACTGCCGATCAGGAAGGGTTGTTCACGCTGCTCCAATAGCCGTTGAATTTCGGCTTCCAGGAGCTTGGCCGCCGCGGCAGGGCCATAGGGCAGGGCAGGGCAGCGGAACCGGCTCTCCTGGCCCCGACTTTCCAACCATTGCCGGACGAGGCCGGCCTTGATAGAGGCCGGGGAACTCTTGAAGCCGTGAATATAGACGACCAGGGGCCCATTCCGGCCGGCGCTCACCGTTGACACTGGGTTATTTCCTTCCCGGCCGAGGAAGGTCCGTCGTGCACGCCATTATGCCGCGACCTTTTGGAGGGTCCCGCCATTGTCGAATGCGGCGCGCAGCGAGGCTTCTTTCTTTTTGGCCAGAGGGATTTGCCGCGCCTTGATGTGGCCGAAACCATAAATTTCCTCCGGAATGCTGGCGATCTCCACCGCAACCGGGTAGTTTTCCGGAGTCACGCGGTCCAGCAAGCCGGTCACGACGGTTTCGTAATCCTCTATCAATTGCCTTTCGGTGCGGCGTTCTTCGGTATAGCTGAATGGGTCGAAGGCCGTCCCGCGGAGGAACTTGAGTTTCGCCAGCAGCCGCATCGCCTTGAATACCCAGGGGCCGTACTCTTTCTTGATAAGTTCGCCGGTATTCGGATCGCGTTTGGCGAACAGCGGCGGCGCCAAATAAAAGCGCAGCGTCGAGAACCCCTCGAACTGGGAATTCAGCTTTTCCTGGAAGCGCCCATCGGTGAACAGGCGCGCCACCTCGTATTCGTCCTTGTAGGCCATGAGCCGGTGGAAGTTGCGGGCTACCGCCTGGGTCAGATCGAAACGGCCCTTGATCTTCTCCGATTCGGCTTGCTGAACGCGGCGCACGAGTTTTTGGTAGCGGGCGGCGTAATCGGCATTCTGGTAGTGGGTTAGTTCCTTCATTCTGAAGGCGATGATGTCCTCGGCCGAATCCAGAACCTTTTCCGCCCCCGCTTTGCTGGCCAGATAGGGCGCCGCGGCTGCTTCGATGACGGCGCGATTATGGGCGGCAAGACGGCCCCAGGAAAAGGCCCGGAGATTATCCGCGATCGCCACGCCGTTAAGCTCGATGGCCCGCTCTAGGGAGTCCCGCATGATCGGGATGAGGCCTTTTTGATAGGCCACTCCCAGCAGGAACAGGTTGCCGGTAATGCTATCTCCCATCAAAGCCGTAAGCAGGGCGTTGGCATTGAGAAACGTCGTGTTCTCACTGCCCAGCGCATTGACGATGATATTTTCTAGCCGCTTCGCATCGAGGTCCATGCTGGGCTTGTTGATGAATTCGGCCGTCGCCACCAGATGGGTATTGACCACGGCACGGGTTCTGCCGTGCCGGGTTCGCCTCAAGGATTCGGCGCCGGAGGACACGACCAGATCGCAGCCGATGAGCAGATCGGCATTGCCGTTGCCGATGCGCAAAGTATGGAGATCCTCCGGCTTGGGGGCGATGCGTACTTCGCTGAGCACCTCTCCGTTCTTCTGCGACAAGCCCGTGAAATCCAGTACCGAGCAACCCAGCCCTTCGAGATGGGCGGCCATTCCGAGCAGCGCGCCAACGGTCAGCACTCCCGTGCCGCCGATGCCGCCCACGAAAATCTCATAAGGCCCGGCAAGTTCTGGAATCGAGGGTTCCGGAAGATCGCGGAACAAGGCGTCGAGATCTTGCGCCGTTCCCTTGAGCTTGCGCACGCCTCCGCCGTGAACCGTCACGAAGCTGGGGCAGAAGCCCTTGACGCAGGAGAAGTCTTTGTTGCAAACCGACTGGTCGATAGCGCGCTTGCGGCCGAATTCGGTTTTCATGGGGGCGATGGCGACGCAATTCGACTTCACGCCGCAGTCGCCGCACCCCTCGCAGACGAGGTCATTGATAAAGGCCCGTTTGGCCGGATCGGGGAAGGCGCCGCGTTTGCGCCGGCGCCGTTTTTCCGCGGCGCAAGTCTGATCGTAAATCAAAAGGGTCACCCCCGGCGTTTCCCGCAATTCGCGCTGAACCGTTTCCATTTCGTCGCGATGGTGAATCGTCGTGCCGGGCGGAAAGCCGGGTCGAGGCCCGTATTTATCCGGTTCGTCGGTGACGACGGCGATGCGCCTGACGCCCTCGTGATAGACCTGTTGGGCAATTTGAGGAACGTTAAGGCCGGCATCCAACGGTTGTCCGCCCGTCATGGCGACGGCGTCGTTAAACAAGAGTTTGTAGGTGATGGTGGTCTTGGCCGCGATACTGGCGCGTATCGCCAGCAGCCCGGAGTGGTAGTAGGTGCCGTCGCCGAGATTCTGAAAGGCGTGCTTTTGGTGGGTGAAGGGCGCTTCCCCGATCCAAGTGGCTCCTTCCCCTCCCATGTGGGTAAAGAACTTAACCCCCGATTCCGGTATCCATACGGCCATCGCATGGCAGCCGACGCCACCGAAAACACGGCTATCGGATGGGGTCTTGACGCCGGTGTTGTGCGGGCAGCCGGCGCAGAAGAATGGGATCCGAACGATATTGGAGTGCTCCGCGTGGGCGGACCGCTCTTGCGCCGCTATCTCCGCGAGGGGGCCGGCGAAATCGGGCATGTGGTCGAAATTGGCGAGCCGGCCGGCGATGATCTTGGCGACCATGTTCGGGTTGGTTTCGCCATGGGACGGCAGCAGCGGCCTTCCGGCAGGGTCGGCTTTGCCGACGATCCGCGGCCGCGACGACCCGCCGAGGTTGTATAGCAAGGAGCTCAATCCGGGCTCGATGATGGGCCGCTTTTCCTCGATGACGAGGATCTCCTGCAAGCCTTCGGCGAATCTTCGCGCCCCTTCCGGCTCAAGCGGCCACACCATCCCCACCTTGTAAAGGCGCAGTCCGATGCGGGCGGCGACCTTGTCGTCGATGCCGAGGCAGTCCAGCGCGTGCCGCACATCCAGATAGGCTTTACCCGAGGTGGCGATGCCGATCCGCGGCTGGGGCGAATCGAAGACAATGCGGTCCACGGAATTGGCTCGCGCGTATGCCACGGCGGCCGGCAATTTGTAATTGATGTGCCTGTCCTCTTGGTCAAAGCGGGAGTCGGGCCAGCGAATGTGCAGGCCGCCTTTTGGGATGACCGCGTCTTCTGGGAGAATAAGCTTGGGGTCGTCCCGGTTTACGTAAATCGACCCAGCGCTTTCGATAATTTCGGTCACGGCCTTGAATCCCACCCACAACCCGGCAAAGCGGGACATGCCAAAGCCGATAAGCCCGAAATTCAGATATTCCTGAACGTTTGCCGGGTAAAGGATGGGAATCATCGAGGCGATCAAGGCCTGATCGCTCTGGTTCGGCATGCTGGAGGATAGCCCGCCGTGATCGTCGCCGGCGACGGCAAGCGCCCCTCCGTTTGGCGAGGTTCCGGACAGATTGGCATGCTTGAAGGCGTCGCCGCACCGGTCGAGTCCCGGATTTTTGCCGTACCAGATGCCGAATACTCCGTCGTATTTGCCTTTGCCGGACAGCGGCACTTGCTGGGTGCCCCATATGGCGGTGGCCGCAATGTCCTCATTGAGGCCCGGTTCGAATTTGACGTGGTTGGCTTCGAGGAAATTCTTGGCGTGCCAGAGTTCCAGGTCATAGGCGGCGACCGGCGACCCCCGGTAGCCGGAGACAAAGCCGGCGGTGTTCAACCCGGCGGCCAAATCGCGGCGCCGCTGCATGATCGGCAAGCGCACCAGTGCTTGAATCCCGGTTATATACACACGCCCATCCTCAAGCGTGTATTTGTCATCGAGCGTCCCGGCCTTGTATTTCATGGGCTCAACCCCCTCTCAATCATGTCGATCTTGACAGCTTCCCACCCTCCTCCTATATTGGAAACGTTTCATCGTGGTGTCAAGCCCAAATTGCCAGTAGGGGGCTGTCTCCAGAAAACGGATCGCCGTAGGGCTTGGCAACCCTGTCAGGCAAAAGCCATGAAACCTAAAGGCGACGAACGAAGTATCCGGCCGATTTCTTGAGGAGGGTGACAGATGGCAGCGGCGCTGACTCGCCAACTGGGTTCTTTTATTGCCGACCTGGCTTTCGATGCCATTCCGGAAGACGCGATAGCGACGGTCAAAACCGGGATGATCGACTGCATCGGCGTGATGGTGGCCGGTTGCCGCGAGCCGAACGTGGCCATCGTCGACCGATGCTTTCGGCACATCCCGGAAGCTCCGGAATCGCGCCTGTTCTTGACCGGCGAGCGAGTCAGCGCTCCCCTCGCGGCGTTGGTCAATGGCGTCGCGGCCCATGTTCTGGATTATGACGACGTTGCGGAGCCGCTGGGGGGCCATCCGAGCACGGTGCTGGCGCCGGCTATTCTGGCGGAGGCGGACGCGCTGCCCGGGGTCAAGGGTCGGGATATGGTGCGGGCTTACGTGACGGGTTACGAGGCGTGGGCGGAACTCGCCGGGCGGGACCGGCACCCCCATCACATGAAAGGGTGGCATCCTACCTCGGCTTTCGGGGTCATCGGCGCGGCCGCGGCTTGCGCGGCATTGCGAGGCCTCGGTGCGGAGCAGGCGACCCATGCGCTCGGCATCGCGGCTTCCGAGGCTGGCGGGCTGGTAGCCAATTTCGGCAGCATGACCAAAAGCCTTCACGCCGGACGTGCCGCCCAAGCTGGAGTTCTGGCCTGCCGCCTGGCCGCCGCGGGCTTTACTGCGGCGCCAGATGCTCTCGAGCATCCGA
>JAHFQX010000064.1 GCA_023259135.1 Betaproteobacteria bacterium | reverse complement strand
CCGGACTGGTGGATGAAATACGAAGGGCAACGAACGGCAATTATGCGCTGGGTAATGAGCGTTTTACTGCCCAAGTATCGGAAGCGCTGGGCAGGCGAGCGACACCGGGAAAATCGGGACGGCCCAGCAAGACGGTCGAATCGGGGCCTGCGATCCAGGGTTATGAGTAACAAGAAACCGTGGTCTGTCCCCTATCTATCTATCGCGACCCGACGGATGGCGCGGGAATAGGCTTCGATGGTCTTCGGTTGCAAGCCCTTGAGCTTCAGGTGTTTCAGATGCGACTGATAGTTCTGTTCGAAACGTGTGTTGGCAGGCGCTTTCATCTTGGAGTAACCTCGTCTTATGTTGTGAAAAATCCCCTCGGTTGAGGGGGCGAGGTCATAATCTCATGTCAATCTGCCAAATTGATTTCCTCCGCGTAGCGGCTTCGTCCAACAAGCCGTTGCACCCGATCCTCAGGAGCGGCGCTCCGCGCCGCCCCTCGGCCGGGTGAACGGCGACGTTGGGCGGCAATCGTTACGGGTATATACTGAACGCTCTAATTTGGAGGTTTTTATGCGCTACCGCATCGCTCTTCATGAATCAGAAGAAGGCTTCTCCGTCTCAGTTCCAGGTTTGCCTGGTTGCTGGTCGCAGGGTTCTACCGAGGCCGAGGCCATTGAAAACATCAAGGATGCGCTACGCGAATATCTCGAAGTTATCAATGACCAACTCCGCAATGAAGAAGTCCGTGAAATTGAAGTGGCCGTTTAATCTTGCCAAAAATTCCCGGCATCAATCATCTCGCCGCAATTCGCGCTTTTGAAAAAGCGGGGTTCTCCGTTGTACGACAGGGAAAACACATCATCATGTCCGACGGCATACGCATTCTTACCATTCCGAGGAACAATCCGATCAATGCTTTTACACTTGGCGGAATTGTGCGCGATGCAGGGCTTACGCCTGAAAAATTTCGTGAGTTTCTATAAAGTGAAATTCCGCCCAACCCGGCAGTCAACACGGACGCTGCGCGATAAAGCCGCGCAGCGCCGGTTACTTTAACGTTGAGGCTGTAGAAAAACCCCAAATTCCGCCCTGCGCAGGCATAATTCCAAGAACGGAATCGCCCAGGGGGAAACGGCATGCCGCGCTACAAACCAGTCCACAAAGGCCTGAAACTATTACCGGTGGATTTCGACAAACAAGCGCAACCCGGCAGTTTCGAGCACGCTCTGTGCCATCTCGTCGATCACGAACTCGACCTCAGCGGATTCCACGCACGCCTCAAGAATGACCTCGAAGGCGCTTCCGCCTTTGATCCTGCCGTTCTCATCAAGATCATCTTGCTCGCCTACAGCCGGGGCATTGTCAGCAGTCGCAAGATCGAAGCCGCTTGTCGGGAGAACGTGCTGTTCATCGCCGTTTCCGGCGACTCCCAACCCCATTTCACCACCTTGGCCGCCTTCGTCTCCGAGATGGGCGAGCTGACCGCCAAACTCTTTGCCCAAGTCTTGGTGCTGTGCGACCGCCAGGGCCTGATCGGGCGCGAGATGTTCGCCATCGACGGCGTAAAGCTGCCGAGCAATGCCGGCAAAGCCAAGAGCGGCACCCGCCAGGATTTCTTGCACCCAGCCGAGAAGATGGAACAGGCCGCACGGACGATGTTGGATCAGCACCGTGCTGCCGACGCTGCCCCACAAAGCGAACGCGAAGCGGCGCGGCAAGCGCACAAGCTCGAACGCCTCCAGCAAGAAGCCCGGCAGATGCGCGCCTGGCTCGCCGCGAATCCCGAAGAGCGCAAAGGCGCTAAAGGCGCCGTGCGGCTTTCGAACCGCACCGACAACGAATCGGCCAAGATGGCGACAAGCAAGGGCGTGATTCAGGGATATACCGGCGTAGCGGCGGTGGATGAAGCGGCTCAGATCATCGTCGAAGCCCAAGCCCATGGCACCGGATCGGAACAGGAACTGCTGGCTCCCTTGATAGAAGCCACCGCCAACCAGCGCAGCGCCCACACCGTCATCACCGCCGATGCCGGCTATCACAGCGAGGCCGGACTCAAGAAGCTGGCCGAAACCAATATCGACGCCTATCTGCCGGACAACGGCTACCGCAAACGCGACGAGCGCTATGCAAGCCAAGCGCGCCGCCAAGCCAAGCCCGACCCGCTTTACGACAAGCGACCCAAGGAAGAGAAGAAATCCACCCTATTCAAACCGGAAGACTTCCGCTTCGACCCACAGCACAAAACCTGCGTCTGCCCGGCAGGCAAGACGCTCTACGGCAACGGCTCGAATTGCGTATTCAACGGCTATCTGGCGATCAAATTTCAGGGTGCGAAACAGAATTGCCTGCCTTGCGCGCTACGCACCCAATGCCTGCGCACTCCCGAGAAGACGCAAACCCGCCAAGTGGCATTCTTCCTCGGGCGGGCGCCGGGACACGAAAGCCACACCGACCGGATGAAAGCGAAGATCGACAGCGACAAAGGCAAGGAAATGATTACCCGCCGCTTCGCCACCGTGGAGCCGGTGTTCGGCAACATCCGGGGAAACAAACGTCTGGATCGCTTTACCCTACGTGGCAGAAGCAAGGTGGATGGGCAGTGGAAACTCTATTGCATGATGCATAATATCGAGAAGTTGGCGCATCATGGCTATGGGGCGCAAGGGTAGAGGAACCGCGCACTGCCGCCCAAGTGATGCCAATAGTTGAAGGAGGAACCGATGAGTAGATCAGGGCGTTTGCCATCGCATCAGGAATTAGCAAATTTGACGGCCGGGTACGTCGAAAAAAATCAGGCCGGGCTGAACCAGGGGTTCAGAATCGGGTTTTTCTACAGCGTCGTTATGCCGGTAACACCTAAAACGAGATACACGTGATGGAATTCGAATGGGATGAACGGAAAGCGGCCGCAAACCTCAAGAAGCATGGGGTGTCGTTTCACGAGGCGGGCACCATCTTCGGTGATCCGATGGCAATCACTTTCCATGATCCCGATCATTCTGGAACTGAGCAGCGGTTTCTTACATTCGGGTTACAGTCAGATCGGCTACTGGTCGTGGCGCACACAGACCGGGGCCGAAAAACACGAATCATTAGTGCGCGTATGATGACCAAGCATGAGAGGAAAATCTATGAAGAAGGCTAAACGTGACGAGCTTCGTCCAGAGTACCGGCGAGAGGATCTTGGGAAGGGCGTGCGAGGCAAGCATCTGAAGGCCTATCGCGCCGGTACAAATCTGGTACTGCTTCGGCCAGAAGTGGCAGCAGCATTTCCCTCCGAGCGAGCGGTGAATGACGCTTTAAGTTCCCTTATCGAAGTCGCTGAACATGCTGGCATAACACGTCGCCCCACCGGACGCGCAAAAACGGCGCGCCGGTGATCTCTGCGTTAAGCAGTAACAGTTCTGGCGGGTTTTGACTGTGCCACCAGGGGACAGTATTCTTCGCCCATGAAGGTTAGCGAGGCGCTTCGGATGCTCAATGACGACGGTTGGTATTTGGTCGCCACGCGCGGCAGTCACCGTCAGTTCAAGCACTTGACCAAGCCCGGGCGGGTTACCGTTCCGGGGAAACCGAGTGATGACTTGGCTCCCGGCACTGTGAACAGTATTCTGAAGCAAGCTGGTTTGAAAAGGTGAGGCATTGATATGCGTTACGCTATCGTCATCGAGAAAGCAGAAGGCAACTACTCGGCTTATGTTCCTGATCTGCCCGGTTGTGTTGCCACGGGCACAACAGTCGAAGAGACGGAAAAATCAATCCGTGAAGCCATCGAGTTTCATTTGGATGGCATGCGCGAGGACCATACCCCCATTCCGCCGCCGTCCAGCCGCGTCGATTATGTCGAGGTTGCTGCTTAACTTCAGGTCGAACGGACGGGCTGCCAGCACAGTGGCAGCATCACACGCCGTCGCAGCCCGCTGCTCACCACGACGTTAGAGCCCAACAAATCGATGTCCATCCCGTTCGATTCGCTGAACCCCCAGCTGAAAGAAGCATCCGCGCAGATTGCAGAATCGCGCAAGCGGATTCAGCGCGAACCGCCTCAGTTCCTTTTTCACTACACGAATGCCAAGAGTCTCTTGGGAATATTGGATTCTGGGCGATTGTGGGCAACCAACTACCGGTTTCTTAACGATGCCTCGGAGATTGGATACGCGATGGCCCTATTTGAATCCATCGTGAGGGAACGTCTCTCGGCCACACGTAGCGAGGTTGTCACGGAATTTCTGAAGCGAACCCTCGTAACAGTGAACGCATTTGATGGCATGTTTGACTGTTACGTGGCTTGTTTCTGCGAGAAGGACGATTTGCTGAATCAATGGCGGGCGTACGCGGCATCAGGAGGTGGCTTCGCGGTCGGTTTTCGCTCCAGGGAAATTGGCATGCGAATGAAGCTGGAAAGGCCTGCTCAGGATTTTTTTCTCCGCAAGATCGAGTACGAGGAGGCCGCTCAACGCCAACTCCTTACGGAGGTCTTAGATCTCGCAGTAGGTCATCTGGAGAAAGCGAGCCAGGGGCATTCCGCAGCAGATGCCAATAATGCAATCGCCCGATGCTGCCAGTTTGTAAGGGTGGAGGCGGCTGAATACTTTGCTTGCTTTAAGCACCCTGCCTTCTCGGTTGAGGAGGAGTGGCGCCTATGCCACGTAACGGGACCAACTGAGGAAGCCCACGTTCTATATCGGGAGGGCGCATACGGGCTCACGCCATATGTGGAGCTGGACCCGAGTCCGATGGCGGGCGTCAACGCGAATCGCCTGCCCATCGCGAGGATTACGCACAGCCCAACAAAAGATCCAACGAATGTTCGCTTTGTGCTTTCCAAGATGGTACGGTCGAAAGGCTATGCATTTGTCGAGATTGCGGGATCAACTTTGCCCCTTCGCGTTGGGCTCTAACAACGCGTTCGAAAACGGACGCTCGCAAGCGGCGCTTCGCTTGCTTGCTCGCGCCGTTCAACGCGGACGTTATGCGTGACCGCTACGAGGTTAACTATCCATGAAATTCGACTGGGACCCGAAGAAAGCCGAAGCGAATTTGCGAAAGCACGGCGTCTCGTTCGATGAAGCGGCAACCACGTTTCTCGACCCACACGCCATCTCTGGCCCAGATCCAGACCATTCAGTTGACGAAGAAAGGTATATTACGTTTGGGTACTCGCAACTTGCACGGTTAATTGCGGTCTGCCACACGTATCGCCCTGGCACTATCCGAATCATCAATGCGCGCCGAGTAACGCGAAGCGAAAGGAAGATCTATGAAGAAGGCTAACGACGAAATGAGGCGTAGCTACAAGCGTTCCGACTTTGCCAAGCTCGAACGCGGAAAGTTCCACGCTGAGGTAGTGAGGGGGACGGCGGTTGCGCTCCTCGAACCGGCTATTGCGAAGGCGTTTCCAACGTCTCGTGCTGTAAACGAGGCATTGGCTGGACTGTTGGCGCTGACGGAGAAGACGTCACGCATAACGAATAAGGTTAGAACGAATAAGGTTAGATCGTGCGAGCGAAGCGAGCCACGATCTGAACCGTTTGTTGGACGAGCCCGGTCCCGGCCCCCGAGTACGGGCAGGCCTCACAGAAAATAAGTCTTTGGGAAATGGCCCGGTTCGATGTTTGCCCGGGAGAATGGGGGCTGGAAATCCCGTTGATGAGCGCCGTTACGAGCCGCGCTGCCGGAGTTGGGCGTTGATTGGCCCCATCAAGCGTCGATTCGGGGCAAGCCGCCCCCTCAGCTTGCTGACGCTGATCTTCCGTCACTCTGCTGAAAGGGGGGCGCTTACATGGTCAGAGTGTTCCCTGAGTGGCGATCGGACCGGGGATGTCTGCCGAGAACACCGCGCGAATCCGCGTTCTCACGATCGTCATCACCGCGCCGCAACACGCACACGGAATCGGTGGCCGTTTCTTGACCCATGCCAGCGCCCGAGCGGGATCGAATTTCAGCAGCAGGTGCAACAAAGCGATCAGGCGCTTGCAGTTCGGATGCAGAAAGCCGAAGTTGCGGGCACGCCGGAAACCTTTCGGCAGCACATGCTGCAAGACCAGCCATAGGAAATGCGCACCGGACACGGTGCGCTGCTCCATCCTCGCGGTCTTGGCGTTGCGATGCCGTCGAGCGCCGCCGCCGGCATGACCAGATGAACGTGAGGATGAAACGCCAACTGGCGCGTGTTCGTATGCAATACCGCGATGGCGCCGGGCGTGCCCTGAAGCTGCTTGTCGTTCTGGCTGAAGGTACGTACTGTCTCCCAACAACAGCGCATCAGCAGTTCGTAGACGACACTCTGGTGCGCCCAGGTCAGCGCCCTGAATTCCGCGGGCAGGGTGAAGGTCAGCAGAAAGTACTCGGCGGGCACCTGCTTCTTCAGTTGACGTTCCAGCCATTGCTGACTCTCATGGTGCTGACAGTGCGGGCAGTGGCGATGACCGCAGGAATGGGGCACCAGCTTCTGGTGCTGGCATCGCGTGCATTTGACCTGCATCATGGGGCTGGCTTGCGTGCGACACTGTTTCATTAAGGGAAATAGGGGACAGACCACGGTATTCTGGTCAACCGGGCAGAGGCTCCGGGCGAACTGATGAAAGCGCTCGGACAGCGCTATGTGCAACATGTGAACCGTACCTATCGGCGTAGCGGCACCTTGTGGGAAGGGCGCTACCGCTCCTGTTTGACGCAGGAAGAAACATATCTGCTGGCCTGTCAGCGCTACATCGAACTCAACCCGGTACGTGCGGGCATAGTGGACCATCCGGGAGAATATCGTTGGTCGAGCTATCGGGCGAACGCGCAAGGGGAACATGATGCACTCTTGAAACCCCATCCGCTCTACAACGCATTGGGAATGGACGCAGCCGCCAGGCAAGCGGCTTACCGCGAACTGTTCCGTTACCAACTTGATCCCGGACTGGTGGATGAAATACGAAGGGCAACGAACGGCAATTATGCGCTGGGTAATGAGCGTTTTACTGCCCAAATATCGGAAGTGCTGGGCAGGCGAGCGACACCGGGAAAATCGGGACGGCCCAGCAAGACGGTCGAATCGGAGCCTGCGATCCAGGGTTATGAGTAACAAGAAACCGTGGTCTGTCCCCTATCTCCGTCCGGGGTAGCCAAGCGCTCCCGCGATTCTCTCTGAACAATCCGATGCCGACTCTTGCTGCCGGCCCTTGCAAGCAGGGCATGCGATCCCAACAATGGCGCACGCCCCCACACATCCGACGCTTTGCCGGGATGTCACGCAGGTCAATAACCGCCAAGTAATTCAACGGCCGTCTCGCGCTTCCAGCACGGCTTTCAACACCTGGCTGCCGGGCTTGCCCCGCTTGTCCATTTCGGTGGCCCATTCGCTGGCCACCGACGCCAGCACCGCATCGGCTTCCTTCTTGTCCGCCGCAGACCAACGTACTACCGTCACCCCTTTCTGCTGGAGCTTTTCCAGGTCAGCGGCCTCCTCCTTGTCGACGCCAGCGCACAAGCTGCGATTGGCCGCCTCCCCGGCTTCCGTCATGGCCTTCTTCACGTGGTCGGGAAGTTGCTTCCAGCGGTTCTCGCTGACGATAAAGATCGCCGGCACGGAACCGAAAGCTTCCCCGGCGGTAACATACTTGGCTTGGATGCCATAGCCCACCATGGGACCGTAGGGAATGATCGCACCGTCCACGGTCCCCCTGGACATCGCTTCGTAAATCTCCGGGCCGGACATCTTCACGCCGATAGCTTTCAGTTTACGCATGGTCAGTTCCACTACCCCTCCCGGGACGCGCACCTTGAGTCCCTCCAAGTCCCTGGGGCCATCGATCTTACGCTTCGCCGAAATGAGCTGGGATGGCGGATAGACGCCGGAAAATAGTACACGGACCCCATTGGTGGAATACTCCCGCTGGGCCAGGACACCGCCTTCCCTTGCCAGCTTCCAGTAGGTAGCGTTTCCCTGGCACGAACTTGTGAACATTCCCGGCAACTCCATCACAGCGGTCAGCGGCATCTTGTCGGAAGCGTAGCCGGGGATGAACAGAACCGCGTCCGCCACGCCGGATTGGATCAGGGCCAGCAAATCTTTGGCTTTCCCCAGTTGCTCCGCCGGATAGTATTCAAACTGGACCTCCCCGTTGGTGGACTTGGTGACCTGCTCCATCCACGGCTTGATGCCGTAGCGGGGAAAAAAGTTGCCGATCGGAAATTGGTCAGCCACCCTGAGCACCAGCTTTTTGTCCTGAGCAACGGCCGGCTGGAGCCCCATAAGAGCGGCAGCAAAAATCCCTATCGCCCAGAAGTAAATAGGGCCGCCTATGGTGAATGTTTTCAGGACCTCACGTAGACTCATTTCATCCCCTTTACGGTTATCAAAAGCCTGATCAATTCTATCCAGGATCACATCTGTCTGGTAGATTTTGAGGTCACGGGGGGGGTTCGCCGGTAATGCCCGCAGCTTTAACCGTCTTCGGCCTAGTTGCCATTATTGTCGGCGGCTATCTATTGCGGGGCAGTCGGCCATCGCCGCGGGAAACGGTACAGGCCGCAGGGCCGCCGGAGGATATCAGAATTCTTCGCCTTCTCGAAAAGACAAGATCCGAACCTGCGGCAGTTGCCTTTGGTAGCTACCAGTCGCACGTGGTGTTCTCCGATGGCCGCTTTCTGGAGATTGCCGACTCCCTGCCCGCCGCAATCGACGCACTGCGCGACCTGTTCACGGAACGGCTCTCGGAAGATGCGATCAGGCAGATTCTCCCGGAGGGGCACGACGCGAAGACCGGGAAAGTCCAGGCGGAGAGAACGCTTTCTGGCAAGCGTCACCTGACCACACCGACGCATACCTGCATTGTTGATGAGGTGTATTACGGCTACCTCAAGATGCGATACCCGTGCGCCGAGGTGTTCTGTCAAAGCCCGGCAAAGCCAATTACTTTTTACGAAGACGGCATCCTCAGGGCAGTGGTCATGCCCATCAAGGGATAGGTCGTGGAGCCTGTCCATGAAGAGAACACGCCAGCAGTATGGCCAACAGCGATAAGGAAAGGACAACACGCAAAATTGGTGTATCCCGGGATCACTCTGTGCATTTTCAATCGTAGGAAGGGAGGTTGGATGGGAGCCATGGGAACAACTTCTTCATTCGTTAGGACTGGTGAAACAGCTTTTGCTCATCTCCACGGCATGGGATATTCGATTACCTCAAGCAAGACATGGCCTTGCAGTTGCTGCAGCATATGATTTTTCACCGTTGTCGACAGTTAAATTACCACCGGCAAAGCCGGGGGTTTACCCAAACGAATTAGGGAAGCCGACACGAATCAGGCGTCGGGCTTGATGATGAGTTTTTGCCCCAGCGCGAGGTGATTGGCCCGCAGCCGGTTCCAGCCCACGAGCTCGGCCACCGTGACTGCGTAACGCTTGGCGATGTTGAACAGCGTATCGCCCTTGCGAACGACGTGGGTGACAACCTTGGGAGCGGAGGCGGCGCGCCGAGCGGAACGGGCAGCCGGGACGGTGGGAACAAGAGCCGCCACCGCCGCCGGGATCTCCGCCGCCAGAGCGGAACCGGGGGTCGGCACCAGTAAGGTCATGCCGGAAACCACCTGCCAGCGGCCGACGACGCCATTGATCTCCTTGAGTTTGGCCAGGGTCAGGCCGAAACGGGCCGCCACTTTGTCCAGCCGTTCCTTGGCTTTCAAGGTATAGGCCTGCCAAGAGGTCAAGGGTTTGTCGTGCTTCTCCAGATTTTCCTCGAATTTCTTCGCCTGTTGCACCGGTAGCAGCACCGCCGCCGTCGTGTCCTTGTGGACCACCGGACGATTGTGGGCGGGGTTGAGGGATACGAACTCTTCCAGGGGAATCTCGGCGAGCCGGGCCGCCAGAGTGAGATCCATGGATTTATGGGCGGGCACCGAAACGAAATAGGGCTGGTTGGGGATCTCCGCCAGGGCGAGGCCGTAGGCCGACGGACTCATGATGATGTTTTTCACCGCCTGGAGCTTGGGCACGTACTCTCGGGTCTCGGCCGGCATGGGCAGGCTGGAATAATCCGTGGGCAATCCCTTCGCCTG
>JAHFQX010000023.1 GCA_023259135.1 Betaproteobacteria bacterium | reverse complement strand
CAGGCCCTTGAATCCGCTGCCCAGATCCTGCCGCCGCCCCGTGCGTCATGGCTGCGGGGGCTGATGTTGGAGCGGGAGCGGGTCGCCAACCACCTGGGGGATCTCGGGGCGCTGGGCAACGATGCGGCGTTCTCCTTCGGCTTTTCCCAGTTCATGCGACTCAAGGAGGACTGGCTGCGCCTCAACCAGCGGCTATGGGGGCATCGCTTGTTGATGGACCGGATCGTTCCCGGCGGGGTCTGTTCCGATCTGGGTATCGAGGGACGGGAACTGCTGCTGGCCCAGTGCGACGCCATTGAGGCAGAGGTCCGGGTGCTGAAAGACATCTACGACGAGCATGCCGGGGTCCAGGATCGCTTTCTTACCACCGGCCGTCTTGATCCCCAACTGGCCGCCCAACTCGGGGTGGTGGGTCCAGCGGGGCGCGCCAGCGGCCAGAGCCGGGATTTGCGCGTCGATTTTCCCGGCGCGCCGTATGACCGACTCGGCGTCAAGCCGGTCGGCCATCGTAACGGCGATGTGGCGGCACGGGTGATCGTCCGTTTCGAGGAGACCTTCGAGTCGCTGCGCCTGATTCGCGAGATGGCGGGTGGCTTGCCCGAAGGCGAAATCCAAGCGGCCGTGCCACCGGCCGCCACAGGCGCCTTGGGGGTAGGCTGGATCGAGGGGTGGCGGGGCGAGATCCTGGTGGCCCTGGAAACCGGCGCTCGGGACACCCTCCGCCGCTGCCACTGCCATGACCCTTCCTGGCAGAACTGGCCGGCCCTGGAGCATGCGGTGATGGGCAACATCGTTCCCGATTTTCCCCTCATCAACAAATCCTTCAATTTGTCTTATAGCGGCCAGGATCTCTGAGAGCCTATGAAAAATTCTGCTGCGCTTGGCGATACCGCGTTGCTCGCAAGCCTCAACGCTTCGCCTATCTACAAGATATGTCTCGCGTTTCGTTGGCTCGCGCCTTGTCTTACCTGCGCTCGCGCCGAATTTTTTCACAGGCTCTGAGGCATCCGCCATGTATCAGTTGCTCAAGCAAATCGTCAAGGTCGGCATCGTCACCGAACCCGCGCCCCTTCCCGACGAGGAACTGCGCGTCACCGCCCAGCGGCTGCGGGCGGCAGTGCTGCAGCGGCTGGGCCGGGCCTTGGTCATCCGCCATGTGGACGCGGGCTCCTGCAATGGCTGCGAGCTGGAGATCCACGCGCTTGGCAACCCTTACTACAATCTGGAGGGGTTCAGCATCAAGTTCGCCGCCAGCCCGCGCCACGCCGACCTGCTGCTGGTCACCGGCCCGGTGAGCAAGAACATGGAACTCCCCCTTAAGCGCGCCTATGAAGCCACCCCGGATCCCAAGCTGGTGGTGGCGGTGGGCGATTGCGGTTGTACCGGGGGTATTTTCGGCGAGAGCTATGCCAGTTGCGGCAGGGTCGCCAACGTCATCCCGGTGGATGTCGCGGTCCCCGGTTGCCCGCCGACTCCCACCGCTCTGCTGCAAGGTATTTTCACGGCGATCATGCAGGCCAAGGCCGCAACCCCGTAGGGGAGGCCTGCATAAGCGGCTACTTGATCCGCATGCCCGGCTGGGCGCCGCTGTCGGGCGACAGCAGGTAAAGCCCGCCGCCGTCGCCGGCCGCCAGCACCATGCCTTCGGAAAGGCCGAATTTCATTTTGCGCGGCGCCAGGTTGGCCACCATCACCGTAAGCCGTCCCTTCAAGGATTCCGGGTCGTAGGCGGACTTGATCCCGGCGAACACGGTGCGGGTCTCGGTGCCGATGTCGAGCGTCAGCCTGAGCAGCTTGTCGGCGCTTTCCACATGCTCGGCATTCACGATCTTCGCCACCCGCAGGTCCACCTTGGCGAATTCCTCCAGGCCTATGGGCGCTGCCAGCGGCTGGTGGGCGCGCACCTGGGCTTCCGGATGGCGCACCGGGGAATGGGGCGCCGGCTGCTGGGCTGCCCGGAGGGTCTGGCGGTTGGCCTTCACCAGGGTCTGCACCTGCTTGGGGTCGATCCGTGTCATGAGATGCCGGTAGGGGTTAATGGAATGATTCTCAGGCAAAAGCGTTAATCCAGCTTGCCAGCTAAGCGGTGCAATGTTCAGGAATTGTTCAACGTCTTTTGCCAACTTTGGCAACACCGGCTTCAAATAGAGCGTGAGCAAGCGGAAAGCGTTGAGGCTGGTGCTGCACACTTCGTGGAGGCGCGGCGCTTGGCTTGCGTCCTTGGCTAGATCCCATGGTTTGTTGGCATCAACGTACTGGTTTGCCAAGTCTGCCGCCCGCATGATTTCGCGAATTGCTCTGCCATATTCCCTATTCTCGTAGGCGGCAGAAATTTCTCCCGTGGTTGCATGGATATGGTTAAGCAAGGCGACGTCATTAGGGTTCGCGCTGAGAGTCACTTTTGTGTCAAAGCGCTTGCTGATGAACCCCGCCGCCCGGCTGGCGATATTGATGTACTTCCCCACCAAATCCGAATTGACCCGCGCCACGAAGTCTTCCAGATTGAGGTCGATGTCCTCCATGCTGCCGTTGAGCTTGGCGGCGTAGTAGTACCGCAGCCATTCGGGATCGAGCCCCTGCTCGAGGTAGCTCTCGGCGGTGATGAAGGTGCCGCGGGACTTGGACATTTTCTCGCCGTTCACCGTGAGGAAGCCGTGGGCGAAGATTTGGGTGGGGGTGCGGTAGCCGGAGAATTCCAGCATGGCCGGCCAGAACAAAGCATGGAAATAGAGAATATCCTTGCCGATGAAGTGGACCAGCTCAGTGTTGGAGCCTTTTTGCCAGTAAGCGTCGAAGTTTATGCCCTTGCGCTCGCACAGGTTTTTAAAGCTCGCCATGTAGCCGATGGGAGCGTCCAGCCAGACGTAGAAGTACTTGCCCGGCGCGTCGGGGATCTCGAAGCCGAAGTAGGGGGCGTCGCGGGAGATGTCCCAGTCGGATAATCCCGAGCGGAACCACTCTTCCAACTTGTTGGCGGCTTCTGCTTGAAGGGTGCCGGAACGGGTCCAGCCCCGCAGAAACTCGGCGCAGTCCGCCAGCCTGAAGAAATAGTGCTCCGATTCCCTGCGCACCGGGGTGGCGCCGGACACCGCTGAATAGGGATGGATGAGGTCGGTGGGGGCGTAGGCCGAGCCGCAGACCTCGCAGGCGTCGCCGTACTGGTCCTGGGCGTGGCACTTGGGACATTCGCCCTTGATGAAGCGGTCCGGCAGGAACATGTGCTTGACCGGATCGAAGAACTGCTCGATGGGCCGCCGCTCGATGAGCGAGGGTCGGCGGTCCCGGAGGCGGATGTAGATTTCCTCGCAAAAGGCGCGGTTTTCCGGAGAGTGGGTGGAGTGATAGTGGTCAAATTCGACGTGGAAGCCTTGGAAGTCCCGCAAGTGCTCGTCGCGCATGCGCCCAATCAGATCGTCGGGGGCGACGCCCTCGGATTCGGCCCGCAGCATGACGGGGGTGCCGTGGGTGTCGTCGGCGCAGACATAATGGCAGGTATGGCCCTGCATCTTTTGAAAGCGTACCCAGATGTCGGTCTGGAGGTATTCCACCAAGTGGCCCAGATGAATGCTACCGTTGGCGTAGGGCAGGGCCGAGGTGACGAGGAGAGTGCGGCTCATGGCGGGCCCGTGGTATCGAAAGGCTTCGATTTTATCAGATAGGACGGCTCCGGCCGTCCAGGGGGAGTTTCCTTTATGCCGGGTCCATGGGTGCGTCTGTTGATGCGCCATTGTCGGGAGCCGGGGATTTCTATAGAATGCCGGCTTGGCTTTAGGCGCGTAGCTCAGTTGGTTAGAGCATCACCTTGACATGGTGGGGGTCGTTGGTTCGAATCCAATCGCGCCTACCATAAGCCCCCGGCGGTGAGGGTTGCTTCGCTGGGCCGCTTTATCCGGATTCTTTCATTTCATCCGCGTCGGTCTTCCTGGAGAGTTGGAGTGCCCGTTGTCCGTTTGCCAGACGGCTCCTCGCGCAGCTTTGAGACGCCCGTGACGGTTGCCGATGTGGCGGCGGGTATCGGTTCGGGCTTGGCGCGCGCGGCGCTGGCTGCCCGGGTGGACGGCCGGCTGGTGGATCTGTCCCATGTCATTGACGCCGACTGCGAGTTGGCGATCGTCACCGACAAGCATCCCGAGGGGCTGGAAATCATCCGCCACTCCACGGCCCACCTGCTGGCTCATGCCGTCAAGGAGTTGTTCCCCGATGCCCAGGTGACCATCGGCCCGGTCATCGACAATGGCTTCTACTACGATTTTTCCTACCAGCGTCCTTTTACCCCCGAGGATCTTGCGGCCATCGAGCAACGCATGGCGGAGATCGCCAAGCGCGGCCTGCCAGTGGATCGTCAAGTCATGCCCAGGGAGCAGGCCGTGGAATATTTCCGGGGTTTGGGGGAGCACTACAAGGCGGAGATTATTTCGGGGATTCCCGCGGGAAATGAGATTTCCCTGTATCGGCAAGGGGATTTCGTGGATTTGTGCCGTGGCCCCCATGTGCCTTCCACGGCCAAGCTCAAGGTGTTCAAGCTGATGAAGGTGGCGGGGGCCTATTGGCGGGGCGATTCCCGCAACGAGATGCTGCAGCGCATCTACGGCACCGCCTGGACCCGCAAAGAGGATCTGGATGGCTATCTCCGTCTGCTGGAGGAAGCGGAAAAGCGGGATCACCGCAAGCTGGGCAAGCAGCTCGATCTCTTCCACATGCAGGACGAAGCGCCGGGGATGGTGTTCTGGCATCCCGACGGGTGGATGCTGTGGCAGCAGGTTGAGCAGTATATGCGGGCCAAGCTGGCGGAGTGCGGCTACCAGGAGGTCCGCACCCCCCTGATGATGGACCGGACGTTATGGGAGCGTTCCGGCCATTGGGAGAACTACGCGGAAAACATGTTTACCACGGCTTCGGAGAGCCGCGATTACGCGGTGAAGCCGATGAATTGCCCGGGGCATGTGCAGATCTTCAATCATGGGCTGCACAGCTATCGCAACCTGCCGCTGCGCTTGGCCGAGTTCGGCTCTTGTCACCGCAATGAGCCTTCCGGCGCGCTGCACGGCTTGATGCGGGTACGAGGCTTCACCCAGGACGATGCCCATATTTTCTGCACCGAGGACCAGATTCAGTCCGAGGTGTCGGATTTCATCGTGATGCTTTACCAGGTGTACGCCGATTTTGGGTTCGGCGAGGTGCTGGTGAAATTGTCCACCCGGCCGGAGCGGCGCGTGGGCTCCGACGAGATTTGGGACAAGGCCGAGGACGGGCTGGCGGCGGCATTACGGCAAAACAAGCTGGATTACGAGGTGCAGCCGGGGGAGGGGGCGTTTTATGGGCCCAAGGTGGAATTCACCTTGAAGGACAGTCTGAATCGCCTTTGGCAATGCGGCACGATCCAGTTGGACTTTAATCTGCCGGCCCGGTTGGGCGCGGAGTACGTGGCCGAAGACAACGCCCGGCGGGTTCCGGTCATGTTGCACCGGGCCATTCTGGGCTCCATGGAACGCTTCATCGGCATCCTCATCGAGCATTATGGCGGAGCTTTCCCCTTGTGGCTGGCGCCGCGGCAGGTGGCGGTGCTGAACATTTCGGCAGCCCAGGCGGATTATGCGAAAAAAGTGGCGAAAATGTTCCAGAAAGAGGGGCTACGGGCCTTCGCGGACTTGAGGAACGAGAAAATTACCTATAAAATCCGGGAACATAGTCTGCAAAAGCTGCCATACTTGGTTGTCGTCGGCGACAAGGAGGTGGCTGGGCAAACAGTGTCGGTTCGGGCCCGCAAGGGCATGGACTTGGGGCAACTGCCTGTTTCGGCGTTTCTTCAAAAACTCCAAACGGAAGTGGTGCGACGGGGTGCTCCGGGGGACGGGGAGGTGGATTTCTCGGGGCGCGGTGGATCAATGGAATCGGAGAAATAACTATCGCTCAGGAAAAAGATCTGCGGATCAACGGAGAAATTACCGCTCCCGAGGTTCGTTTGGTCGGTGTCGAGGGTGAGCAGCTCGGCATCGTGAGTTTGGCGTCGGCTAATGCCATGGCGGAAGAGGCTAGCGTGGACTTGGTGGAGATCGCCCCCCAGGCTGCGCCGCCGGTGTGCCGATTGATGGATTTCGGCAAGTTCAAGTACCGGGAAAGCAAGAAAAAGCACGAAGCCAAGCTCAAGCAGAAGCAAATCCAGGTCAAGGAAATCAAATTCCGTCCCGGAACCGATGAGGGGGATTATCAGATCAAGTTGCGGAACCTCATGAAGTTTCTGGAGGAGGGCGACAAGGCGAAGGTGACTTTGCGTTTCCGAGGCAGGGAAATGGCCCACCAAGAGTTCGGTTTTCGGCTGTTGCAGCGGGTGCAGGCCGATTTGGAGATGTATGGTGCCGTG
Source organism: Betaproteobacteria bacterium (assembly GCA_023259135.1). Taxonomy (GTDB): domain Bacteria; phylum Pseudomonadota; class Gammaproteobacteria; order Burkholderiales; family JAHFQX01; genus JAHFQX01. Next base: position 38,484 of record JAHFQX010000023.1, on the reverse strand, counting down.
GAGCAGTTTCCCAAGATGGAGGGGCGACAATTGGTGATGGTGCTCAGCCCCAAGAAAAAGTAGGCTGGAACGCCGGGTGGCGAACCGGCCGATAAGCTGAAGACAAAGTGATGTCCGGGTCGGACAAGCGTTTCCCCAGGGGAAACCACCCGCTGTCATGACAATCGATATTTTTAAGGAGCATCGATATGCCCAAGATGAAGACCAAGAAAGGTGCCGCCAAGCGCCTGAAAGTGCTGGGCGGTGGCGGGATTAAGCGCAGCAAGGCGTTCCTGCGGCATTTGCTGACTAAAAAGAGCACCAAGCGCAAGCGCCAATTGCGGGGAACCACCCTGGTGTCCGCCGTTGATCGTCGCCAAGTGCGATCGATGTTGCCTTACGCCTAAGGGAGAGGGTCATGCCTAGAGTCAAACGCGGTGTTGTGGCGCGGGTCCGCCATAAGAAAGTGCTCGATCAGGCCAAGGGCTATCGCGGTCGCCGGAAGAATGTCTATCGCATCGCCAAGCAAGCGGTGATGAAGGCCGAGCAGTACGCTTATCGCGACCGTCGGCAGCGCAAGCGCCAGTTCCGGGCTTTGTGGATTGCCCGGATCAACGCGGCGGCCCGGGAATGCGGCCTGAGCTACAGCGTGTTCATGAACGGCTTGAAGAAGGCTGCCATCGAGGTGGATCGCAAAATGCTGGCGGATATCGCGGTGTTCGATAAAACCGCTTTCGCGCAACTGGCCCAGCAAGCGAAAACCACTTTGGGCGCTGCCTAAGGACGCCGCTACCGAAGAAGGAGGCTTTCACGCCTCCTTTTTTTCGCTCTCCCATGGACGAACTCGATAGGATTTTGCAGGAGGCCAAGGAAGCGCTTGCCGCGGCGGCGGACTCTGCTCAACTGGAGCAAACCAAGGCGCGCTACTTGGGCAAAGAAGGGGCCCTGACGAAGCTTCTGAAGGGGTTGGGCAATTTGCCTCCGGCGGAACGCCCCCAGGCCGGCCAGCGGATCAACGAGGCGAAGCAGGTTCTGGAATCGGCGCTCCTCGACCGGCGGGCCGCCCTAAGGGTTACCGAATTGGACCGTCAATTGGCCGGCCAAGCCTTGGATGTTACTTTGCCGGGGCGGGGCCAAGAGCTGGGAGGCTGGCATCCGGTGACCCGGACCTTGCGGCGCATCGAGGGCTTATTTCGCTCCATCGGTTTCGATGTGGCGACCGGGCCGGAGATCGAGACGGACTATCATAACTTTACCGCCCTTAACATCCCCGAAAACCATCCTGCCCGGGACATGCATGACACGTTCTACGTTGATGATCGGCACCTGTTGCGGACCCACACCTCTCCGGTACAGATTCACTACATGCTGTCCCATCGTCCGCCGTTGCGGATTATCGCTCCAGGGCGAGTCTATCGCTGCGACTCGGATCTGACCCATACCCCCATGTTTCATCAGGTGGAAGGCTTGTGGGTGGGGGAGGACGTGAGTTTCGCGGCGCTCAAGGGGGTGCTGACGGATTTCATGCGGCGTTTTTTCGAACGGGACGACTTGCCGGTCCGGTTCCGCCCGTCGTTTTTTCCTTTTACCGAACCTTCCGCCGAGATGGATATCGGCTGCGTGGCCTGTTCCGGTAGCGGGTGTCGCATCTGCGGCCAAACGGGGTGGTTGGAGGTGTTGGGCAGCGGGATGGTGCATCCTAATGTGCTGCGGCATGTGAATATTGACAGCGAGCGCTATCTGGGCTTTGCCATCGGGATGGGAGTGGAGCGGCTGGCCATGCTGCGTTACGGGGTGAATGATTTGCGCTTGTTCTTCGAGAATGATCTGCGCTTTCTCAAACAATTCGCCTAAGCCCGTCATCTCATGAAATTTTCGGAAAACTGGTTGCGTACCCTGGTGGATCCGCCTTTCGGCGGGGCTGCCTTGGACCATGCCTTGACCATGGCCGGCCTAGAAGTGGAGGCGGTGGAAACCCTGGGTGCGGAGTTCGATGGCGTGGTGGTCGGGGAAGTGTTGGAGGCGGAGCCCCACCCGAATGCGGATCGGCTCCAAGTCTGCCGCGTGGCCGTGGGGGAGGCGGAGCCGCTGCACATCGTTTGCGGCGCACCCAACGTTACCCGAGGGATGAAGGCGCCCTGCGCCAGGGTAGGAGCCCGGCTACCCGGCGGAGTCAGTATTCAAGCCGCCAAAGTACGCGGCGTCGTCTCGGAGGGGATGCTGTGCTCGGCATCCGAATTGGGCTTGGGGTCGGAGGGGGACGGTTTGCTGGCGTTGCCGGCGGATACCCGGCCTGGAACCGGCTTGCGGACCGTTTGGGATCTGCCCGACCGGCTCCTGACCCTGAAGCTGACTCCCAATCGGGGCGACTGCCTGAGCCTCCTGGGAGTCGCACGGGAAGTGGCTGCCCTAACCGAGGCTCCGTTGCGCTGGGTTCCTCCCGAGCCGGTGCCGGGCGGTGCGACCCGGCTGCCAGTGGCGGTGGAGGCCCCGGAAGCTTGCCCTCGTTATTGCGGCCGGATCATCCGGGGCTTGCGCGCCGATGCCGCGACGCCCCCTTGGATGGCCCGGCGGCTGGAGCGGAGCGGATTAAGGTGTATCCACCCCGTGGTGGATATTACCAATTATGTGATGCTCGAAATCGGGCAGCCCTTGCATGCTTTCGATTTGGCTAAAATCCACGGAGGAATCCGGGTGCGCTTCGCCTTCCCGGGGGAACGGCTGGCGTTGCTCAATAACCAGGAACTGGATTTGACCCCGGACCTTTTGGTGATCGCCGACGAATCGGTCCCAGTGGCCTTGGCCGGCATCATGGGAGGGGCGGCAACCGGTGTTGCCGATGGCACCCGCGATGTTTTCCTGGAGAGCGCTTTTTTCAGCCCCTCTGCCATCGCCGGGAAATCCCGCCGTTTGGGATTGGCCAGCGATGCGGCCTATCGCTTCGAGCGGGGAGTGGATTTTGCCGCCACCCGGCTGGCCCTGGAGCGGGCCACCCAGCTTATGCTGGAAGTTTGCGGCGGGGTGCCGGGGGAAATCAGCGAGGTGGGAGAGCGCCTGCCGCCCCGGCCGCCGGTCCGGTTGCGGCTTGCGCGAGTCTCCCGAGTGCTGGGGTTGGATTTCGAAGAGGAGCAGGCGGCCGACTTGCTGCGGCGGCTGGAAGTCGGGTTCGCGCGGGAATCGGGGATATTCCACGTCACTCCCCCGAGCCACCGCTTCGATCTGCAGATCGAGGAAGATTTTATCGAGGAGTTGGCCCGCCTCCATGGCTATGATCGGATCCCGGCGACCTTTCCGAAGGCCGATCTGCGGATCCTGCCGGAACCAGAAGGGGTACGGGGCGATGCCTGGGTCCGGGATTTTTTGACGGTTCGGGGCTATCAGGAAGTCGTGACCTATAGTTTCGTCGATCGCCAATGGGAGCGGGACTTGGCCGGAAACGATGCTCCCATTGCGCTGCTCAACCCCATCGCCGCCCAGATGGGCGTGATGCGCAGCAGCTTGATGGGCAGCCTGGTGGAGTGCTTGCGCCACAATGTCCATCGCCAGCAATCCCGGGTGCGGCTGTTCGAAATAGGCCGCTGTTTCCACCATGGGCCGGAAGGCTACTTGCAACCGGAGCGTATCGCCGGTTTATGCTATGGTCCGGTGGCTCCCGCGCAGTGGGGAGCACCACCCCGGCCGGCGGACTTCTACGACGTGAAGGGCGACGTGGACGGATTGCTGCGCCAAGCGCAAGTCAGCTTCGAGCCGGCCGCGTACCCGGCCCTCCATCCGGGCCGCTGTGCCAGGATTGCGTCGGCTGGGCGGGACATTGGCTGGCTGGGGGAGCTACATCCCCAATGGGTACAGAAATATGAACTATCCCATTCCCCGGTATTGTTCGAGTTGGACCTGGAAGCGGTGCGGGGAGTTGCGATGCCGAGCTTCGCCGAGCCGTCTAAATTTCCGGTAGTACAACGCGATTTCGCCGTGGTGGTGGACGAGTCGATTCCGGCCCAAGCCTTGCTGAAGGCCCTGCGCTCCCATGCTCCGGAGTCGGTGAGCGAGATCCGCCTATTCGATGTATATCGAGGGAAAGGTATTGAATATACTAAAAAAAGTCTTGCATTCCGACTAGTGATGCAAGATACTCGAAAAACGCTGACCGACGAGGAAGTTGATGCCATCGTGGGAGGCCTCACGGCAGTGCTCGAAAATCAACATGGCGCGAAATTAAGAGCATAAGGGGACGGCCATGACGTTGACCAAGGCGGAACTCGCTGACATATTGTTCGACCAGGTAGGCTTCAATAAGCGGGAAGCCAAAGACATGGTGGAGTCTTTTTTCGAGGAGGTTCGGCTGGCCTTGGAAAGAGGCGAAAGCGTGAAGCTTTCCGGATTCGGCAACTTTCAATTGCGTGATAAACCCCAACGCCCCGGGCGGAATCCCAAAACTGGCGAGGAGATTCCAATTTCCGCCCGCCGGGTGGTGACTTTCCATGCCAGCCAGAAACTCAAAGGCGTGGTAGAGGCGAAGCATGGCGGAAATGCCTCCCAAGAGTGAGTTGCCTTCCATCCCCGCCAAGCGCTACTTTACCATCGGTGAGGTCAGCGAGTTGTGTGGCGTCAAGCCTCATGTGTTGCGCTATTGGGAGCAAGAATTCACCCAACTCAAGCCTGTCAAGCGACGTGGCAACAGAAGGTATTACCAGCACCATGAGGTGCTGCTGATCCGCCGTATCCGGGAACTGTTGTATGACCAAGGCTTTACCATCTCCGGAGCGCGTCACCGTTTGGACGAAGCCGGCTCGATCCAGGAGGGGGGCTTGCTGCATTCGGAAGTTCCGGAATGGGCGGCATTTCGCAAAGAGCTCATCGAGATTGCCGCGTTGTTGCGGGAATAAGCTCCCGCATTTTTTCTCCGATGCCCTTAAGATTGCTGAATTGCTGTTATAATTGGCGCTGGCGGGGCGTAGCGCAGCCTGGTAGCGTACTTGCATGGGGTGCAAGTGGTCGCTGGTTCGAATCCAGTCGCCCCGACCAAGCGATTTCCATTTTTTTCGCCGACGGGTGGTGAAAAATCCGGTGCCGGGTCTTGGTAAGACCTCTGTTCCCTCATCTCATCCGCTTCTCGCATCCGCAAGATGCATATTCTCCTCAGTAACGACGACGGCTATTTTGCCCCAGGGCTGAGCGCTTTAGCCAAGGCGCTCTCTGCGGTGGCCAAGGTGACGGTCGTGGCTCCGGAGCGGGATCGCAGCGGCTCCAGCAATTCCCTGACGCTGGATCGTCCCCTCATGGTACGTCGCTCCCATATGGGCTTCACGTATGTGAACGGTACCCCTACCGACTGCGTTCACTTGGCGGTCACCGGCTTGTTGGAGGAGTTGCCCGACATGGTCGTGTCCGGGATCAATCACGGCGCGAACATGGGGGACGATACCATCTATTCGGGAACCGTTGCCGCCGCCACGGAAGGGTTCTTGCTGGGGATTCCCTCCATGGCCGTGTCCTTGGCCACCAAGTCCGGGGGAAATTACGATGCCGCGGCTCGGGTCGCCCTTGACTTGGTCAAGCGCTTTATCGAGCGGCCTATCGCCGAGCCAGTCTTGCTGAACGTCAATGTTCCCGATGTTCCTTATGAAAAGCTGCGGGGAATACAACTTACCCGCCTGGGCAAGCGACATAAGGCGGAGCCCGTGATCAAGTCGATTACCCCCAGAGGGGACACGGCTTATTGGGTGGGGGCGGCGGGATCGGCTCAAGACGCCGGAGAGGGCACGGATTTCCATGCGGTGGCTCAGAGCGCCGTTTCGGTGACGCCGTTGCAAATGGATTTGACGCATTTTTCTCAGTTAGCGCTCATCCGGCAGTGGTTACCGTGAACAACCGTTTCAACGGTATCGGCATGACTTCCCAGCGGACCCGTGGCCGCATGGTGGCGCGCTTGCGCCGACAAGGCATTCTCGATGAGACGGTGCTGGCGGCGATGGGAGAGGTGCCCCGGCATATTTTTGTCGATGAGGCGTTGGCCAGCCGAGCTTACGAAGATCTGTCCCTGCCTCTGGGGTTTGGCCAGACCATATCCAGCCCCTATGTGGTGGCCCGCATGGCCGAGTTAGCCCGTGCCGGAAGCCGTTTGGGGCGGGTACTGGAAATCGGCACCGGGTGTGGCTACCAGGCTGCCGTGCTGTCCCGCATCGCCCGGGAAGTGTATACCCTCGAACGTATCGCCAGCCTGGTGGCCAAGGCTCGGCGAAACTTGCGGGAGTTGCGGGTCGGCAACGTCAAGCTCAAGCACGCCGATGGCCGCAATGGCTTGCTGGAAGTGGCGCCTTTCGATGCGATTATCTTAGCAGCAGCGACTCTCCAAGTGCCGGAGACCCTGCTCAGCCAACTGGCCGTCGGTGGGCGGATGGTGTTGCCCAGGGGAGCCGAAGAGCAGGTGCTATGCGTTATCGACCGAACCCCCCAGGGTTATTCGGAGATGGTTCTCGATGAAGTTAAATTCGTCCCCCTCATTCCCGGTGTGGGCTGAGAATCAGAACGCAGAGGAAGTTCATCAATCCTGTGCTGGGTTGCTTGTGTTTGCCGCGTGGCCGATCCTAATTGCCGCAGCGGTGCTGGCCGGTTGTTCCTCAACCCCTCGGACCGCGCCAGTGGTGGAGCGGCTCGCAACCCCCGTACCCGCTACGGCCCGCAGCCAAACACTAGGGAGCGGGGATTGGCGTCCGGAGTATTACACGGTCAGGCGGGGGGATACTTTGTACGCCGTTGCCCTCGACTATGGGCTTGATTACAGGGAACTGGCGGCCTGGAACGGCCTGGAAGATCCTAACCGGATACGGGTGGGACAGCGGCTGAGGCTGGCTGCGGGACCGCAACAGGGAGTGACGACTGCCCCCGTGGGGATGACGCCGGCGCTGCAGGGGAAACCTCTGGAAGGGAGCGCCGAGCAGGCGTCGGCCCCTACCCCTGATAAAACCAAAGCGGAAACTAAGCCGGCTTCCGAGTTGGGCAAAAGCCCGGATGGCTCACTTCAAGGTGACGGAGAACCGGACTGGATCTGGCCAACCGGAGGGAGGGTGATTGCCGGTTACAGCGAGTCAGCGCAACTGAAGGGCTTGGATATTGCCGGCAGCCCCGGTCAACCGGTGGTGGCGGGGGCGGCAGGAAAGGTCGTGTACAGCGGGACGGGCTTGCGAGGATACGGCAAGCTGGTCATTGTGAAGCATAATGCAGTCTATCTTAGCGCCTACGCCCACAACCGGGATATCTTGGTGAAGGAAGGCCAAACTGTCGCCAAAGGCCAAAAGATTGCCGAGATGGGCAACACCGACGCGGACCAAGTGAAGCTGCATTTCCAGATTCGGCGTTATGGAAAACCGGTAGATCCACTCAAATATCTTCCCGGCTCCCCCACCTCCTGAAAATAGCCAAAAGCAAAAAGCCGGCCTTCGGGCCGGCTTTTTGCTTTCTCCCGAGAGGGGGTTACTTCTTCTCGGCGGGAGCGGCCTCGGCTGGTTTCGCTTCCTCGGCGGGGGCGGCGGGAGCGGCCTCGGCGGGTTTCGCGGCATCAGCCGGTGCCGGGGCTGGAGCCGGCACCGGCGCGGGGACAGGAGCAGGAGCCGGCGCGGGTTCTTCTTTCTTCCCGCAAGCAACAAGAGACACCGCAAGGACGGCGGCCAGCAGAAGGGACTTCTTCATGGGGTTTTCCTTTCCGATTCTATAAGATTCTTGAAAATGGTTACACGATCCCGGACAGCTTTAACCGATAGCAAAAGCAAGTCCATCGATTAACGTTGTTATTTTAACACCGGCACAATAATCATGCCAACGGTTTTTTGGCCCCAGCGTTTGGGTGTCGGCATGCCCGGTTGAGGCCAGGGGGCGAAAATTTCCTCCCTCTTACCGGAACCCGGCTTGCCGAGTATAATTTGAAAAATTGGGTAAATAGACCACTCGTCGGCCGGAGGCAAATCGCCGGGCCGGCGGTTTTTTTGGGTGGGCGGGACAAGCCCGATGCAGCCTCTGCAAATAGCCCAATCATAGGGCTTGATTATTCAAGCCATTGACTTAAAGTCAATTTTCAAGTCATTGGTCCGGTCAATAGATCAATAGGGGGAAGTTTCAATGATTGATCTCAAAACCCGCATTGATCGCTTCAGCGATCAGCAGCGGATGATCCAGGAAAGCGCCGCCTCTTTCTTTTCTGATGCGGGGAACTACAAGAGAATCCGCGAGCGGCGTGGTATTGCGCCGGGGTATGACCAGAGCGTCTGGAAAGCCATGGCCGATCTGGGTTGGCTGGGATTTTGGCTGCCCGAGAAATATGACGGTATGGGCTTGGGTTTTGCGGAAGCGTCGTTGCTGTTGGAGCAGGGCGGCCGGGCGCTGGCTCCGGAGCCGCTTATTTCGGCGGCGCTGATGGCGGGGGGGGCCATTCTTCACGGCGATAACGAGGGCTTGAAAGCCGAATGCTTGCCGCGCCTGATGGCGGGGGACTGGAAGCCGGCCCTGGCTTGGCAGGAAGCCGAATCCTCGCAACAAACCGAATCGTCGAGTGTCACCGCCGTTGCCCAAAGCGGTGGATTTGCGTTGACGGGGAGCAAATACTTTATCCCCGCCGCCGAAGGCGCGGATGCTTTTGTGGTGGCTGCTCGCACGCCCTCGGGAACCGCTCTCTTTCTGGTGGACAAGGGGAGCGCCGGGACGGTTATTGAAACCCATCCGCGGGTGGATGGAGGGTTCTTCGGAACCTTGAAGCTTGCCGGAGTCCGGGTCTCGGCAAGCCGTTGCGTGGCTTCTCCGGGCATGGGCCGCGCCGTTTTGGACCGGGTGTTGGACGAGGGACGGCTGGCGGCGAGCGCCGAACTGCTGGGAGTGATGTCCCGCGCCCTGGAAATCAGCGTGGCTTATATCCGGCAGCGGGAACAATTCGGCCGCCCCATAGGCAGTTTCCAGGCCTTGCAACATCGGGCGGTGGATTTGTTTATTTTGGTTGAGTTATCCCGCTCGGTGCTGGCCCACGGCGCCGCCGTTTTCGATGCCAGCCCAGACCCAGCGCGGCGGGCCGTTGCCGCCAGCCAGGCCAAGGCCCGTTGTTCCGACGCGGCTCTCAAGGTGGCCAAGGGTTGTGTGCAACTGCATGGCGGGATCGGGTATACCGACGAGTGCGATATCGGCCTGTTCCTTAAAAAATCCATGGTGCTCGCTACCTGGCTGGGCTCGGCGGCCCACCATCGTCGTCGGTATGGCGAGTTGGTTGCCGAGGCGGTCTGATAGACATGGATAGCCATCGGCTTGGGTCTGGATGGCTGCAAGTGACGGTGAATCCGGGGGGATGACGGAATGGATGAGCAGGCGTTTAGACTTGAAGTGCGGCAGTGGATCAAGGAAAACTTTCCGGAGGAATGGCGGTTTCCCCCGCATCGTTTGAGTTTGCGGCAGACCGAGACTTGGCAACGCAAGCTTTACGAGAAAGGCTGGTCGGCACCTAATTGGCCCAAGGAATACGGGGGCATGGGGCTGACGGCCTATCAGCAGATTAGCTTTCAGCAAGCATTCGACGCTCATGGCATCAACATCGCCCCCAACATGGCGGTCACCATGCTAGGGCCGTTGTTGATCCGTTATGGCACCGAGGCGCAGAAACAGTACTACCTGCCCCGCATTCTGTCGGGAGAGATCCGTTGGTGCCAAGGCTATTCAGAGCCCGGGGCCGGCTCTGATCTTGCCGGATTGCGCACCAGCGCGGTGTTGCAAGGCGATCACTTCATCGTCAATGGCCAGAAGATCTGGACTTCCTATGCCCATGAGGCGGATATGATCTTCATGCTGGTGCGGACCGACAAGGAAGCGAAGAAACAGGAGGGCATCAGTTTTCTGCTGGGAGATATGAAGGCCCCCGGCATCACGATACGGCGCATCAAGAATCTCACCGGCAGTTCGGAGTTTTGCGAAGTCTTCTTCGACAACGTCAAAATCCCGAAAGAGAATATTGTCGGCCAACTCAATCAGGGTTGGACCATGGCGAAGTCGCTGCTGGGTTCCGAGCGCATCACCATCGGCAGCCCGCGGGTCGCCAAATATCCGCTGCAGCTTCTCGGCAAGCTCGCCAAGGAGCGGGGCTTGATGGAGAACCCGGAGTTTCGCGCCCAGTACGATGCCTTGCGGCTGGATGTGGCCGACTTGGATGCGACCTTCGTGCGGTTCGCCGAGGTGTTGCGGCGGGGCGAAGAGTTGGGCCCGGAGGTATCCTTGCTGAAGATTTGGATTACCGAGACCTATCAGCGGGTCACCGACCTCATGATCGAGATCACGGGGGAAGCCGCTGTACTGGATGAGATGCTGGTGCTGGCTGACGGGGCCCAAGTGCATCCCGCCAACCATTATTTCGCTTCCCGTCCCGCCTCCATTTACGGGGGCACCAACGAAATCCAGCGCAATATTCTCGCCAAGGCGATTCTAGAGTTGCCGGGCTGACCCGTTTTTTACCGTCATCAACCATTACACTGTAGGAGGGAAGATTCCATGAGCGCGACGCAAGCCCCGGTGTTCAGCGGCCCGGGCCCGGACAGGGTTTATCAGGAATACTTGGGAAAAGGCGAGTTACGTATTCAACGCTGCGGCGACTGCGGCAAGCAGGTATTTTACCCCCGCCTGGCCTGCACCGGTTGCGGCGGCATCAAGCTGGAGTGGGTGCAGCCTTCCGGGCGGGGCACCGTCCACGCGGTGAGTATCGTGAACCGCCAAACCGAAAAGGGCGGGCCGTATAACGTGGTGCTGGTGGATTTGGCGGAAGGCGCCCGCATGATGGGCCGGGTGGACGGTGTGGATAACGCGGACGTGAAAATCGGCATGGCCGTCAAGGCCAAGATCGATAGCAGCGGCAAGGCGCCCTTTGTCGTTTTCGAGCCTGCATAAGGAGGCAATGTCATGTCGAACAGTATTCGCGGCGCGGCCGCTATCGTGGGGGCGTCTTTGGCCGGCCTGGGAGAGGCGCCGGGCCGAACTTCGGAGGATATCGCCATTGAAGCCAGTTATAAGGCGTTGGCCGAGGCGGGGCTCACCACTCAGGATGTGGATGCCGTGTTCGGCTCCCTGCCCGGGGATTGCAGCCCGTTGTCCGGCCTGCTGATGGCGGAAATCATGGGGATCCAACCCAAGTTTACCGACAATAACCGCACCGGCGGCTCCACATTTCTGTCTTACACGCTGATGGCCGCCATGGCCCTCAAGGAGGGCTTGTGCGATACGGCGCTGATTTTTTATGGCAGCAACCAACGCTCCAATACCGGAAAACTGGTTTCCTCGGTGCGTCCCTTTCCTTACGAGGCTCCCTATAACCCCATTTTCCCGGCGACTTCCTATGCCCTGGCGGCTTCCCGCCACATGCACCTGTACGGCACGACTCGGGAACAGATGGCCAGTGTGGCCGTGGCTGCCCGCCAATGGGCCAACATGAACCCCGAAGCCTTCATGCGGGGCCCCTTGTCGGTGGCAGACGTGCTGAACTCCCGCATGGTGTCCAGCCCCCTTACGGTACGAGACTGCTGTCTGGTGACCGACGGCGGCGCCGCGCTGGTGATGGTATCGGCCAAGCGGGCCAAGGATTTTCCCAAGCAGCCGGTCTATCTGTTAGGGGGGGCGGCCGCGACCACTCACATGAACATCATGGCCATGGCCGACCTGACCAAAACCGCCGCCAAGGACTCCGGCCAGCGGGCATTCCAGATGGCCGGAATGAAACCCTCGGACGTGGATGTAGTGGAGCTGTACGATGCCTTCACTATCAATACCATCCTGTTTCTGGAAGACTTGGGCTTCTGCAAGAAAGGCGAAGGCGGTTCTTTCGTCGCCAGCGGCGCCATCGCGCCGGGGGGTAGCCTACCTGTAAACACCAACGGCGGCGGGTTGTCCTGCGTCCACCCCGGGATGTACGGCATGTTTACCCTGGTGGAAGGGGTGCGGCAGTTGCGGGGGGAAGGCGGCGAGCGGCAGGTGAAAAACGCCGAGGTAGCGCTATGTCATGGTAACGGCGGGGTACTGTCGAGCCAGATCACCAACATTCTCGGCACCGAGGCGACTCTTTGAACCTAGTATCGCGAACCATTAATTACGAAACATAATGTCGTGCCATTTTCGCATCAGCATCCTGCCGAGTAAACGACCACGCGATGCCTCGCCGGTCATCGTTTCGGCGCTGCTGCCAGGCGTCCACCTCGGCAACCAGCGTGGCGCGGTTAGGCAAGCGCCGGTTGAGACACGGGCGATCCAGGATGCCGCGTCATTTATGAGTTTCAATACTAGACCTTTTTCGGAGGAGGCGGTCCTCTCCGAGAAAAGGGGACTCTCCGTTGCGTGGCCAGATCCGGCTTGTCACCAGAGCATCCATTGAGCGCTCGCTGGGAAATTTACGATGAACCATCCTGTTGCTATACGGGTTTCCAGTTTGCTGTTGCGCATTCCGCGGCGGGTGCGGGGAATGCTGCTGGCCATGGTGGCGGCGGCTTCGTTCACTTTGCTGCACACCTCGGTGCGTTACGCAACCCAGGAGTTGCATGTTCTCGAGGTGACGTTTTTCCGCTTTTTCTTCGCCTTGCTGCTGCTGTTGCCCGGCGTAGTTAGGAGCCGCTTGAAAGTCCTGAAGACATCCCGCCTGCATTTGCATTTGATCCGTTGCGTCCTGGTTATGTTGTCGATGATGTCGCTATTCACGGCCCTGAGCATCACTCCCCTGGCGCAAGTGACGGCCTTGAGCTTTATCGCGCCGGTGTTCGGGACCATTATGGCCATTTTGATCCTGAAGGAACGCTCCACTTTAAGCCGTTGGCTCGCGGTTCTGTGCGGGTTCATCGGGATGCTGGTGGTGCTGCGTCCCGGCATCATCGAAATTACCCTGGGTCCCCTATTGGCGGTGTTCGGGGCGTTGATGTGGGGCCTGTCGACGCTGGTCATCAAGATGATGGCGCGGACCGAATCCAGCCACACCCAAGTGACTTACATGGCGGTGATCGTGGCTCCGATGACAGCCATCGGGGCCTGGTTCGTTTGGCAGTGGCCCTCTTGGCAGGTGTTTCCGGTGCTGGTCTTCATGGCTCTTATCGCCACCGCCGGGCAGTTCGCTTATACCAAATCCTTCATGCTGGCCGATGCCACGGCGCTGATGCCGTTGGATTTCACGCGGATGGTATGGGCGTCGGTCCTGGGTTATTTGTTGTTCGGGGAAATCCCGGCGCTGTGGACCTGGGTGGGGGGAATCATCATTTTTTGCAGCGCGGTCTATATTACGCTGCGAGAGGCCAGATCCAAGCCGCTGGTAGTCCCCGAAGCCGTAAATTAACGGCATCCAGGGATATTTCTTTCCTGGATTTATCGTTCGCCGTGGGCAATGCCTTCTTCCAGTATCTTGGCCCCCTCGTTGATCAGGGAGTAGATGCAGCGCTCGACGATTTCTTCATCGGCGATGGGGCAGGGCACGATACCCGCATCTCGGGCGCATTCAATGATGATTCGTTTTATTTCCGGGTCAGGTAATGGGCTCCGGGTGCCCGGTTCATAGCGGTAGTAGCCGGCGCCGGTTTTCTGGCCGAATTTCCCTACGACGGGATGGGCCATTAACCGGAAACGGTCCGGCCGGCGGTGGCCATCCGGGTTTCCAACCAGCGTTTGATGCGGTTGGCATCCCCGATGCGGGAGTATTTCCCGAGGGAATCCAGCAATACGATGACTACGGGACGGGCACCGATGCGGGCCTGCATCACCAGGCAACGGCCAGCCTCGATGATATAACCGGTTTTGGAAAGGCCGATGTCCCAACGGTTGTCTTTGACCAGCAGATTGGAGTTGCGATAGACCAGGGTGCGTTGGTGGCCGGGGATTTCGATTTCGTAGGCGGCGGTGGTGGTGAATTCCCGAATCAGGGGGTATTCATAAGCGGCCTTGACCATGCGGGCCAAGTCCTGGGCCGTGGAGCGATTTTCGTTGTGCAATCCGGTGGAATCGACGAAACGGGTGTTATGCATCCCCAGGGCGGCGGCTTTTTGATTCATGGCGGCTACGAAGGACTCGCTTCCCCCCGGATAGACCCGCCCCAAGGCGGCTGCGGCGCGGTTTTCCGAGGACATGAGGGCTAGCCGCAACAGTTCCCGGCGGGGGAGCTGGGTGCCTACGGCCAATCTTGATCCGGTATGGCGCAGGGCATCCATATCGTCCGAACTGATGGTAACCGTCTCATCCAGGGGTAACCGGGTGTCCAATACCACCATGGCGGTCATCAGCTTGGTGATGGAGGCGATGGGCATGATCGCGGTGGGGTTCTTGGCGTAAAATTCCCGGGACGCTTCCAGATCCATTACCAATGCCGAGGTGGAACTCAGGCGCAACGGGCCGCGTACGGAATCTTGTAGTTGGGCGGCTGCATTGCGGACGCGTTTGGGCTTGGCTTTGGCTTTTTTGACGTGCTTGGGAGCGGGCTTGGCGCCGGACCGAGACGATTTGACGGCCCAGGCTTCCCCGGGCATCCCTATCCCGGTGAAAGCGAAGAGGAAAAGGGTCAAAATGGTGATCAAGGGGGTCCATCGAATGGGGTGACGGGACTTCCTCTTGAATCCATCCATTCTGACCTCCTGCGGTTCATGTCGAAAATCGATACCCATGCTATCCGGAAACCCGCAAAACATCAACAAGCGCTTTAGAATTAAATTTTAATTAATTGATCTTATTGATTATCTTGTTATTATCCGCGACTCCTGGGAAAGGCGTGTTTTTCCGCTCTTCCTGCTGTTGCAATGCCCACATCCGGGCGTAAAATCCTTTGAGATCCAATAGTTGTTCGTGATTACCCTGTTCGACGATGCGGCCGCCGTCCATCACCAGAATTTGATGGGCGTGGGTCACGGTGGATAAGCGATGGGCGATGACCAGGGTGGTGCGGTCGATGGCGATGCGTTCCAGTTCCCGTTGGATGGCTTGCTCCGAGGCGGAGTCCAAGGCTGAAGTCGCCTCGTCGAAAATCAGAATGACGGGATTTTTAAGAATGGCTCGGGCGATGGCCACCCGTTGCTTTTCTCCGCCGGAGAGCTTGAGCCCCCGTTCCCCCACCAAGCTATCGTAGCCATCGGGCAGGCCCACGATAAAATCGTGGATATGGGCGGCCCGGGCGGCTTCCATGATTTCTTCCGGCCCGGCGTCGGGACGGCCGTAGCGGATGTTGTAATAGATGGTGTCGTTGAACAGCACCGTGTCCTGGGGGACGATGCCGATGGCGGCCCGCAACGAGTGTTGAGTGACTTCCCGGATATCCTGGCCGTTCACCAGGATACGACCTCCGGTGACATCGTAAAATCGGAACAACAGCCGCGCCAGGGTGGATTTGCCCGCGCCGCTGGGGCCGACTACGGCCACGGTGCGTCCCGCCGGGATGCTGAAGCCGACTTGATGGAGAATGGCGCGCCGCGGTTCATAGGAAAAATCCACGGCTTCGAAACGGATCGCCCCGCCGTTGGGCTCCAGGTCGGGAGCTCCCGGCCGATCCTCCACCTCCCGCGGCTCTTCCAGCAGCCCGAACATTTTTTCCATGTCGGCCAGGGAGTGCTTGATTTCCCGGTAGACGAAGCCTAAAAAATGCAACGGCATGTAAAGCTGGATCATGTAGGCATTGACCAGCACCAAATCGCCTAGGGTCAGAGCGCCATCCACCACGCCCTGGGCTGCCAGCACCATGAGGATGGTGACGCCGGCGGCGACGATGGCGCTTTGGCCGGCATTGAGAGCGGCCAGCGAGGTCTGGTTGCGTACCGCCGCGTCTTCCCAGCTATGAAGGTTCTCGTCGTAGCGGCGCGCCTCGAAAGGTTCGTTGCAGAAATATTTGACGGTCTCGTAGTTGAGCAGGCTGTCGATGGCGCGGGTGTTGGCCTTGGAGTCCATCTGGTTCATGGTGCGGCGGAACACCATGCGCCATTCGGTGATGATCAGGGTGAAGAGCACATAGGCTCCCAGGGTGGCGAAGGTCACCGCGGCGAAGCGCAGGTCGTATTTGGAAAGCAAGACGGTCGCCACCAAGCCGATTTCCAGCAGGGTGGGCAGGATGTTGAAGATCATGAAGTTCAACAAGAAGGAGATTCCCCGGGTCCCCCGCTCGATATCCCGAGAGACGCCCCCGGTCTGGCGCTCCAAATGAAAGCGCAGGCTCAGGCTGTGGAGATGGCGAAATACCTTCAGGGCAGCGCGGCGGGTGGCTCGCTGAATCACCTTGGCGAACGCCGCGTCCCGGATTTCCGCGAACAGCGTGGTTCCCAAGCGCAGAGCGCCGTACCCCAACAACAGGGCCAGCGGCAGCGCCAGCGGCAGGGATTGGGGACTCAACCGATCGACAATCTCCTTGAGCACCAGCGGCACCGCCACGTTGCATAGCTTGGCCAGCACCAGCAGCCCCAGCGCGATGGCCACCCGGCCCTTGAACTCGGCCAGGTAGGGCAGCAGGGTGCGCAGCGTTTTCCAATCGCTGCGACGGGCGGGAGGTGGGCCGGTGTGGGAGAAACGCATGTTCGGATCGGGAAGAGCCGTGATTATAGGGCACTCCGAGCGTGACGTGCCGGTCGGGGTTCCGGATGCCGGAGGATTGCGGCACAATGGCGGCATGGACAACTACCCATTGCCGCTCTCGATGCGGGTGATCGTCCGGGATTGGTCGAGCGCCAACCATATCCTGTTTCTGGGGCCGGAGCGGAATGTTCTGGTGGACAGCGGCTACGGCGGCAAGGTGGCCGAGACCCTGGCCCTGCTCAAGGCTCCCGATGCCCTGGCCGACCGCCCCCTCCACTGGCTTATCAACACCCACTGCCACAGCGACCACATGGGCGGCAATGCCGCATTGCGCCGGGAATACGGCTGCCGGGTCACTATCCCGGTGGGCGAGGCGCCCCTCATCGAGCAATGGGATACCTTGGGCCTCTGGCTGGACTACGCCGACCAGCGGGCGGAGCCCTTCGTTTTCGATGGCACCATCGCTCCTGGCGATATTCTGCGGCTGGGTGGACTCGAGTGGCGGGCCGTCGCGGCTCCCGGTCACGATATGGAAGCGCTGATGTTTTACTGTCCGGAGGAAAAGCTGCTGATTTCCGGCGACGCCTTGTGGGAAAACGGCTTTGGGGTAGTGCTCCCCGAGCCGCCGGGAGATTTCGGTCGGCTACGGGCGGCCCGCGCCACTCTGGAAGCGATCGCCGAACTCGACGTGGCTCTGCTGATCCCCGGCCACGGCCGGCCCTTTACCGATGTTCCCGCGGCCGTGGAGCGGGCGCAACGTCGGGTGGATGCCTTCTTCGCCGATGAAAAGCGCATGGCCCGCCATGTACTCAAAGTGATGCTGGTGTTTTCCCTGCTGGATCGGGGACGCATGGCGCTGGCAGAGCTTCCCGAGTTCATGGAGCGGGTGCCTTGCTACCGGGATTACAACCGGTTCTTCTTCCGGCTTCCCCTTGCTGAATTGGCCCATATGCTGCTGGACGAACTGGAGCGCGCCCACGCGGTGCGCCGGGAGGGGGAGTTTCTTTATCCCACGTAGCAAAGCTCGACAGCCGTGTTGTTCCGCCGTCAGTGCGGGTCGGTGCGGTCGGGTCGGTAGGAGATGCCGGTAAACAGGCGCATCAGGCCGTAGCATAGCCAGCTCAGAATTCGGATCCCGAGCGGTTGCTGCTTCCAGCGAGCTTGCATGATCCGGGCCGTCCCTTCGGCGAGGGCTTGTTCCAGGCTGTTTCGCAACTCCCCGGCGAACTTCCGGTCCAGCAGCACCACGTTGGCTTCCTGCGCCAGCAGCAGGCTGAACGGGTCGATATTGGACGAGCCCACCGTGGCCCAGCGTCGGTCGATCACCGCCACCTTGGCGTGGAGGAAGCTGCGATGATATTCGTGAATCTCGATGCCGGCGTCCAGCAAGCTGCCGTAGAGCGCGCGGGATCCGTAGTGGAGCAAGGCATATTCCACCCGGCCTTGCAGCAGCAGCACCACCCGGACTCCGCGCCGGGCGGCGTCTATCAAGGCGTGCCGAAAACTGCGTCCCGGGAAGAAATAGGCGTTGGCGATGACGATTTCGCTGCGGGCGGAGGCAATGGCTTCCAGGTAGGCTTCTTGGATGTCCCGGCGGTGCCGGAAATTGTTGCGGATCAGAAAGGCGGCATGCTGATCGCCGCGGGGTTCGGGACGCGGCGGCGCGGGATGATGGTCTTGCCAACGCCGCTTCAGATGCACCCAAGCCACTTGCAGCCATAGACGGCGCACGGCGGCCTGGATGTCGGTCGCCAAGGGGCCTTCGATGGCCACCGCGTAATCGAAGCGGGGGGGCATGCGCGGGTCCGAGGTAAGGGTGTCGTCGACGATGTTGATGCCGCCGACAAAGGCCAGCCGGCCGTCGATAACCGCCAGCTTGCGGTGCAGCCGCCGCAGGCTGCGACGGCTGAGGCGAAACGGCGGGGTGGCCGGGCGGTACCACAACACCATGGCGCCGGCTTCCAGCAGGGCGTCGACAACCTGTTTCGGGAGCTTGCGGGAGCCGAAACCGTCCAGCAACAAATGGGTCCGGACCCCGCGCCGGGCTGCCCGGGCCAGGGCCGCGGCGATGCGCCGGCCGGTTGTGTCGTCCTCGAAAATGTAGGTTTCCAGATATACTGTCCGCAGTGCCCCGTCGATGGCCGCTTCCAGGGCGGGGAAATATTCGGCTCCGTTGCGCAGCAAGGTGGCGAGGTTGCCGGCTACGAAGGAAATCATGGGGCGCGCAGTCCGGCAATGAGGGCGGCGTGGTCGGAGATTCGGGCCCAGGCTCGGCCGTGGTGGGCTTTGGCCCACTCCACCCGGAAGTGGCGAACATAGATGCGATCCAGGCTCAGCATGGGAAGGGACGAGGGGAACGTCCTGGCCGGATGGCCGCCGGTCAGCTCGAAGACCTCGCTGACCCCTAATTGCCTGGCCAGCAACCAGCTGGCTTCCCGACGCCAATCGTTGAAGTCCCCGGCAATGATGAGCGGGGTTCCAGGCGGAGCAAGGCGGTTGAGGCGGTGGGCCAGCAGGCTTAATTGCTGACGCCGGCCTCGGGCCAGCAGGCCGAGATGGACGTTGACGCAATGCACCGGCTCGTCCCAGCCCGGCACGGCAATTTCGCAGTGGAGCAAGCCGCGGCTTTCCAGCCGATGGGTGGAAATATCCTGATTGTCCCAGCGCAGGATCGGATAGCGGCTCAAGATGGCGTTGCCGTGATGACCGGCGGCATGGACCGCGTTCTTGCCATAGGCGTAATCGCTCCACACCGAATCGGCGAGAAATTCATGCTGGGGGCCTTCCGGCCAATGGGGGTGTCGAACGGCATGCTCTCGATGCGCCCCCACCACTTCTTGCAGAAATACCAGGTCGGCGCCTAGCCCCCGGAGCTTCTCCCGCAACTCGTGGACTGTCAGCCTGCGGTTGAAGGAAGAGAACCCTTTGTGGATGTTGTAGCTGGCGACGCGCAGCAACTTGCTCATGGAAGGCCGGAAGCAACGGGAATCCGGCTATTCTAGACGATGCGGAACGGCAGAGTGGACCGCCTTGCGTTTGGGGGACCTCAGGAGATTTCGAGCATGCGCTCCAGGGCGATTTTGGCCAGTGCCGCCTCGTGGGGCGGGACTTTGATGGGGTTCACTACCTTGCCGGCCGCCAGGTTTTCTAAGGTCCAGGCAAGGTGCTGGGGGTCGATGCGGGCCATGGTGGAGCACATGCAGACCAAGGGCGCCATGAACTGGATGATCTTGCCTTGGGGTCTGAATTCCTCGGCGATGCGGTTAACCAGATTGAGTTCGGTGCCGACCAGCCAACGGGTGTTGGCGGGGGCATCGGCGATGGTGCGGATAATGTACTCGGTGGAACCGACATAATCCGAAAGCCGGCACACCTCCAGATTGCATTCCGGATGAGAGATCACCAAGCCGTCGGGATATTGGTTGCGAAAACGCAGGATGTGCTGGGCCTGGAACATCTGGTGCACCGAGCAGTGGCCTTTCCACAGCAGCATCTTGGCGTCGCGGATTTGCCGCGGCGTGAGCCCGCCCAGGGGTTGATCGAAGTCCCACACCGCCATCTGCTCCAGGGGAATTCCCATCTGCTGGGCGGTCCAGCGGCCTAGGTGCTGGTCAGGAAAGAACAGCACTTTTTCCCGGCGGGCAAAGGACCATTCCAGGATTTTCCGGGCGTTGGTGGAGGTGCAGACGATGCCGCCGTGCTCTCCGCAAAAAGCCTTGAGATCGGCGGCGGAGTTGATGTAAGTGACCGGGATGACCCGGGCATCGGGGTCCAGCACCTCGGTCAGTTCCTGCCAGGCTTGTTCCACCTTGGCCAGATTGGCCATGTCGGCCATGGAGCAGCCCGCGGAAAGATCGGGCAGGATGGCGGTTTGCTCTGGCCGGCTCAGGATATCGGCCACTTCGGCCATGAAATGGACGCCGCAGAACACGATGAACTCGGCATCGGTCTGGGACGCCAGCCGTGACAGTTTTAGGGAATCCCCGGTGAGATCGGCGTGCTTGTAGACGTCGGCCCGCTGGTAGTGGTGCCCGAGGATGACGGCCCGCTGGCCCAGGGCGGATTTAGCCGCCAGGATGCGAGGCTCGCAGGAGTCGTCACGCATCTTCTGGAAGCGGTCGAAAGCGATGGCGGCGGCTTGCATGGATCGGCTCCTTGCCGGATAACTAACGGGAAATGGCAAACATTACCAGCCTATGACAGAAAATTCATCTCTGGGTTGCGTGGAGCTTGGGTATGTTAAGGGTTTTTTTCAGGGAGCAGCCGAATGGCCGCGGCGTTGCTCCAGGAGAATACCTCCTCGGCGGCCCGCTCCCATGGCAGCCAGCGGAACGCCAGATGCTCCCGGGGGTTGAGGCGCGGACTGACGGCCTGGGGAAGCCGGAGCCCGAAAGCGTGTTCGGTGTTATGGGTGGTGCCGGGGGGATAACGGTGGCGCCACTCGGGAAAAATTTCGTAGCGGACTGTCAGCCGCCAGTCCGTCAGCTTGCCGTCGGCGGCTGTCAGTCCGGTTTCCTCCTGGAGCTCCCGGAGCGCTGTCCGCCATGGCGTTTCCCCCGGAGCTTGGCTACCGGTGACCGATTGCCAATAGCCGGGATGGTCGGCTCGCTCCAGCAACAGCACCTGCAAGTCCGGGGTGTGGATCACCACCAGCACGGAAACAGGGATTTTGAAGGGGCGCGCCATGCGGGGCCGCTATGAGAATAAGGGTGAAGCTGGCCGATAAGCCGGGTTCTGTCGTGGACAGCCATTCATCTGGGCCACCGGTTGCCCGGGGGCTCGAGCGACCTACCCGGGAGCAGCGCGAGCCACGCTATCGCTCCCCTATTTGGTCTTGCTCCGGATGGGGTTTGCCATGCCGTTTCCGTTGCCGGAAACGCGGTGGGCTCTTACCCGTCCGCAACCTCGGTTGCGGTACCGCCCTTGCGGGCGCGCCATTTCACCCTTGCCTGTGCCCCTGCGGCCATCGGCGGTATTTTTCTGTTGCCCCCCAAGAAAAACCCTACGGCAAGTCATCTCCGGCCCCTAAGGACCGAAAACAACCGCCGGCAGGAAGGTTCACCCGGGGAATCGCCGTAGCGATACTTTCCATGGCCTCGCGGCCTCCGGCTGTTAGCCGGCATCCTGCTCTGCGGAGCCCGGACTTTCCTCTATCCGGGAATCCCCGGACAGCGGCTGCCTGGCCAGCTTCGGCGCTATTCTAGCACGAAGCGCCGTGGGCTCGGTCCGGAGCCGCGGGTTCAGGCAAGACTCCAAGCGGTGGATTGTCCCGCCCGGAACGGCACCAGGGTTTCGTCTCCCATGGGGAAGGCGGCGGGGACGGGCTGGGGCTCCCGAACCAGGGTGATGCGCTCTCGGTTGCGCGGCAGGCCGTAAAAATCGGCGCCATGGAAGCTGGCGAAAGCCTCCAGCCGTTGCAGGGCGCCGGCCTCGGCGAAGGCTTCGGCGTAAAGCTCCAGGGCGGCGTGAGCGGTGAAAATGCCGGCGCAGCCACAGGCGCTTTCCTTGCCGGAGCGGGGATGGGGAGCGCTGTCGGTACCCAGGAAAAATCTCGGGCTGCCACTGATGGCCGCTTCCAGCAGGGCTTGCCGATGGAGTTCGCGCTTCAGCACCGGCAGGCAATAGAGGTGGGGGCGCAATCCGCCCGCGAACAGCGCATTGCGGTTGAGCAGCAGATGGTGGGCGGTCAGAGTCCCGGCCACCTGGCCCGGAGCGGAGCGAACGAATTCCACGCCCTCCCGTGTGGTGATGTGCTCCAGTACCACCGGCAGGCGCGGATAGCGGATCAGCAGCGGCCCGAGGACGCGGTCCAGGAAAACTTGTTCACGGTCGAATACGTCTACCTCCGGGTCGGTGACTTCGCCGTGGACCAGCAGGGGCATGCCGTGTTCCTCCATGGCTTCCAAGACCCCTTGGCAGCGGTGTATATCGGAGACGCCGGCTTCGGAATGGGTGGTGGCCCCGGCCGGATACCATTTCACCGCTTGGATCAGCTTGCTTTCCTTGGCTCGGCGGATTTCCTCGGCAGAGGCGCTTTCGGTGAGGTACAGGGTCATCAGCGGCTCGAAACTCAGCTCCAACGGCAGGGCCGCCAAAATGCGCCGGCGATAGGCCAGGGCCAGCTCGGTGGTGACGATGGGGGGGCGCAGATTGGGCATGACGATGGCGCGGGCGAAGCGGCGTGCCGTGTGGGGCAAAACCGCAGCCATGGCGGGACCATCCCGCAGGTGCAGGTGCCAGTCGTCGGGGCGGGTGAGGGTGACGGAATCGGTCATGTTGAGTGGGATGACTCCGGAACATCCGCGGCGGCGGATTGCTCTTTGATGGCCAGGGCCTTGCGGTACAGGGCGTTCTTGGGGGCGTCGCACAGGGCGGCGCAGAGGCGTACCGCCTGCTTGACCGGCAATTCCTTGAGCAGGGTTTCCAGCACCCGGTCTTCGGCGTCATGGGACGTTTTCCATTCAGGGGGCAGCCCTTCCACCACCAGCACGAATTCACCCCGTTGCCGGTTGGGGTCCTGTTCCATCCAGGCGATGGCCTCGCCGAGTGCGCAACGATGTACCGTTTCGAATAGTTTGGTGAGTTCCCGGGCGATGATCAGCAGCCGTTCGGATCCCCAGAGTTCCGTCAAATCCGCCAGGGTTTCGCGGATCCGATGGGGGGCCTCGTAGAACACCGTGGCGCAGGATTGTTCCTTCAGGGTTTCCAGTTCTCGGCGACGGGCGCCGCGCTGAGCCGGGAGGAATCCGAAAAAGAGAAACCCAGCGTCGGCGAATCCGGAGACGGAGACAGCCGTTACCGCGGCGCATGGGCCGGGGATGGGGATGATGGGGTAATCTTGGGCGCGTACCGCGTTGACCAGCCGGGCGCCGGGATCGCTGATGCCCGGCGTTCCGGCATCGGAGACCAGGGCTACCGACGCGCCTTTGGCCAACAGGCCCAGAATTTTTTGGGCGCCGGATCGCTCATTGTGCTGGTGCAGCGCCAGAGTCGGAACCGTAATGCCGTAATGACTCAGCAATTTCCCGGTGACTCGGGTATCCTCGGCGGCCACGCAGTTCACCGATTTCAGAATGTCCAGGGCACGCAAGGTGATGTCGGCCAAGTTTCCAATGGGCGTGGCCACCACATATAATGCGGGCTGTTTGGGGACGGCGCGGGCGATGGCCACGGAGAGTCGGTAAGATTGTGTGGTCCGGGGCGTCACTATACGGTCTTGATGTGGGATTTTCCACCGCCCGGCGGTGGCGGGAGTCATCCATCGAATGACGAAGCAACGCGGGGATTGGGCCGAGGATTTGGCTGCGGCGTTTCTGACCCGTCACGGTCTGCGCGTCATCGTGCGCAATTATCGTTGCCGGTCCGGAGAAATAGATCTGGTGTTGCGGGACGGGACGGCTTTGGTGTTTGCCGAAGTGCGGATGCGCCATGACAAGAATTTTGGCGGCGCGGCGGAGAGCATCACGGCGGCGAAGCAAAGACGCATCATCCATGCTGCCCGCCACTATCTAGCCGGTCTCGGCAATCCGCCCCCCTGCCGTTTCGATGCGGTGCTGCTGACCGGCTCCCACGATATCGAATGGATACGCGATGCTTTTGGGGAGTGACGTTCCCGTGCCGATTCAGTTCCGCGGAGAACCATGGATATAGTCGAAAGAATCAACCGGCATTTTTCGGAAAGCGCCCGGCTTAAACTGCAAGCCGTCGATGCCCTGGCCCAGCCCATCGCCCGGGCGGCGCATTGCATGGCGCGGAGTTTGCTGGCGGACGGCAAGATCATGGCTTGCGGCAACGGCGGGTCGGCTGCCGACGCTCAGCACTTTGCCGCCGAATTGCTGAACCGCTTCGAGCGGGAACGTCCCGGCCTTGCCGCCCTGGCGTTGACCACCGATACCTCGACCTTGACTTCCATCGCCAACGACTACCATTATGATCTGGTGTTCGCCAAGCAGGTGCGGGCGCTCGGTCACAGCCAGGATGTGCTGCTGGCGATTTCCACCAGCGGCGACTCTCCAAGCGTGCTGGAAGCGGTGGATGCTGCCCATGAGCGGCAGATTTCGGTGGTGGCCTTGACCGGGAAGAAAGGAGGGGCGTTGTTGGCTCGCTTGAGGGAAGGCGACGTGTCGATCTGCGTGCCGGCCGACAGCACCGCTCGCATCCAGGAAGTGCACTTGCTCACGTTGCACTGTTTGTGCGACGCCATCGACTGTTTGCTGCTCGGAGGAGAATGACATGCGGATTGCGATTCTGTTGATGCTTGCCGGCCTGGTGCCGATGTTGAACGGCTGCTTTCCGGTGGTGGCCACCGGGGTGGGCGCAGGGGTGGTCATGGCCGAAGACCGGCGTACCAGCGGGATTTTCATTGAAGACCAGGGTATCGAACTGAAATCCTCCAATCGCATCGGAGAAAAATTCAAGGATCAGGTTCATGTCAACATCACCAGTTTCAACCGAACGGTCTTGCTGACGGGGGAAGTGCCCGATCAGCAGGCTCAGCAGGAAGTGGAGGCCTTGGTTAAACAAGTGGACAATGTTCGCCGGGTACAGAACGAGCTGGCGGTGGCAGGGAACAGTTCGTATGCTGCCCGCGCCAACGATGCCTACCTGACTTCCAAGGTTAAGGCCCGGTTTCTCGATACCAAAAAATTCCAGGCCAACCACGTTAAGGTGGTTACCGAGCGGGGAACGGTTTATCTGCTGGGACTGGTGAAGCGCCAAGAAGCGGATGAAGCCACCGAAATCGCCCGGACCACGGGCGGTGTGCAGAAAGTGGTCCGGGTGTTCGAGTATCTGGATTGAGTTATTGCTTCTTCGGCGGCAGAAACAGGATGGTTTCGGTAAAATCCGCGACGACTTCGTCTTTCTGATTTTTAACTACGTGGCGCAAGTCCACCAGGGTATAGCCCCGGCTGGTCTTGCCCTTGACCCGGGCCTCTCCTTCGACATGGAGGGTGTCGCCGGGATAGGCGGCGCCCTTGATGCGGGCCTCAATTCCGGTCATGCCCCCAAAGGGCCCGACTTCGGCTCCCTCCAGCACTTTGTTGATCACCCCCAGGACGATGGGAGCCACCAGTCCCATGCCCATGGACACGATCATCGGGCCGGGGGCAAAGCGCTCGCGATGCTCCTCCGACATGTTTTCCTTGATGTATTCCATGTCGATGAAGAACGGTTCGTGCAACCCCACCACATTGACGAAGGTGACGATATCGGTTTCGGTGATGGTGCGGCGATGGGTCGTGAAGCGGTGGACAGCGCTGTTTTCGGACATAAATCCTCCTGTCGGTTGTGGATGGTTGGATTGGGGCGGAATGGTTTCCCCCCAATTAGGGGCAAATCCAACTTTACCCTCTCATTGTACCCGCGCTCAAGGATCCCGCCTGCTACTCTATTGGGCCGGTAGGTCCTCATACATTCGGGTAATCAGTTCCATGCTCTGTAGGATCGATTCGCTGGCTTCCGCGACAATCAGGCGGTAGGAATAAGCTCCTTCAAGCATAAGGGCATGGCGGAACCACTCCCACTGCAGGGCTACCGCATCGAGCTCCTGGTTCAGCGCTGGGGTATTTTCGGGAGCGGCCCGCAGGATTGTGAGTGCGTCGGCGAATTCGCGGCCGGCGGCTTCGATTTCCTCCCGCATCGCCGGGTTGTCGAATCCCCATAGCTTGAGCATGTAGGCTTTCGCCAGACGTTGGGACAGCATACGCTGGCGCCCTGCCAGATTTACCAACTGCCCAACTTGTTTTCCGTGGGCACCATCAAGCAAGTCCGTTACTTGGTGGGCACTTGCCAGCAAGGCGTCGCCGTGCTTCATCAGCTTTTTTGCGCCGGCCCGGTTGACGGGCCCGGTGGCGATGGATCTAACGGGCCGCCACTGCCTGGCGAGTCGGCTTAGCGCCTGGCGGGCCTTGCTGTCCGAAATGCCGGACTGGAGTTGCCTGAGTTGGCTATCAAACAATTCCACGGCGTTCTGGATTTGAATGCGGGATTGCCGCGGCTCTACGCCCAGGCCTACTTGGCAATAAGCCTTGATGATGCGCTGGGAAAGCATACGTTGGCGGCCTGCCTTGTTGATAGCCGCCACGGGGGAAAGCTCCGCGCTTTCTGCCGCCGTGGCGAGGAAACCGAAACATGCGATCCACAGGATAACGCCCCATCGCGGCGCGAGGGGGCTAATGATCGGCTCAAATGCCGAAAGAAATGTTCGTGCGATCATGCGTGATCCGGTTAGAAAGCCGCCACACCCATTCCCTGCAGCGCTTGCACCAACTCCCCGGTGGCAAGCTCCAGAGTCTTGATGGCGCTCTTGTAGTCTCCGGCGGCGGCCTGTGCTTCGGCGAGCTGCCGCAGTTTTTTGCTTTCGTCCACGCGGCGAGCGACGGTTTCGCGCAGCGGGCCCTTGGCCCGGCGTTCCTCCAGGGTCATGTTCACCAGCATTTCGTGGCTGCGGTTGCGCTTTTGCTCGTAGGCGAACTCATCGGCCGGGGAGTCGAACTTTACCTCCAGCACCACGGTTTGTCCGGCGCGGATCCGGGAAAGGGAGATGACGGCGTGTCGGTAGGCGTTGCCGAGAAGCTTATTGGCTTCCCCGTGATGTTCCCGTTGCATCAACTCTTGAGCTTCGGCGGCCATCTTGTCGAGGCGCCCGAGTGCCGCAACGGCCTGCTCGCTTCCGGTCTGTGCCACGGTTTCCGCCAGGGAGGCGCGGTAGGTCTGAATCTGCTCGATGAGTTCGGTATTCCGTGCGCGGTGGGCGCCTTCGGTCAAGCCCGGATCGTTACGGGACAATGCCGAGGAGGCCGATGAGACGGTGCGCAACGCATCGTCCAGGGTACGGGCCGCGTGCTCGTACTTTTTGATCGCCAAATCGCTACGTGCCGCCTCCAAGAGTTGACGCGCCTTGGCAAGTAGCGCCCTTATTTCCTGATTACCGCTTGCCTCAGCTTTATGCGCCATGGGCGCCGCCAGCAGATTTTCCATAAGCCGAATTTTTTGTTCCGCCACCAAGCGCCGCGGATCATCCGTAGGCTGCTGAGCCTTGGCCGAGAATGAGAGCGCCGCGAGCAAGATTACCGTGATTCCGGTAACCGAACCGAAACGCGAGACCCTGAGAGCCCGGAGATGCAGTTGTTCCTCCTGCCGTCTGTAGATCTGTGACTTTATGGAAATACTAGATCGACGGCCTTTGCTAAGCAAGAAAATAAATTCAAGCTCAGTTGAAGGCGATTGAAGTTGGTTGCCGGCTATTCCACCCGGAAATTCTTGAACTGCCAAGGGTCGGTGGTATCCAATACCTCGGGAAACGGTTGCCCTCGATCCTGCAGCGGGGTCCAATGGCCGTATTGGCCGATCAAGCTGCCAAGATAGGGGCGGGCCAGTTCCAGGATCGAGTCGAAAGGCAACTCGTCGGGCTCCACGATCCCGGCCCGGGGGTGGCGAATCGCCCATACCATCGCGGCCATGATTCCCGCCGCCACTTGCAGGCTGGTGGCATTGTTATAAGGGGCCAATTTGCGAGCTGCCTCGACGGTGAGGCGGGAGCCGTACCAATAACCTCCTTTGGCATGGCCCATAAGCAGGACTCCCAATTCGTCCATGCCCCCGGAAATATCCTCCAGCAGTACCCGTTGGCGTTCTTGCGGCTTCCAATTTTTACCGGTCAGTTCATGGACTGAAAGCACCGCGGCATCGCACGGGTGATAGGCATAGTGCACGGTGGGACGGTAGCGGACCTGTCCTTCGCGGCGGACGGTCAAGTAGTCGGCAATTGAGATCGACTCGGCGTGGGTGATGAGGAAACCCTGGTAGGGGCCTTCCAGCGGAGTCCAGGAACGAACCCGTACCGAAGCTCCGGGGCGGCATAGATAAATCGCGGCGCCACTGCCGAAATCGTGCCGCGCTCCGTCTGCCGGAAAATGCCGCTCGTGGCTTCCCCAGCCGATCTCGACGGGTTGCATGCCTTCTCCGATGAATCCGTCCACCGACCAGGTATTGACGAATTCGCCGATTTGCTTAGGCGGATCGGCGACCTGGGTATCCCGCTCGGCGATATGGATGACTTTGATCCCCAAGGTTTGCGCCAGGGCCGCCCATGCATGGCGATCCTGGGGCGTTTCGAGCCGATGGCCCGCATCTCGAGCAATATCCAGCAATGCCTGTTTGACGAAATGGGACACCAGGCCGGGATTGGCGCCATGGGTTGGAATGGCCGTGGGCCCGTCCGGAAACCGCCCGCGCAAGGCTAGTACTGATTCCCGGAGGCCATAATTGGAACGTTGGGATGGAGTCAGCGAGGGATCGGCGTAACCGCCCGCCCAGGGCTCGATACAGGTATCCAGATACAAAATGCCATGTTGTTGGCAATATTCCAGCAAGGCCACGCTGGATACGTTGACGGAGACATTGAGCAGGAAATCTCCCGGACGGAGGGTCTCGTTAAGGAAGGGCCGGTAGTTTTCCGGAGTCAGGGGAAACTCGCGGAAAGAGATGCCGTAATGGGCAGCCTCGCCGCGCCCCCGCGGCTCCGCGGTGATGATCACGATGTTCCGCGGAGCGATGTCGAGATGGCGCAGCAGCAGGGGCAGTACGCCCTGGCCGACACTCCCGAAGCCCAGAATCAACAGCCTCCCGTCGAACCGAACGTGCTTTGCGTATTCCTTCATTTCCTCTTGCGGGCGAATGCGTTGTATGAACAAAGGAAGCGGATTTTACGCGTAGCGACCCCGATATTCCAAATCCATGAGATTCCCGCAGGGGAATCAAGAGCTCTCAGATTTTGGCGAGCACCAATGGAATTTCCATTTCATCGGGAGTAACGCCCCCGTGGTAGCCGACAAAGGAGGGACGGGTTTCGCCGGGGACATGATCCCGGGTAACCCGGCCGGGGCGCATCACGAGAATGTAATCGCCGAGGCGATCCGCGATGTCAGGGTGGTAGGGGCCGGGCCCGAACCACCCCTCGTCGAGCAGTTTTTCCCGGTGATGCAGCGTGGCGTGGTCAGCCAGCTTATCGGCGGCGTAGGCCTCGAAGCCGGCGCGGCGATCCGGCTTGACCCGGCAGTAGGCAACCCGCGATTCCCCGGACAGGGGATGGGCCAGCGCCTGTTTGAGCTCGGGGTGGTCCTCCAGCTTTAGCAGGCCCTCCGGGGGAATATCCACGAAGCCGTGGTCGCTGGTGACGAGGACGCAGGTGTCGGTCCCGGCCAGGCCCTGGAGAAACAGACCGAATTCCTTGTCCAGCGCGGCCAACAGTTTGGCGGCCTGGGGGCTGCCGATGCCGCGTTGGTGCGCCAGGGCATCCAAATCCGGGAGATAGGCGTAAATCAGCTTCCGATCCGGGTGGATGCGGACGATGCGAAGGGCTTGCCGGAACAGCGCCGCCCGGCCGCCATAGCCGACCCGGATGGCCCGGCCGCAGTGGAACCGGCTGAAATCCGAATCGGCGATGCGATGAGGCAGCAGCGCCCAGCAAGCAATGCCCAGAGTATCGAACAGCGGCGGCCCGATGAACACGTCTTGTGGAGCGATGCCCAATTCGCCCAAGGGGCGGGCATCGCCCCGGGTTTCGAAAGGCAATATCGCGGTGACGGCTTGGGCCTGCTTCAAATAAGTGAACCAGCCGGTGATGCCATGCTGGCTCGGAGCCAGACCGGTGAATAGAGTCGCGATGGCGCTGGCGGTGGTGGAGGGAAACACCGAGGTCAAGGAACCGCGCAAATATCTCCGGAAGTTCGGAGCATGGGGAGAGTCCCGGAGCAGGCGGAAGCCCAGGCCATCCACCAACAGCAAGATGATGTTGCGAGCCGGCGCGAGCTCCTTGGGAGGCAACAGGATCAGCGGCGGATGCAGGGGAGCGCCACCGCAGGCCGCGGTGATGGACGCCATCAGATTGAGCAGGCTGCCGCCCTGGTAATCGGGCAGGGCGGCAGGCGGCGGGGCGGGAAGATTCATCGATGTCGGAGCAGCAGGAGCCGAACGGATTATTTCGCACCGGTGGAATTGGGGCAACTCCAGCCTGGCAGGGTCACCATGTTAAACTCCGGCCCGGAAAGCTGACCCCATTATCCTTTTTGCGATTTTCCGTGGCCAAGCCCAAAACCGTCCATACCTGCACCGAATGCGGCGGTCAAGCCATCAAGTGGCAAGGCCAGTGCCCCCACTGCCTGGCATGGAACACCTTGGTCGAGACGGTGGCCGAATCGCGCGGCGAGGGCTTGCAGGGGATTGCCGAGGAGGGGAGTAGCCTGCTGGAGCTGGGGGCGGTGGATGCCGCCGAGGCGCCCCGCTACGGGACCGGCAGCGCCGAATTGGACCGAGTACTGGGGGGCGGTCTGGTGCGGGGCGGAGTGGCCTTGCTGGGCGGGGATCCGGGGATCGGCAAATCCACTCTGCTGCTCCAGGCTTTGGCCACCATGGGGGAAACACTGGCCTGCCTGTACGTGAGCGGGGAGGAATCCGCCCAGCAAGTGGCGTTGCGGGCTCGGCGGCTGGGGCTGGACCCGAAGCGGCTCAAGCTGCTCACGGAAATCCAGGTGGAGCGCATTCTTGCCGTGCTGGAAGCCGAGCGGCCCCAAGTGGCGGTGATGGATTCCATCCAGACTTTGTATTCTTCGGCGCTGCAGTCGGCGCCCGGCTCGGTGGCCCAGGTGCGGGAATGCGCCGCGTTGCTGACCCGCTATGCCAAGCGCAGCGGCTGCGTGGTGGTGATGGTGGGGCATGTCACGAAAGAGGGAGCCTTGGCGGGTCCGCGCGTGCTGGAGCATATGGTGGATACGGTGCTCTATTTCGAGGGTGACACCCACTCCAGCTTCCGTATGGTGCGGGCCTTCAAGAACCGTTTCGGCGCGGTGAACGAGTTGGGAGTGTTCGCCATGACGGATCGGGGCCTCAAGGGGGTGAGCAACCCTTCGGCGCTGTTTTTGTCGGGCCGCGGCGCAGGGGTGCCCGGCAGTTGCGTGATGGTGGCCCAAGAGGGAACCCGCCCGGTGCTGGTGGAAATCCAGGCCCTGGTGGATGCCGCCCACGCTCCTAATCCGCGCCGCTTGTGCGTCGGATTGGACGCCAGCCGGCTGGCGCTGCTGTTGGCGGTGCTGCACCGCCATGCCGGGGTGGCGTGCTTCGATCAGGATGTGTTTGTCAATGCCGTGGGCGGTATGAAGATCCTCGAGCCGGCGGCCGATCTGGCGGTGCTGTTGGCGGTGGTGTCGTCCCTGAGGAATCGAGCTTTGCCGGAAAAGCTGGTGGCTTTCGGCGAGGTCGGACTGGCGGGGGAAATCCGGCCGGTGCAGCGGGGCCAGGAACGGTTGAAGGAGGCCGCCAAACTGGGGTTCCAGCGGGCCCTGATCCCGGCCGGAAATCGTCCCAAGCAAAACATTTCCGGCATGGAAGTGACGGCCGTGGAGCGGGTGGATGAGGCGCTTGCCGCCTTGCGTGAAGGCTAAGCGGGTCGGATTGCCAATGGGGTGGGCGAAGGGGTAGAGTTCTTCCTACTTTTGATCCCCGTGGAATCCGGGGAGAGTCCGTAGAATCGCAACAGAAACCTGAAGGAGGGCAGTATCCATGGCGTCTGCCAACAAGAAATTCTACTGGGAGCCGACTCCCGAGATCATCGCGCAAAGCAACCTCACCGCGTTCCTGAAGAGGGTGGGCCTGCCGGATTTCGCGTCCTTGCAGAAGAAAGGCGACCAGGATCCGGGCTGGTTGATGGAACACGTCTTCAAGTTCTGCGACATGCGGTTTTACAAGCCCTATGACCAAATCCTGGATGTTTCCCGGGGCTTGCCCTGGGCGCGTTGGTGCGTGGGTGGAACGACCAATGTGGTGCTGAACTGCATCGACAAGTACCAAGGCACTCCTACCTGGAACAAGGAATTCCTGGTCTGGGAAGGGGAGGATCCGAAGCAGCAGCGGCGCTTCACCTATGGGGAGTTTAATGTCGAGGTGTGCAAGTTGGCGGCGGCCCTCAAGTTCCTGGGTATAGGCAAAGGCGACGTGGTCGCCGTTTATATGCCTAATCTGCCGGAGACTTTCGCCGCCTTTTTCGCCATCCAGAAAATCGGCGCCATCATGATGCCGCTGTTCTCCGGTTTCGGTCCCCAGCCCATCGTGACCCGCCTGAACGACGGCGGCGCCAAGGTGGTGATTACCGCCGACGGCACCTGGCGGCGGGGTGCCCCGGGAGACATGAAAACGGTGCTGGACGAGGCGCTGGGAGAGGTTCCCAGCGTGAAGCAAGTAATCGTGGTGCGGCACATGGGAGACAAGCTGAACACTCCCATGCGAGCGGGACGGGACCACTGGTGGGGCGATTTGGTGGCAGGGCAGCCCGACGACGTTCCCACCGAGGAAATGGATGCCGAGGCGCCGGCCATCTTGCTGTACACCTCTGGAACCACCGGCAAGCCCAAGGGTTGCGTGTGGACCCATGTTAGCTTTCTGGGGTCGATGGTCACCCGCGATATGCACATTTGCTGTGATTTTAAGTCCACCGACCGATTCTTCTTCATGAGCGACATGGGGTGGATGGTGGGGGCCATGTGCGCCTGCGTTCCCAGCATGATGGGCGGAAGCCTGCTGGTGGTGGAAGGAACCCCGGATTACCCCGATACCGGCCGGTTCTGGAGGCTGATCCAGGATCATAAGGTGACCTATGTGGGAGTCGCGCCGACCCTGATCCGGGGCCTGATGCGCTACGGCGACGAAGCAGTGGAGCGCTACGATTTGTCGTCGCTGCGCATCACCTGCTCCGGTGGGGAGGCGTGGACCGAGACGCCGTGGCTGTGGTTCTTCAAGCACGTATGCAAGGAAAAGATTCCCATCATGAACATTTCCGGAGGCACGGAGGTGGGGGGCTGCATTTTCACCAGCACTCCTCATCATCCCATGAAGCCCAGCTCCTTTGCCGGCCCCGGCCTAGGCATGGGGGCGGACATCGTGGACGATAGCGGCAAGCCCGTGCCCGCCGGTCAGGTGGGGGAACTGGTGCTCAGGCAGGCTTCCATCGGCATGACCAAGAGCCTGTGGAAGGACGATGCCCGATATTTGGACAGTTACTGGAATACCATTCCGGGCATTTGGGTGCATGGCGATTTCGCCATGCGGGACGAGGACGGACTGTATTACATCCTGGGGCGTTCCGACGATACCATCAAGGTTTCCGGCAAGCGGACCGGGCCCTCGGAGATCGAGGGGCTTTTGATGGAGACCGCCAAGCTATCGGAAGTGGCGGTGATCGGGGTTCCGGATCCGGTCAAAGGGTCGGCCATCGTTTGCGTTTGCGTGCCGATGCCGGGAGTGGCGCCGGACAAGAGTCTGGAGGACATCCTGTCCAAGGCGGTGGTGGCCGGAATGGGAACGTCATACCGGCCCAAGCAAGTGGTATTCGTCAATGAGTTGCCCAAGACGCGCAACATGAAGATCATGCGCCGGGTGGTGCGGGCGGTGTTCCGCGGGGATAGCCCCGGGGACCTGTCTGCCCTGGTGAATCCGGAAGCGGTCAACGAGTTGCGGCAGAAAATCGCCGCGGGCTGAAAGTTTGATTCGGGAGTGATGGAAGAAAATGCGATGATCCAGGTGAACCCCTTGCCCAAGACTTCCACCGGGAAGATCCAGAAATTCCAGTTACGGGAACGGGCCAAAAAAATCTCTGGGGTCCCCGTCAGGGAGAAAGGAAATGAAAACCCGCATCTGCACGACCTTTGAAGAGGCGATCGAGGACTTTCCCGACGGCGCTTCCCTCATGGTGTTCTGTTGGGGTGTTTCGGGAACCCCGCAAAATCTGCTCCAGGCCCTGAGAAACAAGGGGACCCAGGATCTGACGCTGATCACTCACAACGTCATGCCGGCCTTCGTCGGCAAGACCGTGCTATGGGATGTAGTGACTCCCTTCATGATGGCGGACCAAGTGAAGAAGCTCATCACCGCTTGGCCCGGAATGTCCTATCTGGGGATGGAATCTCCCATGGAGCGGCGGATTCGGGAGGGTAAGACCGCATTGGAGTTGGTGAGCCACGGGATCCTGGCGGAACGCATCCGGGCGGGAGGCGCCGGTATCGGCGGTTTTTATTCTCCGGTGGGAATCGGGACCCTGGTGGAACAGGGCAAGGAGAAGCGGTTGCTGGATGACGGGCGGGAATATTTGCTGGAGAAACCGCTGACCGCCGATTTCGGCTTCATCCGGGCGCACCGGGCGGACAAGCTGGGAAATTTGGTGTATCGGGGAGGAGGCCGGGGCTGCAATCCGGTGATGGCGACCGCCTGCCGGACGGTGGTTGCGGAAGTGGACGAGATTGTCGAGGTGGGGGAGTTGGACCCCGACGCGATTATCACTCCGGGGATCTACGTGGATCGGTTGGTGCGGGTGCCCGAAGCGGGCTTGGGGAGTGCCCGGAACCGGAAAGAGTTGCTGGCCCGCTTTCAAGCCCAGGGGAAAAAATCATGAAGCCGCGTCTGCTCCCCGAGCAAGTGGCGGCACGGGCCGCCTTGGAATTGAAAGACGGAGACTACGTCAATCTCGGAGTGGGTATTCCCAATCTGTGCGCGTCCCATTTGCCCGCCGGGATACAGGTGGCGTTCCATGCCGAGCATGGGGTGTTGGGCTATGGGCCGCTGCTCCCGGAGTCGGAATGGGGAAGAGCCGATTTCGATTATGTGGATGCGGGGTTGCGCTTTTTCCGGCCTCGGCCGGGCATGGCGTTCTGCGACATGGGCCAGTCCTTCGACATGATTCGGGGGCGTCACTTGGATGCCACCATCCTCGGAGCGGTGGAGGTTTCCGGAGCGGGAGATCTGGCCAATTGGACTTTCGGCGTTCCGGAATCAGGCGGCATCGGCGGCAGCATGGATTTGGCGGTGGGAGCCAAGCGGGTGATCATCGCCATGGAGCATGTCACCAAGCAGGGCAAGCCGAAAATCGTCAGACATTGCAAATATCCTCTGACCGCGAAAGCCTGCGTCGATCTGATCGTCTCGGATCTGGCGGTGATCGAAGTGGGTGCCGATGGATTGTTATTGAAGGAGGTTGCCCCGGGTTGGACTGCGGAAGAAGTGCAGGCCCTGACCGAGCCTCGGCTGGTGCTGGATTCGAATCTTAAGGAAATTCAGGTGTAACCCCTCAGGAGGAGCGGTTGCGGTTTTTATCAAACGTCAAGGAGGAGAACAATGAAACACAAAAGCGTACCCATCATGCTGGGCGTCTGCGCCGCTGTTCTGGCGGCTTTCGCTGATCCTGCAGCTGCGGTCGGGGAGAAGATTTCCGACGGGGTAGTCCGCATTGGAGTAATGAATGATCTGTCCGGACCCTATGCCTATGTCGGCGGACCGCACTCGGTTTATGCCGCTCAAATGGCCATCGACGATTTCGGTGGCAAGGTATTGGGCAAACCCATCGAATTGCTGTCCATCGATCACCAGAACAAGGCGGATATCGCTTCCAACAAGGCTCGGGAATGGTTCGACAAGAACAAGGTGGACATTTTGGGGGAAGTCGCCGCTGGCGCCACCGCCCTGGCGGCGATAAAGATCGCCAAAGAGAAGAACAAGATCGTGCTGCTGTCCGGGCCTGCCCCTACTCGCATCACCAATGAGGACTGCACCCCCATCACCGCCCACTGGACCTACGATACTTATTCCCTGGCGACGGGAACTGCCCGGGCTGTGGTGAAAGAAGGAGGGGATAGCTGGTTCTTCATTACGGCCGACTATACTTTCGGACATTCCCTGGAGAAGGATGCCGCCGACGTGGTGAAGGGAGCCGGGGGGAAGGTGCTGGGTTCGATCCGCCACCCTTTCCCCAGCGCCGACTTCTCGTCGTTTTTGCTGCAGGCCCAGGCTTCCGGGGCGAAAGTGATCGGGCTCGCCAACGGCGGGACCGATGCCATCAACGCCATCAAGCAGGCCAGCGAGTTCGGCATTACCCCCAAGCAATCCTTGGCGGCATTGCTGTTTTTTGTCAATGACGTCCATGCCATGGGCCTCAAGGCGACCCAGGGCATGTATCTCACCGAGGCGTTTTATTGGGATATGAATAACGAGACCCGCGCCTGGTCGAGGCGTTTCTTCGACAAGATGAAACGCATGCCGAATATGGTCCAGGCCGGAATCTATTCCTCCATCACCCATTACCTGAAGGCGGTGCAGGCTGCCGGCACCGACGAGACCGGGGCGGTGATGGCCAAAATGAAGGCCATGCCGGTGAACGACATGTTCGCCAAGAACGGCAAGCTCCGGGAAGACGGGCGCATGGTGCATGACATGTATCTGATGCAGGTGAAGAAGCCCGAGGAGTCCAAGTACCCCTGGGACTACTACCATGTGCGGCGGACCATTCCCGGCAATGAGGCCTTCATTCCGTTGTCCAAGAGCACGTGTCCGTTGGTTAAGAAGCAGTAATTTCCCTCCGGCAGCGGGGCGGAGTTACTGCCCGATCCGCTCCCGGGCCATTCAAGGAAATTCAGGTGTAATCCCCCATCGGGGAACGGTTGCAGTTTTTATTAAACGATTTAAGGAGGCGAGCAATGAAAAGCGTACCGATCATGCTGGGCGTCTGCGCCGCTGTTCTGGCGGCTTTCACGGGTCCTGCGGCTGCGGCTGGGGAGAAGATTTCCGACGGGGTGGTCCGCATCGGGGTAATGAACGATCTGGGACCCTATGGCGATGTCGGCGGGCTTTATTCCGTCCATGCGGCTCAGATGGCGATCAACGATTTCGGCGGCAAGGTGCTGGGCAAACCCATCGAATTGCTGTCCATCGATCACCAGAACAAGGCGGATATCGCTTCCAGCAAAGCTCGGGAATGGTTCGACAAGGGCAAGGTGGACATTTTGGGGGAGGTTGCGGCTTCGGCTACCTCCCTGGCGGCGATAAAGATCGCCAAAGAGAAGAACAAGATCGTGTTGTTGTCGGGGCCCGGCGCCACCCGCATCACTAACGAGGACTGCACTCCCATCACTGCCCACTGGACTTACGATACTTATTCGATGGCGGCGGGAACTGCCCGGGCTGTGGTGAAAGAAGGAGGAGATAGCTGGTTCTTCATTACGGCCGACTATACTTTCGGACATTCCCTGGAGAAGGATGCCGCCGACGTGGTGAAGGGGTCCGGGGGCAAGGTGCTGGGTTCGGTCCGGAACCCTTTCCCCAACACCGATTTCTCGTCATCTCTGCTGCAGGCCCAGGCTTCCGGGGCGAAAGTGATCGGGCTCGCCACCGCCGGCCCCGATGCCATCAACGCCATCAAGCAGGCCAGCGAGTTCGGCATCACCCCCAAGCAGCGCTTCGCCGGGCTAGTGGTCCCCATCTCCGACATCCATACCTTGGGCCTCAAGGCAACCCAGGGGATGTATGTTACCGAGGCATTTTATTGGGATATGAATAACGAGACCCGGGCCTGGTCGAGGCGTTTCTTCGAGAAGATGAAACGCATGCCGAATATGATCCAGGCCGGAATCTATTCCTCCATCACCCATTACCTGAAGGCGGTGCAGGCTGCCGGCACCGACGAGACCGGGGCGGTGATGGCCAAAATGAAGGCCATGCCGGTGAACGACATGTTCGCCAAGAACGGCAAGCTCCGGGAAGACGGGCGCATGGTGCATGACATGTATCTGATGCAGGTGAAGAAGCCCGAGGAGTCCAAGTACCCCTGGGACTACTACCATGTGCGGCGGACCATTCCCGGCAATGAGGCCTTCATTCCGTTGTCCAAGAGCACGTGTCCGTTGGTTAAGAAGCAGTAATTTCCCTCCGGCAGCGGGGCGGAGTTACTGCGCTAGCGTACCGAGGAGAATCACCATGCCCAGCACCTTATCGGCCCTATTGGACGGGCTAGCGGCCCGGCAGCCGGCAGCGCCCGCCTTCATCGACCGGGAACGTCCGGTCTCCTACGGACAACTCGCGAATGAAAGCCGCCGCCTGGCCACGGGGTTGGAGCAATTGGGGATTGGCCGCGGAGACCGGGTGGCCCTTTGGCTGCCCAACGTT